>JBCDFE010000040.1:0-24278 GCA_039178745.1 Bacteroidota bacterium | reverse complement strand
CAAATCCCAGAAACACCTCTGCTTGTCGGTTGGGCCTCTGACGGTTTTCCCGTCTTGTATCGGTTCGGCCCAGACGAAGACGGAAACATGAAGGAAATGCTTCCAAGCTATCAATTGCGACCAGGACTCAGACCCGGCGACGGCATTTCAGAACCATGCGGACCCTATACCGGCAAGTACACCCGCGACTACGAATACGTTTGTGGCAAGGGCGATCTGAATGAGTGCAATGGCATTCACGCACCGGTTACCGTTTCAACAAGCCAAGGCGAAGAAACTTTTGAATTCTACTATGTCGTAACTGCAGATTTTCCTCAAATTCCTCGCTGCATGCTAGGCAATGTCAGTACGGATTTCGAGAATGGAAACTCAACTCTGGTTGGACAAGACCTGGACGGAGATGGCTTCATCGACAGCTACGACTGCGACGACAACGACCCCGACATCAACCCACTAGCCGAAGAAATAGAAGGTAATGATGTAGATGAGAACTGCGATGGCGAGCTGACCAGTGTTTTGGATTGGACTTCCGCAGGTATCAGCTTAGGCCCGAATCCGAATGCCGGTACATTCTGGGTAGAAACGCCCACAAACAGGCTCTATGATCTCCAACTGACCTCCACCAGCGGACAGCTTCTCCAGCACCTGACCGGAAGCGGCGAATTTATCTTCCAGGGTATCCCTTCCGGCGTCTATTTCCTGAGTATTTCCAGCCATGGAGAATATCTTGGCACGGGTAAGGTCATTGTAAACAATCGGTGATCTGGGCAAGACCTATTACATTAATTAATTCCTATATGTCAGCTTTATTCTTTTCCGTAAGCCTGCTATTCGTACTCCCAGCACATGACGTCTCCATGGCTGTTTTCCGGGTATCCGAATCACCGGAAGGACTTAGGCTACAGATCAATTTTGACCGAGCAGATTACGAAGACATCAATGGAATTCAAGGGCAGGGCATCGATCAGCTGGAGTTTCAAGACTATCTGAACAGGACAACATCATGGATCATCAATGGTGCGAAGCATGAGATTTCAGTAAAAGATCTATCCATTGAACAAGACCACTTCCAAGCAGTCTGTGCATTCGATGGCGCACCTCCGACTTTACGAAACCTAAAATTGCACAACGAATTTCTCCTGGCCGTAGAAGACCAATCAAACGTCATTATGATGGAGGTCAATGGCAAAACCAGGGGCTTCAGAATGCACGAGGACCGCATTCAAATTACTGTAGACTACGATCTTTAGTTTGCTGAGCTCCAGATATGATATCAATAAATTAGCCGGCCACTACCTCATAGCTCCACTCTATATCGACACTTCCTTTTAGCATGAGCGAGACGCTACACATTTTCTCCATGCTCAGTCTACACGCGCGTTCCACCTTATCGGCATCCAACTGGCCATAGCAACGGTAATGCAAATGTATTTTTGTAAACACCTTCGGATCTGTCTCCGCTCGTTCGGCCTTTACATCTACCTGGATATCGTCTAGCGGCTGACGCTGCTTGTTCAGTAAGTACACAATGTCTATACTAGAACAACTGGCCACTGCGGCTAAAACCATCTGCATGGGTCTGGGTGCAGTATCGTGGCCACCTATGGCCTCACTGGTATCCGTATGCAGTTTGAAGCCGTCTTCTGTGGTTATTTCGAATCGGTAGGCATCGTCTACTCGCTTGAGTTGTACTTCCATTTAAAAAGGCAATTTATTGACATCAACATTGCCACCCGTCAAAATGATGCCTATCCGCTGCCCTGAAAGCGCTTCTTTATGCTTAAAAGCCGCAGCTAGTGGTACGGCACAGCTGGGCTCAATGATGATTTTCATACGCTCCCAGATGATTCGCATGGCCTCGACAATTTCGGCCTCGCTAACCAACCAAATATCGTCGACATGCTCGCGTATAATACCAAGTGTGCGATTACTCAGAGTCGTGCGCAGTCCATCAGCCACAGTTCGGTTATCGATATTTCGCTCTACTTGCCCGGAATGAAACGAGCGGTAAGCATCGTCTACCTGCTCGGGTTCTCCGGCAATGACACGAGTCTGTGGGCTAAAATAGTGACTCGCCAAAGCTGTCCCTGCCAGGAGTCCGCCCCCGCCTACCGGGCACATAATGGCATCCAGCTTGACATCGACTTGCTCGATCAGCTCCATGGCTGCGGTGGCCTGGCCAGCTATTACCCCGTAATCATCGAAGGGATGAATAAAGGCTGCCTCCGTCCTGTCGACAACCTTGTCCAGCTCGGCCTGTCTGTCCTCCGGCGTATTTGGACAAAAAGTAATCTCGGCCCCATATCCACGAACTGCCGCAACCTTTACCTTGGGTGCATCTACAGGCATAACTATATAGGCTGGCACACCCATTGCTCTGGCCGAACTAGCTACTGCCTGAGCATGATTGCCACTGCTGTGTGTGGCAAGTCCCTTTGCTCGTTCAGACTCACTTAGTCGCAAGGCTGCGCTGGCCCCTCCGCGCATTTTGAATGCACCGATCTTTTGAAAATTCTCGCACTTGAAAAAGTACTGTGCACCAAGCAAATCATCGATAGACTGGCAGGTCAGCACCGGTGTGCGATGGATAAATGGGATAATAGCTTGGTGAGTGGCCAATAACTCCGCTCGCCCAGCAGGCTTATATAATTTGGAAAGCATTGATGTTCAAATCGTTTTATTGTATCTGACCAGAACCAGGTACAAGAAAACAATTATAAACCAAAGGCAGCTTTCACCTTATCGACAAAATCCAGTTTTTCCCAGGTGAAAGTCTCCACTTCCATTTCCAGGGTTTCACCAGATCCATTCGTAAAACTGACCACCTTCACTTCACTATCCCGCCCCATGTGTCCATAAGCCGCTGATTCACTGTAGATAGGCGTACGCAGCTTTAAGCGTTGCTCGATAGCATAAGGGCGCATATCAAAGATATCCATGATCTTTTCGGCTATTGCTGCATCGGTCATATTCACCTTGGAGCTGCCATTGGTATTCACGTAAATATTCGTTGGCCTGGCCACACCAATGGCATAGCTCACCTGCACCAACATTTCGTCGGCTACGCCAGCAGCAACCATATTTTTAGCGATGTGGCGAGTCGCATAGGCAGCTGAGCGATCTACCTTACTGGGATCCTTGCCAGAAAAAGCGCCACCGCCATGAGCACCTTTGCCGCCGTAAGTATCGACAATGATCTTGCGGCCAGTCAGTCCGGTATCCCCGTGAGGGCCACCGATAACGAATTTACCCGTTGGATTGACGTGATAGACAATCTGGTCGGTAAATAGTGCTTGCAGACTCGGTTTTAGGCCGGCTTTGACACGCGGCACCACAACATCGATCACGTCTTGCTTAATCTTAGCCAGCATCGTATCGTCCTGGTCAAAATCATCGTGCTGAGTAGAAACCACAATGGAGTCTATGCGAATCGGTTTGTGATCGTCTCCGTACTCGATGGTGACCTGAGACTTGGAATCTGGACGCAGATAGGTCATTTGCTGGCCTTCCCGGCG
The DNA here is from genome assembly GCA_039178745.1 of Bacteroidota bacterium. Lineage (GTDB taxonomy): Bacteria > Bacteroidota > Bacteroidia > Chitinophagales > Saprospiraceae > Neolewinella. The sequence goes on along the minus strand of JBCDFE010000040.1, from coordinate 20,763 downwards.
AATTTCGGCCAACTCTTGCAAGATCTTGTGACTTAGATCGAGTGCCAGCGGCATATAGTTGTCGGTCTCGTTAGTCGCATAGCCAAACATCATGCCCTGGTCTCCAGCGCCTTGTTCTTCGGCCAATGCCCGCTCCACGCCTTGGTTGATATCGGGAGACTGCTCGTGTATCGCAGAAAACACGCCACAGCTATTGGCCTCAAACATATATTCCGACTTGGTGTAGCCGATTCGTTCAATGACTTCGCGAGAGATTTTCTGCACATCCAGATAGGTGGAGGACTTCACCTCACCAGCAAGTACGACCTGGCCGGTAGTTACCAGGGTTTCACAAGCGACTTTGGAGCTGGGGTCAAAAGCCAGAAAATGGTCGACTAATGCATCGCTGATCTGATCGGCAACTTTGTCGGGGTGTCCTTCCGATACGGACTCGGAAGTAAATAGATATGGCATGGTGGTTCTATTTTGGAGGCGCAAAGGTAGCAAATATCAGCTTTACCCAACAGTTGCCAGATACACTATAGCGTCATTAGACAGATGCAGTTCAGCACCGTGATTGTGGGGTAGCCAGCAAGCTTGCCCCCTGCGGAAGTCCTGACCTTCCAAAAAAACCGACCCCTTGTTTTCTTTCTGTTTCACCGCGCTATTTTTCACTATTGCCCGCCCTTCATAAACGACCATAATCGCCGGGCCGGCTGGAAAAGGCAGGGCCGCTACCCTACTGCCCTTGGCACTGAAGAGCTTAAAATCGGGGGCGGGTGTCTCAAAGACCTTCCAACCGGAATCGAGTGCCGTACCGGAGAGAATCTTGGGCGTCGTTTCCGAAAATTCGAGCGCCTTCATTAATTCCGGTGGGTCTACATGCTTGGGCGTGAGTCCACCTCTCAGAACATTGTCGCTATTAGCCATCAGCTCGACGCAGGCCCCTGACAGGTAGGCATGAGGCACACGCGCGGCTTGAAAAATACCTTCACCGGGCTTTAGGCTGACTAAGTTTAACCAATAGATGGAGAAAATGCCTCGGTCTGCCCCATAGCGCTCGAATGCTCGTTTTGCCCAGTAATCCGGTTCAGACTTCGATAGATTTTCGGCTTTAGCTAATCTTTGGCGCAGCGCACTCAGCCACGCTTTGATTTGCTCCTCACTTGCCGACATTACCCGATCGTAAAGCGCAGTCAGACCTTGGTCAGACAGTGTGGTGAGCAGCGGTGCCCAAGCCGGTTCATTCTTCAGCGTCTCAGCTATGCGATCAAGCGATTTAAAGCCGTGCAAGAGGTAAAAATCAGTCAGTGCAATAGCCAGTTCTGGCTTGTGGTTTTGATCGCGATAATTTCGGTTTGCCGCCATGCGATCCAGGCCCGCCGCTTCTTCTCTGGCGTAGCCTGCTTTGGCCATAGCTATGGTCGGGTGCACCTGAATGGAAAGCGTATCCTGCACATCCAACACCTTCAACAAAAAGGGCAGTTTATTCTCGTATTGGGCAGCTATTTTTTTTGACAGGACTTCCGCAGGTCGGTCACTGATCAGCTTGTCGAGAGTCCCCATTGCTGTCTCCGCTGGTCCTTTAGGATGCGCCCCCAGCCACCATTCTGCCCAGGTTTCTTCCCTAGGCTGGGGTTTACCCGTTAGGTCAGACAGAAACGAGTCACCTCCCCAAGCATAAGTCTGGATAACACCTTCGAGCGGTAATACTTTTGGAGAATAGGACATGGAAAGACTTGTACCTGCAGGCTACAAATAAAAAGTGGGCAAACATACCATCCGCTACGACCTCGTATCCTTGCTGCGTTTCCGCCCTGGGGAGATTCAGAGGGAGCTGGATGTATGCTGCCCAGCACAAAGATAATCATATTTTGAATGCTGCTCCAAGCCTTCCCTTTAAAATAAATTCAGCCCTCTTCTGGTATGGCGCCGGTCTTTCTACCGAAGTAAAAGACGAATTGTTGAAAATCGTTGGCGAGATCCTTGTTTTGGGTGGCCTTAAAATAGGTCTCGGTCATAGAGCGTAGTGTCTGGTAGAAAAACCGATCCATCTCGACAATTTGCATGTCTTTGGTCCAAAGATCGATTTTCATGGTCTCTTTGGTATCTCTGGCAAAAAAGCTGAGCAGGGCTGCCTTGCAGTCACGTGGGCTTTCACCTTGGCCGGCGTAATCGAGCTGAACAGGCATTTTCTCTTCATCCAACCCAATGCCTACTCTTATCTCTGAGCGTTGCTTTACTTCATCTTTTGTCATGCTGCAAAGGTAGGAGACTAAAATAAAAGCGGATCAAAGAGTCGTACCCTTTGATCCGCAGAAAAATAAATTTGATCAAATCTTTGATCTATGCCTGGCTTCTATACCAGGCTAAATATAAACTTACTGTATCTGTAGCTTGATCACGCGTATAGCCTGCTCGCTGGTTAGGCGCAGCATGTACGTACCACGTGCCAAAGCTGGTAGGTTCAATTCGAGGCGACCGTTCAGCTGATCCATATCGCGCATCAAAACGGTGCGGCCATTGATGTCACTCAATTGGAGGGTGCCAGTCTGGCCGATAAAAGCACTCGTCTCTACAGTCAACTGATCAGATGCGGGGTTGGGGAATACCAACAACTCACCCGGACCATTCAACTGTCCTGCACTAAGCGGGCTTTCGTTTGGAGCGCAGATGGTTGGTGCATTCAGGTCCCATTCTTTGTCGGAACCAGGGAAATACTGCAGCGAACGGTCTTCGGTAGGTGCCTGCACTTCCAGACCCTCAGACCAGAGACCAGCGTCGATGGCCATTTGAGTATAGATCATAGATCCATCTCCCCAAGTCACGTAGTCGATAAATTCGACATCATCATCAGTAGTGTAAAGGACTCGCTCCCCTGCTTCGCCGACTACCCAGTTGGTTTGTACACTGACAAATCCACCGGATTCGATTAGCATATTACCGCAGACCAGGTTCAAATCTCCCAAGGCAACATTCTCAACCCCATCGCTAAGACGGAAATTGTTGATGTCTAACATGCCTGGAGATGCATTGTAGAACTCGATGATACCATCTCTGCTCACCTCATTGATGACGAGCTCACCGTCGCAGTCATCCAAGGCGTTGAATTGTGCACCTGCGACCAATAGATCTGCACAAATACCAGTAAACTCGATATACTCTAATGCATCAAATCCTGTAGGAGTTGGGAATGAGTTCAAGAAACCAAATAGGCCTTCTATGTCGCTGGTATCGATTACTAATGTATGGATCGTATACAAACCGGGGCCATCTTCTGTGAATGCAAAGAACTCGGGCTCATCATTAGAATCAAGTAATACCAAGCTATCACCAAAAGTCAAGAGGTAGACTACGGTATAGTTTTCATCTGGCAAAGTGGGTGCCACATCAGTTTCTGCTATGAGCTCTGCTCCATCGCCAGCCAGGCAAACATCAGGGCTACCCACTACAGAAAGCGTGCCCGCATCTGCTTCACACTTGTTTTCGATGACGGTTAGGAAATTGGAAGTCACAAAGCAGTCACCCAGAGAATCAATGGGCAATCTACAAGGTTCGTCACAACCCCGATCCAACAAATCATAAGGATTAGAATCCTCGTCGTAGATAACGAGAGCAATGGTAAACGTACGCTCAAAACCTAGGTTAGGTGAGATGGGGAAGGTGAATGACGAATCGAAAGCGACGCCTTGCACGGAGAAGTCTACAGGCCCCAGCGTATTCTCTGCAAGATTCAGTACAACACCATCAGGGCCTCCTTCTACAAGGAATAAGCCGTAATTGTCATCGGGAAGATCCCCTATAGCCAGGACTGAAAGATCCGACAGCTGACCGATAGAGTCGATACAAAGCGTATCGGATTCGTCCTCAAATAGAATTTGTGGTGCATCGGGTAGATCACAGAAACCATCGCAGGTCGTCAGATCAAACTGAGCGCCTGCTACCAATAAACTGGCACATAACTCTCCACCACCTTCAATAGTCTCACCAAACACAAATCCACCGGTAGCTCCGGGGGGTAAGAAGTCGAGCAAGTTGAGATCAAAACTATCGATCACCAAAGTATGGATGGTGTATAACCCAGGCTCTTGCACCACAAAATTGGGATCAAAGCTTGAACCAATAATCAACAAACTATCGCCAGTAGTGAGTACGTATACCACAGCATATCCCTCAGGAACGGTAGGCATAACATTGACCTCAGCAGCTATGAAAGCACCCTCTTCGGAGAAGATGCAGCTGTCGCTCATCGGGCTGACTACCAATGTACCGGCATCGGCATCGCAAGGAGGCACACAATTTTCTACATCGAATGGGATGGGCTCGGAGATACTGATACATCCAGTGTCAAGATCTTGGATGTTCGTAAAAAAGACCTCATCACCAACTCTAGGTAATAAACCATTTATACCAAAAGGATAATCATCCTCTCCGTAACCCACCAAATATACATTGTGTGGAGGACTGGTGTAACCGAAGAATTCCAAATTGGCATTGAAAAAGTCCAATGGTAGTTCTTCTGGATCACCGAACCCGGTTCTCCTTCGTCCTACTGAGAAGTCAACAGGGCCTAAAGTATTGTTCGCTACGTTTACGATGATACCGCTGGAATCAGTCAATACCAACATAAAACTATCTGCCTCAATCGGACCAGATACATTCACTGTTAATTCCCTGAGCGTTTCACAAGGATCAGTGGCGGGCTCTACATCAACAGATATTTCAGGCACCTCTCCAAATGGGCATTCATTACATTCATCACCAGTGAGCCTAACCACGGTCAGTGGGTTAGACAGATCAAAACAGCCTTCGAGGTTAGCGGCATTTTGACCGACTTCTGCACCCTGAAGTCCATCTTCAAAAGCCAGGTACCAGATCAAGCAAGTACCACCGCCTGCACCGTCCAGGTTAAATGGGCCATTACCTTCTGGGATGTCAAGAATGTTGGCATCTCCATCAGTGATCACAAAGGTAAAGTTGCTGCCTTGCGGATCGCCAGTCTGAATAACATCTAGCGGATCGGGAATGCTATCGCCAGCGCAGATGGTTATCGTATCACCAATTTCAGCACCCGTGCTATCGGCAAATGCGATGGTTCCACCGTCTGTGAAATTGCGTTCTACCGTAAGCGGGTTAGATAAATCAAAACAGCCCTCCAGATCACCTGCGTTTTGTCCGACTTCCGCGCCTTGAAGTCCGTCTTCAAAAGCCAAGTACCAAATCAAACAAGTACCACCACCGGCACCGTCCAAATCAAAAGGACCGTTGCCACTAGGAATGTCTAGGATATTGCCCTCGCCATCGGTAATGACAAAAGTAAAGTTGCTACCGGAAGTCTCACTCACCTGAACAACGTCAAGCGGATCTGGGACACCATCGCCAGCACAGATGGTAGTATCGGTACTACCACTTTCAAACTGGATTTCACCGCCTTCGGGCTGGTTGCGCTCTACGGTAATCGAGTTGGAGAGGTCAAAGCAACCAGAAAGATCCAGCGCATTTTGTCCAACTTCTAGTCCTTGTATATCTGGGTTGTAAGCGAGATACCAAATCAAGCAGGTGCCAGGTCCTGCACCATTGAGATCGAATGGGCCTTCGCCTTCTGGAATATCCAAGATGTTGCCTTCTGCATCGGTAATTACGAAAGTGAAGAATTCACCGGCTGTATCTTCTGTCCTAATGACTGCAAGAGGATCTTCCATATTATCTACACAAATGGTAGTATCCGCATGACCACCAGCCAGGTTAATCATTCCGGCCTCGGCGACGTAGCGCGTTACTTGTATAAAGTTTGACAAACTGAAGCAGCCTTCGATGTCTTCTGCATTGGCACCTTCTTCCAAACCAGTCACGTCATCTTCGAAACTGATGTGCCAAACCAGACAGATACCCACGCCTGTATTCTCCAGGTCAAAAGGAGGCATAGCTGGATATGCCAGGATATTTCCTTCTAAATCCGTAATCAAGTAAGCACTATTTGTACTCACGTTATTTTGTAGATCTACGTCAAATGCATCGGATTCACCATCTTCTGCGCAAATGACAATAGCTGTTTCGTCTGTACCTGCAATCGTGAGATCACCACCCTCTTCTTCGCAGAATTCGAAGTCGCAATCTTTGACAACGACTAGATAGTCGGAGAGGTCAAAGCATTCGTTGGGGAACATGCAGTAGTTTCCACCCGGATCAAAATCACCAGTGAAATCGTCTGAATAAGCCAAGTTAAAAATGAAACATACCCCTTCATCAAAGCCTTCGAAATCGAAATTCGGACTGGTTTGATTAGCCAGGATATTTCCATAATTATCTGTGATCAGGAAGATTTGATTGTCACCGCTTGCTCCCGTCACTGTAACTGTCAACGGATCGGGGACCCCGTCAGTCGTGCAAAGTATTTTAGTATCGGATCCGTCATCTGCAAAGACCAGGTCTCCGCCTTCTGCATCACAATTTTGTGAAAAGGCACTGCCCAGACTACAGCAGAATAACAGGCATATGACAACCGCCCATTTGACGGAGCCACTGCGCTTAAACGCGCTCAGTAAGTCTATAAACATAAAATAAAATTGTTTTCGGAGGGCCGCATGGGTTAGGCATTCTCCGGAATGAAAAAATGTTGAATGTGTCAGTATGTATGTACCCTCTTTCGACTCAATCCTGGCCGTCTGTTGCCGACTTCTAAATACTAAAACGACAGACTAAAAAGAGAATGCCGCTTTACTCTCGTGCAATTTCTATGAAGTATGCTAGCTCTACTGTGGTGCAAAAGATGCACTAAATCGGTTGTGGGAACGCTAATATAGGTTTTTTACACCAAGAATGTATGTGTTTCCACCCATTTAATTAGTGCAACTTCTCGCTTGCCTGAAGACATACATATCCAAATAGTTACTTTTGCGGCATGAGCCAGACCATGACCATACTATCGGGTATACAACCAACAGGCAAGCTTCATTTTGGACGCTATTTCGGTGCTGTAGAGAACTGGAGGCGCCTACAAGCAGAACATGACTGCCTGTATATGGTCGTAGATTACCACGCTATGACCATGCCTTTTCAGCCAAAAAAGTTGCGCGAGAATAGCTGGGAATTGGTCTTTAATCTACTGGCTTGTGGCATCAAAGCAGAAAATATCTTCTTACAATCCTTAGTACCTGAGCATACGGAGCTGGGCTGGGTTTTAAACTGCTTTAGTAGTTATGGCCAACTTACACGAATGACTCAGTTTAAAGACAAAAGTGATCAGACGGGAAGTAAGGGCGATGGTTTTGTGAGTGCGGGCTTGTTTACTTATCCCGTCTTGCAGGCTGCCGATATCTTGATTTATCGCGCTACACATGTGCCCGTCGGCCAGGACCAAAAGCAGCACTTGGAGCTCACTCGCAATATAGCCGAGCGTTTCAACAACTTTGCTGGCAAAGACTATTTCGACCTGCCAGAACCTCTGTTCACTCAGGTGCCTAAAGTCATGTCGACCGCCGATCCGAATCGCAAAATGAGTGCCAGCTTAGGCGACAAGCACAATATAGACGTCTTTGCCGATGAAGCGCGTATACGCAAACAAGTACGCTCTGCGGTAACCGATACCGGAGAAGATCTCCAAGGGGAAATGAGTGCCGGGGTGGCCAACTTGTTCCGGCTCCTCATCGCCAGTGGGAAAGAAGCCGAGCACGACCAGCTCATGTCTACCTATCAGGACGGTAAACTGCAATACGCCGATCTCAAAGAAGCCGTAGCCGAAGGATTAGTAGCCATTAGTACCGAATGCAGGACTCGGCTGGTCGAATTAAAAGCCGACCGCAAAGCCATCAAATCCCAGATCAAATACAGCAGTTCGGAAATAAGAAAGCGTGCGCAAGCGACTACCAGAGAAGTCAAGGAAATTTGTGGCCTGGCCAATGTAAAAATGTAGGGCAATAAATAATTAGTCCTTAGTTTTGAATCGTGGTATTGCGTTCATCCCTGCTTTGGTCTATTTTTCTATTGATTGGCACACCGCTGCTTCGTGGGCAGTACGGGGCACCTTTAGACAGTTTGGATAGGTATCTGTCCACACTGGAGGAAAAAGATACCAATTACATCTTAACCTTGGTGGAATTGTGGAGAGCCAGTTCGGGAAATGACCTGGCAGCTGCCGAGGGCTATGCCAGAGACATCATCGACAAGTCTCGTGCTATCGATTATACCAAAGGTATGGCCACTGGCTATCAGCGCTTGGGCATCACACAGGCGCAGGGAGGGGAGATAGATAGTTCTATGGCCAACTATCGAAAAGCATTGGTTATTTATGAGGATCTGGATTGGCCAGGCCTGCAAGGTGTCATGCTTTACAACATAGGCGGAAACCACAGCAATGCAGCAGCATACGACAGCGCCTACCATTATTACCAGTTAGCTGCTGATAGATTTGCTTTAGATGGCAACCCGCAGCGGCAAGGTGCAGTGTTACTCTCCCTATGCCGTATAGATCGCGAGCAGCATCGATACGCTAGAAGTCTCGAAAAAGCCTTGGAAGCAAGAGCGCTCTTCCAGCGTATTTCAGATAGCATCTGGCTGGCTGATTCAGAGTTGGAGTTGGGATTTGCCAACATGGAGTTGGAAGATTTTCCAGCTAGTATGTCCAGCTTTAAAGCCGCAGCTGATATATATAGTCACTTCCAGGATGACTATTACCGACAAATTGCCAGAATCAATCAGGCAACCGTACACAATCTGATGGGGCAACACGAAGCTAGCCTCAAACTCCTGGACAGCATACTTACTGAGACCCGTGCGGCAGAGTTTATTCCTCTGGAGATAGAAGCGCTTGGTGTGCTGGCTATCATGGAGAAAGAGCAAGGTCTAAATGATCAGGCCATCCTGCACTTCGACCGTCTTTTAGAAATCAGCGACCCCGAAGATGATCTAGATGCCAGATTGCAGGCGCTAGCCTATTCCTCCGATCTTTTAGCAGATATGGGTCAGTACGACAAAGCCCAAAACAGAGCAGATCGGGTGATCGAGCCAGCAAGGCAGAAAGGTCTGCTACTGCTGGAACGCATGGCTCAGGGGGCCTTGGTAAAAGTTGCAGCCAATAGAGGAAATTTCCGTCTGGCGTATGAATATGGTGAGCGGTATGAAGCACTCGGTGACAGCTTGACAGAGCGGGAAAACCTGGATCGCCTGGCCGTGATAGAAGCTGAGTATCAGACCAAAGAACAACAACTGGAAATAGATAGGCAAGCCTCAGAATTACTCGTACTGGAAAGGGAACAGCAAATGAGCCGCCTGAGACAGCGCGCATGGATCTTTGGACTTCTTGGCCTGACCTTGCTCGTAGCCTTTATGGCCTACTCTTTCTTCCAAAGAAGCAAAAGAATACGGCTAGAGCAAAAGACGGAAAAACTGATCATGCAAAACCAGCTCAATGAACATCAAAAAAAACTGAGTGCACACACCCTCCATTTGCTACAAAAAAATCAGGTACTCGATGATTTGCGCGTACAACTCGAGCAAATAAACACCAAGAGTCATGACCGCTCAGGCATCGATAAAATGATCAGGAATTTGCAGAGCGAAGAAAGGTCAGAGCAAGATTGGCAATCGTTCAAGGTCTACTTCGAGCAGGTACATGGCGACTTTGAGCAAAACCTGCACTCGATTGTCACTGATGGCAAACTGAGTTCGAGGGAACTACGCATGGCTGCGCTCATCAAAGTCGGACTTAACAACAACGAACTTATTGAGATGCTGCGCATGAGCCAAGACAGTCTGTACAAAGCCAAATATCGCCTGAAGAAAAAGCTCCCAATAGCAGGAACCCAAACCCTTGATGAATACCTGCAATCGATATGATGGCCCCAAGCGATTTAACCATGTTTAACGCGATTTTGGCATGATTTGGGGAGATGTCCAGCATTTGTCCTCCTTACATTTTTAGACTTCCGCAGGTCGGGCACCTACATTTGGATCTATTCAAACATCCAAATTTCTTCGCCCATGATGCGCCGGATTCTCCTGCTGACAGTATCTGTTTCTTATAGTGCTATGCTACTAGCCCAGCCGGCTGATGACGAATACTTCTACGGTTTCAAAGCTGGCATGACTTATGGCAGTATATCTGATGTAGGCATCACGATTATACCTGATGTCTTTGCCACCGAGACCTACGAAGTGACCACCGATCGCACCCTTGGCTTTATCGGCGGTATCCAGTTCTACCACAGATTTCGCAATTCCAGGCTCGCCATTCAACCAGAAATTCTCTTCGGTGACTTCGGTAGTGCGTTTTCCTATACCGACCAGCTCGGCTTAGAATACCAGATGAATTTCCGCTATCAACACGTAAGTCTGGGCACCCAAGTCAAGGTACATCCCATGGGGCCCCTTCATTTTGCGGCGGGTTTAGCCGTCAATTTTGCTGTTTCCCCAGATGCTATAACCTATAGCTCTAACATGCCCGAACTGGGGCCGGACCTGCAAATACAACAAAGCTTGCGAGAGGTGCTTAGAGGTAGCAATGACATACAACTATTGCTGGGTGCAGGGGTGGACTTCAATTTTGGTCTGCAGTTGGAAATCAGATACCGGCTTGGCCTGAGAGATGTTCTGGAAACTCAGTCTAATGGATTCGGCTTTATCGAAAACCCAAACCGCTACAGTGGCATAAGTACCACTATAGGTTGGTGGATTCCCTTCCCAGATTGATTTTCCAACTGCGCGCTATTAGTCATTTCTGCATGTAGAATGGCATGTTTTTTCCATCCCTAAAATCAGGTATCCATGATACTTATTCTAAAAAGGTGCAGCGTTGGTCTTATTGGCTTATTCTCGATGATGTCGTTTCAGGCATCAGTTCTTGCCCAGTCTCCTGCTGGCATATCTACACCTATTTACTGGTATCAGGCCGATATAGACCAGGCCCCTCAGATGGTCGTATTGCCGGGAAATATTCTCCAAGAGCTTCAGATTTTCACGGTGTACGAGAGTAAATCAGTAGCGGAAGAATTAATCTGGAGTCTTGGTTCCGAAGATACGGCGGCTATAGCCATGACCAACCAAAGGCTAGCCGAATTAGACGATCTCAACTACCTTTCTCACGAAGCTGGAGAGTTGGGCCAATCGGTGTTTCTGCATACATTCTACCGGCGAAAGTCTGAAGCTTTTGTTGGTTCTCCCTATGCGACACAGCTGCGAATCGCCCATGCACACCCCTACCCAAGAATTCCAGTAGAAGAAAACAGCGCCCGATTGCTGGAGCTTGTCGCCTTCGATCATGTTCTGACACCCAATGAGCGACAGCGACTGGAGTCGTATCTGGCACTTAAACATGGCCTAACCATCAGACAAGATGATCCAAGACACTATTTGGACTCTGAAGGACAAGCCTACTGGAATGCAGAAATCGGAAGAGAATTCGGTAGTAGAGTGGCTGGAATTGGTCGAGATATCGATGGTTCGATGTATAAAACACAAGGTCAAAGCCAGCTGCCGCAGGGCCAATTAATCAGGATAAATACAGGAGAGCTGACATGTGATCTGTGCTATTTGAGTTGGAGCGACAATGGCCAAGCAACGGCAATGGACCTAGAAAGAAATCTTGAGATCAAACCACTATTCAGACGCTGGCAAATTCAGATGCAGCAATGGCCACAAACTCAGGAATTCCAAATACAACTAGACAGCAGATCCTTATTTAGCATACCAGCAGATATGGAAAACTGGCGTCTGATGGTCGATGTGTCCGGAACGGGAGAATTTAGAGAAAATGAAATTATATACACCCCACCTCATCGTGTAGACGAAGAAACGGCCATCATTACCTGGAATATAGAGCGACCTACAAATGCAACCGAGGTATTCCACCTGAGCTTTGGCTTCAATACACCTGAGCTAGACCAGTCGGATGACTTTTGGAAATCTGCCATTCTCTCTCCAAATCCCAGTCCAGATGGACACTTTCAAGTGAGGGTCGAAACAGCATATCCTAACTCATTGATAATCCACGTTTTTGACAACTTAGGAAGGCTGGTGAGCACGATCCAATCTCAAGAGTCCAAATATCATTTGGTAGAAGGCTATACAGACCAACCCGGCACCTACAGACTCGAATTGCAAGCAGAAAATCATCAAAAGACCTTAACCCTCCTCATCCCATAAGAATATGACTTTTAGAGTATGTGCCTACTTGCTGCTGCTTGGTTTATGTATCCGACCTGCGGAAGTACAAAGCCAAAACGCACCTATCCCACAAGTAGACGACGAGTTTTTACCTACTCTCGAACTGCCTACCTTCTCTCCCGATCCGGCTGCTATGGTCGAACTGCCAAGTGTACCCAATCCAAGCCAAAAGGGAGGAGCCAATACCGAAATTCCCTTATTGCTCACACCGGGTAGGCAAAATATGAAGCCCAATTTGAGCATAAGCTATCAAAGTAATGAGGGCAATGGTTGGCTGGGCATGGGTTGGGATCTATCTGTGCCTTCGATCACTATAGATACACGCTGGGGTGTGCCAAGATATGAGGTAGACTTCGAATCCGAAACCTATTTGTGGCGAGGGCAGCAACTGGCCCCCGTTGCCCATAGAGGACCGAGACGAACGCGTACTTCTGAACTTACTTTCTATCTGCGCCAGACCGATGTATTATCAAAAATCACCAGACATGGCCATAGTCCGCAAAACTACTGGTGGGAAATCAACTTTCCGGATGGATCCTCAGAGTACTATGGCGGCTTGCCAGAAATCGGCGTAATGACAGAAGCCACCTTAGACGGTCCGGGAGGAGCTAAAATAAAATGGGCTTTGGTAAAAGAGCGGGATGTTCACGGCAACCGCATCGATTATCACTATCTCAGACAAGCAGATCCAGGCAGACCGGGTAGCAGCGAAGTGGGCCATGCGCTCTATCTTGACCATCTGACCTATACCGGATTTCGAGATGAAGTCGGGCCGTATCGAGTAGATTTTATAAGAGATCGGGAACTGGGCGAGGCACGCAGACCCGATGTGCGCATGGACAATCGCCTCGGTGTTAAGATGGTAGAACCCGATCTGCTGAGGCGAATCGAACACAGCTATAATGGCCAAGCCATCAGGTCTTGGGCGTTGGAATATAGGATTGGCGCATTCAGCCAAAGCCTGCTGGAATCCGTCACCGTTTTCGACCAAGACGGGGCTGATTATTACGATTATCGTTTCGATTATTACGACGATATATCGGACGGAAACGGAAATTTATCCCCTTACACCTCTGCCGAAAACTGGAATATCGGGTCCGATAATGTAAGAGGCGACGGCATCAATCCCATTCCGGGTTTCAGCAGTGATGTGAGCGCGCTGGGTGGAGCCAGGTCTACTAGCCTACAGGTAGGTACGGCCGTAACTTTCGGGCCCTTGGGTTCGCCGGCTACCAAAGACTATACCGTAGGTGGTACTGTTGGTGGCGGAAGCTCGACTTCCACTGGGCTTCTGGCCTTTATAGACATCAATGGAGACGGGAGGCCCGATAAGCTGATCAGGAGAAGTAATGGGTTGGTCTATCGCTCCAATTTGGGCGAGGGTCAGTTTGGCGATATCAGGCCCGTCAACGGAATCAACGATTTTAGTCAAACAGAATCCAGTGAAATCAGCTTCGGATTCGAAGCCAATGTAGCCCCGGTATTCGCAGGCTACGAAAACACCACCGAACGCAGTAAAACCACCATCTATTTCGGTGACTTCAATGGCGACTATCTGGTAGACGTAGTGGTTAGAGGTACGGTCTATTTCAATCACCTGGATGCTAATGGAGATCCAACCTTCACCACCGATAGCGGCGATACGCCCAGCCCTGTAGTGCCCGGCGCAGCACCTGATCCGGATCTAGTCACTATAGATCCGCAGGAACAGGAAGATTTGATCGATCAAGCTCCTCTGCACGATGTAGTCAGGCGTTGGGAAGTACCTTACTCTGGTCTTATCGGTATTCAAGCTCCTGTTAGGTTACATCCGTACGAAGGTGACGCAACAGCCCAGGACTACACCCGCGACGATGGGGTTATGCTAAGTCTGCAGCTCGACAATCAGGTTATTTGGTCGGAAACCATCCCTGCCGATGATTTTGAGTATCGCAATCTAAGCTTGGAAAATATTGCTGTTCTGGCCGGGCAACATCTGCACTTCCGAGTACAATCTATTTTCGATGGCGCGTATGACCGGGTCGACTGGGACCCTGAGATTTATTACGAAAATGCTGACACCTCTGCTTTGGATGCGAATCGCCTGCCTATCAACAAATTCAGCGCATCTCAGGATTTCCTGCTCAGTAGTTGCCAATCGGTAGATGCTCCCTTCAATGGCGACATTCGAATCGAGGTGCCATTCAGCAAACCCAGTACCACCGATACCGTATTTCTGTTTTTCTATAGAAATAGCCTGGGACTTTTTGATCTCCCCTTCTTTGCTTTGAGCTTTCCGCCGGAAATGGTAGTCGAGGATTCTTTGATTGTTATCGATCCGCTAGCGGTAGACACCAATACCACACTCACTTTCAGAGCATCTGCCAGGTCTAATATAGACTGGGCAAATGTAGAGATGAGTCCAAGCTTTTACTATACCGAAGTTGAAGACGGCAGACCAGCTTATTCAGATGCCGGTTTGCCACTATATGGTTACTGTCCGGCCCCTGAGTTCATCATGTTCACCAAAGCCGTACGCCGACCTCAATTGTGGCAAACTCCAGATTCTGCCTCGTATAGTTTGCGATTTGGTGTGGAAGCTGGAAATGGCGGGAATAACATTATAGGCAATTTCCGGATGAGTATAAAATCAACAGATAGCCTGCTTGCCCAAATTCCCTTTTCGATAGACAACGGGAATGACGGTTTTTCCATCACCCACCCCTTTCAGGCCGAGGCTGGCGATAGTCTATATTTCGATTTTACTGGCATTGATGAAGAACTTGCCGATTGGTTAGCTGATGAGGTCAGAGTCGAAGTTCAGGCCCTCGGCACCTTGCCAGACAATTGGACAGAAGTTGGCTTTTCGGTGGCCCATCAGCCAGATGTGGAAGAGCTCTTATTCGGTAACGGCTATCGGGGTTGGGGCCAATATGTATACAACGGCAATAGAGAGCGGGCCAATGCGCCTATTTTTGAACAGTTCCTCGTTCTTCCGGAAGTCGATGTGGACTCCAGCGACTTAGAGGATATTGAAGATATAGATCCTGATGACCCCAATGCTTTTGATGATTTGGAAGGACTAGGTGGAGACCCGACTACCGAGATATTCGTGCCTATGGTTGTCGACGCAAAAGCTGGCTATTGGCGCGCTTATGACGATCGCACCAGGGTTGGGCCTGGTTACCAGCAGAGCTCCAGGTTGGGTGAAGACGACATCTTGCTAACCCCAGATCTAGGTGGTGGTGGGTCGGCCCCAGCCATAGAAAGCATAGCCAAAATCAATGCCGTGGCCGGTGGACTATCGGCAGGTCCGGGCAGTCTGGGTGCCAGCAGCGCCTGGAATGCAGGTCGAAATCTGATTGATGTCATGGACATGAATGGTGACGAGTATCCAGATCTGGTCTCCCCAGAACGCATTCAGTACACCACGGTCTATGGCGGATTGAGTGACCAGTCGCTCTCTCACAGCATGGGTTTGTACAGCGTGTATAGCGAGGCTATTGGCTTAACTGCAGGTGGAAAGTTTGTCGATTCTGGTCCAAGCAATACTGGGCTATCCGGCGGCGCGGGCAGCACTAGGCGCACCAGAAGAGGAAAAGCCACAGTAAAGAGTTCAGGTGCCAAAGCGAGATCGGCCAATGAGTCTGCAGAGGGCGGAGCTTCGCTCAGTGGGTCTTATACCAGCGATGAAGATTGGGCTGAGCATAGTTTTTTCGATATGAATGGCGATGGGCTGCTCGACAAAGTCTGGCGTGGAGGTGATGTGGCATTGAATTATGGATACCGATTCGGGGCCAGAGAAAACTGGGGCTTTGCCGAAGTCAGACGTGGTGTGAGCGAAGATTTTGGTGCCGGGCTGGGCATTAACATCAGCAACAATAGCATAGGTGGCGGATTCAGTGTTTCTCGTACCGACAACCACATGAGTAGTGGGCTTCAAGACATCAATGGTGATGGCCTGACCGATTTTCTCACCTACAATGATGAAAGCAATCTCTTGTCGGTACGACTCAATACGGGAACGGATCTCGGACCTACACAGCCATGGGCAACCCTAGACAGACAGCTGGACCAGGGCGATGCGACCAGCGAATCGGCCAATGCCGCATTCACCATCTGCATCAACATCATATTCGTGAGGATTTGCGTCAATCCCAGCGGATCTACCGGCCGCGGCGTAAGTCGGGTTTTGAGTCAGTTCAACGATGTGAATGGTGATGGCTTTCTGGATCAGCTCAGCAGCAGTGAGGACAGCGAATTGCGGGTCAGACAAAGCACCATAGGTCGAACCAACCAGCTGGCTGCCATTAGTGGTCCATTGGGCAGTCGCTATGAGATCGACTATGCACATCAGCCCGGCAGCTATGATCAGCCACTCGATCAGTGGGTCATGAGTGAACTGAATGTTTTTAATGGTGAGGGAGGCTTTGGTGCAGACTTCCGCAGGTCGGCTTTTACCTACGAAGCGCCCAATCACGATCGCCACGAAAGAGAATTTTTGGGATATGGCCGCATCATAGAAACCCAGCTCGACACAGAAAACGGAGATGCTCCCTACCGCCAGATGATCACTGAATATCTGAATGCTCATATTTACCACCAGGGACTAACCGCTTCCACCTACTTGCTAGATGCCAGTGGCAATAAGTACAAAGAAGTAGCCTATGAATACGAGCTTAGAGACCCATTCTCCAACAATTTGCTCAATCCAGTTCAGCTGCTAAGTGATCAAGCTGCTGCGTGGCCCCTACTTACCCAAAGAACTGAGCGATTTTATGAAGCCGAGGACATAGCCGGACTTGAACAAAGATTTACCTTCCAGTACGATAGTCTAGGCAACATCAGGGAATCCGTCAGCACCGGCAATGGGACTATAGCTGACAGACTCTTGCATGAGTACGTTTATCACCCTAGTCCGGCAGGAATTTACCTGACATCAGCGGTACAACAATCTAAAGTGTATGGCGGTGACGAATTGCTGCGCCAAAGTCAGACCGAAATCAATGATCGCGGGCAGCACGAGCAGATCAGGCACTGGATAGACGAAACGGACTTTGTTGTTTTCGATCTGGCTTACGATGAATACGGCAACCTGACTCAGGTCATACGACCACCCAATCATCGTGGTCAGCGTATGCAATATACCATAGGCTATGACTCTCTGCTCCACACTTATGCAACTTCCATTGTCGATGCCCATGGCTATCAGACCAATACCGCCTACGAATATATTTATGGAACAACCACCGGCTATACCGGTATCAACGGCCAGACAACGAGCTATGGGCTTGACCGCCAAGGCAGGCTAGCTAATGCCCAATTGCCCCTGGATAGCACCATGAGCTATCTCTTCAGTTATGATATTGACGCCCAAATTCCAATAGCTCAAATGGACCGATATGATCCGGCTTTAGATCGATATATATCCTATTACACCTTCTCTGATGGCGAGGGGGAGATCGTGCAAAGTAAAAGGCCAGTCGCTGTAGGCCCGGATGCTCAGGAAGTCCTGATCGTTAGTGGTGGCCGAGAAGTAGATGCTTTCGGGCGTACCGTACGCGAGTATTATGCTACAACCGAACCTCCGGGAAATGGTCCCAGCTTCAATAACTTACTGGACAATCAACCCCCATCTACCGTCACCTTCGATGTCATGGATAGACCCTTGCGCATCCAGCACCCAGACGGTTCCATTAGCCAGAAAACGTACGATATTTATTCTGATCGCGATGGCCGCCTCGCTTTCAGAACCCAACTGAGCGATAGGAATGGAAATCAGACAGCAGAGTTCACCGATTTGCGAGGTCGACTACAAGCTCATCAAAGTGTAAGTGACCGAGCTGATGTCTGGATGAGCCGATCCTACAACGCTTTAAGCGAACTGCTGGAAGAACGCGAACACTTTGGATTTAGCCATCGCTTTGCCTACGACAGACTGGGCCGACTTGTAGAAGAGAAGCCCTACAATGCGGGTAAGCATTTTTTCCATTACGATGAGGCAGGCAATATGATCAGGCAGGAAACACCAAATTTGATAGCACTCAACGAGGACGAACCACTCGCCATCAACTACAGCTATGACTACGAAAGATTGGTGCTGATCGACTATCCCAAAAATTACCAAAACCGGGTCGAAATTAGTTATGGAGAACCCGATGCTGCCTTCAATCGCGCTGGTCGCATCTGGCTTAGGCAAGATGCCAGTGGTGGCCAGGAATTCTTTTTTGATGAAGTGGGCAATACCGTAAAGGAAATACGCACACTGCTCATCAACGAAGCCAGTGCCCGCACCTGGATAAGTGAAGCGAGCTACGACTCCTGGGGCAGGATGAACACCATGATATACCCCGATGGCGAGCAGTTGAAGTATACTTATCTGCCTGGCGGTTTGCTGGAGGGCTTCTATGGTGAAAAATTCGGCCGCCGGTACGATTATTTGCAAAACAGCCGCTACAACGAATTCGGAGAACTACTCAGCCGCGAGTACGGAAATGGCAGTGGAGAGCAATATACTTATGCACCGAATACAAAGAGGCTGTCGAGCCTGCAACATACCGGTATGAGCGGCGATCTACAGCAATGGCAGTACACCTACGACAATCAAGGAAACATCCTCACTGCCAACCAACAGATCGGGCCAAATGCAACCGGTGTCGGCGGAGCATCCAGTCAGACGTTCACCTATGACGAGCTCCATCAACTGGAAACTGCCAATGGCGACTGGCAGCTGAGCAATGACATCGAAAGCTACACCTACGCAGCGACTTATGGCCAATCCTATAATATAGAGAGCCAGCAGTTACTCAGAACTAGAAATGGCGACACCCTTTCGAACCGAAGCAGGAATTGGAACTACCGATACGACGAATCCTATCCTCACAGACTTTCAGAGGTAGGCGGGCGCCAGTTCACTTACGATCATAACGGCAATCAGCTCGCATACGCAGGAGAAAACGGCAGTTATCGCTACGAACAAAATCGCTGGGACGAAGAAGACCGTTTGATGAGTTACAGCGATAATGGCGAACTCTATTACTTTACATACGATGCTACCGGCGAGCGCGTCATCGAATCAAGAGGTAGGCAAAGTGGTGTCTTTACCGATGGGGCACCGTCGGGCTT
Organism: Bacteroidota bacterium; assembly: GCA_039178745.1. Classification (GTDB taxonomy): domain Bacteria; phylum Bacteroidota; class Bacteroidia; order Chitinophagales; family Saprospiraceae; genus Neolewinella. Next base: position 1,521 of record JBCDFE010000040.1, on the reverse strand, counting down.
CATCAATCACAGTGACAATTTCCGGGCGCACCCAAGCAGGTATTTGACTGTAGATAAAGATGGCTTTACGAAGCACTACTACGCCGACGAGGATCGAATAGCCAGTCGTCGAGGAACCGGGGAATTCAACAATTACTATTGGTTTGGTCGCGGATTTACAGCAGGTGATCAAAACTATACGGCCCGCATTCAGGCCTTGCAACAGACTGTTTGGAATTACTACGCAGATCTGGGTCTTCCGCCTGGGCCACCTACCCTACCCGGCTATTACGGCCAGCCAGAACAAACCGGAATAGCCCTTCCGACACCTACAGCTGGTGGTCAATATGGACAGGCTCCGATTGGCTGGCCAGGACCCAACCAAGAGCCGGATACAACCTCAGCACCAGGACCACCAACCTACTACCCAGATGCACCCACCCGCGAAAGTCTGCAAGCAGGATACGGCTACGAAGGTTATGGACAGTTTCCCGAAGCCAACATCAGTTTTTACCATCTTGGCCCACTCGGGCAAGTGGATATGACCAGCGATTGGACCGGCGAGGCGACGAGCATGATTGCCTATGCGCCTACGGGCGAAGAACTTATCCATCAACAGGATCGAAGACCAATCAGTAGATTCGCTTATGCGGGAAAGCCCGCCATCAACGAGGGCGAAGAACTGTATGACTTTGGTGCCCGATTCTACGACGGTGAGTTTGGTCTATGGCTGAGCCAGGACCCTCTAGCCAAGGAATATCCGGCTCATAATCCTTATGCCTTTGTGCTCAATAACCCATTGAGATTTACTGATCCGGATGGCTTGGCCCCATACCAGCGATTCAATACGGAAATGGAAGCTGCCGTAGATTTTTCCAGGATTTACAACAAGAAATCCATCAGAGACAACTGGGAATACGGCGCCAGCTTATACAAACGAACCGATCGATCTGGGCGCACTTATTACTTTTACGACAAACCGACGACCGATAGGCAGTCGAGTAGTGTCCAAATAAGGCCAAGGCGGATAAGAGGAGCTACTAATACGGGCAATATTCACACCCATAGCCGTATGGAACACGGTGCCGATGGATATAATCACCATTCTCCGGCCGACCGCGAAGTGACCAGGTATCACAACCACCAAGGACAAGGAACTTTTATGGGCTACATGGTCAATCCGAGAGGTGAGCTGAAGGTGTACAATCCGGAATCTAATGAGGCAGAGTTGGTCGCTACCGGCTTACCCTGGGACAGAGGTTTTTACGGAAGAAGGGATCCGAACAGGAGAAACTATGCCAGAAGGCGACATGGTGTCCGCATTTCCGATCTGGTCATACCCAGTCCGGGAGGTGATCGCCGCAGGGGCGGGCAGATCAACGCAGGCAATCTAGGCCTGGTGCTAGACCTCGAATTTTTGGAACAAGGCGGCAGAGATGGAAGGTTAAGGCGACAAAGAACGAAGAGGAGGTAAATATGGCCTGGGTTTTGAGACAACCCAATAATTTTGTTCTTTTGTTTTCAAGCCCGGCTCCAAGAGCT
>JBCDFE010000039.1:0-24617 GCA_039178745.1 Bacteroidota bacterium | reverse complement strand
TGAGCGCCAGATGGTATCCAGATATTGCAGTGGAATGTATGGACCCCGCTTGTCTGGAAGTTATGTTGAGCCCATACTTATCGCAGGTCTACACGGTAGAAGTAGTGGATGATCGAGCTTGTATGGCTACCGACAACATCTCCATCTTAGTAAAAGACGGTAGTGCCGTTTACCTGCCCAATGCTTTTTCACCCAATGAGGATGGCCAGAATGACGAGTTTATGATCTACCCCTTACAAGACGAAGTACGCGTTAGTCAACGCGCCATCTATGACAGATGGGGTAATCTCGTCTCGGGCGGTGACGCATCTGCTCAGGGTGGGCAACACTACATTTGGGACGGTCGCAAGTCGGGCCAGATGTGTAATGTAGGTGTGTACATATACCAGGTCGAGCTCGTTATGCCCGATGGCGATAAAGAAATTGTGACAGGAGAAGTAACTCTGCTCCGATAGGATATGCTTGAGGGCAGTCAAACAAACTCTGTCGTTCAATACTAATTTTATTCTACCCTCTTGCCAGCAAGGTAAATACCGTTGGCCGCTTATTGATCGGTGGACGCCTGATGCGCTTCCATTCCATGATGGGGTGGGTGCGCACCAGCTCGGTCTCTAGGGTCAAATCGCAGGCAATACCGAACAGGGTAGTGGGTGCTAAAACCTGTATGGCCGTATCGAATATGCCTTTGTTTCTATACGGTGCTTCTATCCAGACCTGAGTAGCCCGGTTGTTTTTGCTTTCGCGTTCCAGCTTTTTTAAGTCCTTGGCCAGTTGATTGCGCTTAGCGCTCAGGTACCCCTGAAAGCTAAATCGCTGGCCATTCATACCCGACGCCATAACGGCCAGTAAAATTGACGAAGGCCCAACCAAAGGTCTTACAACGATGCCTCGCCTATGCGCATGCCAAACCAGATCTGCCCCCGGATCTGCTATGCCCGGGGCTCCAGCATCACTCAGTAGGCCAATATCAAGACCTTCCTTTAGGATGGGATCTAGCAAGTTGGCTACTTCTTCTTCCGGCGTATGCTTGTTCAGCTCGTAGTAGCGGTATTCGTTGAGGGGTTTTTCCAGACCGACTTGTTTGAGAAAGGCGCGGCCGACCTTGCCGCTTTCGAGTATGAAAACATCGAGACTACGGATACACCTAATCACATTGGACGGGATAGGTCCTAAGCCACTATCGCCCAGCGTAGATGGAATGAGGTATAGAATGGGAGACTTTTGCTTGTCCATAGATGAAGATGCGCAAATGTAAGGCTATACGATTTAAGTCTATTGCCACTGTTAGCCTCTTCCAGCTAGTGCCCTAACAGACCTGGGGATTTTGCGAGGCAGTACGACAGCGGAACTAAAAACTCGAAATTATTTCCCTAAGTTCACCCACTGAATTGACCTAATCTATGAAACCATCCAAAGCAGAGATAGCGGCCCAATTAGATGATGCAGCCAGGATGCATAGGCCCATCAAGCAACTGAGTTTGCAGGATCAGTATTCGCTGGATGAAGCCTATGAGATCCAGGCCATATCGATCGACAGGAGGTTGGGTCGGGGCGAGCAGATGACCGGCTACAAGCTGGGATTTACCAGCCAGGCCAAGATGGAGCAAATGGGGGTGCACGAGATCATCTGGGGTCGGCTGACGGATGCCATGGCCTTAGGTAATGGCGGTAATATGAATAGTAAACGCTTTATTCATCCACGCGTAGAACCGGAGATCGCCTTCTTGGTCGAGCGAGATATAGACCGGGAATTGAGCCTGGCTAACATTAGCGATTACATCAGCCAGATGGCAGGCGCACTGGAGGTGATCGACTCCAGGTATATGGATTTTAAATTCTCTCTGGAAGATGTCGTGGCCGATAACTGCTCTTCCTCGGCCTATGTAATCGGCGCATGGCAGGCGCTTAGCGATGAGGTAGGAGACATAGATCTGGAGATGGTCATCAATGAAGATCAGCGGGTAGTGGGCAACTCGAGTGCTATACTCGGCAGCCCACTGAATGCGCTGGTAGAGATGTCGAAGATCATGGCCAGAAACGAGATCACCATTCCTAGCGGTGCCGTCTTGCTGGCCGGAGCAGCGACAGCCGCTTCTTACATACATGCAGGAGATGAGATACGAGCCAGCTTCGACAGATTGGGCTCGGTATCTTTGCAGGTAGCGTGATATGACTCTACTTGAGGAAGTAAAGCCCAAATCACCAGACCCAAATCAGCAATATGCCTACTGGCGATAACGAGTAAAAGAAACCACATGACGGAAGTCCAAATATTAAAAGACAAAGCACAACCGCTGGGAAACTATCCGCACGTCAAGCGGGTCGGTGATTTTATTTACGTGTCGGGAACGAGCAGCCGAAGGCCGGATAATACGCATGTAGGGGCGACCCAGAATGCCGATGGCGAATGGGTGCTGGATATTGCTGCCCAAACGCGAGCTGTGATCGAGAACATCATCGCTTTGCTGGGTGCAATGGATGCGGGCAAGGACGATATCATCGACATCACGACTTTTTTGGTTGACATGAAGGATTTTAAGGAGTACAACGAGGTATATGGCGAGTTTTTTGACCACACTGGACCTACCCGGACGACGGTGGCGGTCAAGGAGCTGCCGCATCCCAATCTGCTCATCGAAATCAAGGCTGTAGCCTACAAGCCGTAGATCCCCATCTTATGGACTCCAATCTGGTCGTAGAACAGGCTGCGCTAAGGTTGCGCCAGGCTGCAGCAAGCGGACTACCCTGTGCCCCAGTGCGCGATTTGCTGGGCGAAACGGATGTGGCTCTGGCCTATCGCGTGCAAGCCCACAATACCGAATACCAACTGCGCAAAGGCGAGCAAATCGAAGGGGTGAAGATCGGCTTGACCTCCGAGGCTGTGCAAAAGCAACTGGGCGTGGACCAGCCGGATTTTGGCTTGCTGTGGCAGCACACTCGGGTCGAAGCTAATGGCGCCATATCGCTGAGCGAAGTGATGCAGGGCAAGGCAGAAGTAGAGATCGCTTTTGTGATGCAGGATGCCCTTGATGCAGCGGATCTGAGCCTGGAAGAGTTAACAGATGCCGTGGCAGGTGCCTGCCTGTCGATAGAAATCGTCGGGAGCCGGATAATGAACTGGGATATAAGAATCACAGATACCGTAGCCGACAATGCTTCGGCCAGCCACTGGATGATCTCGGACCTGGTCGTACCCATAGATCAGATTGACCTACTAGGCTGCAAGATGAATTTTTGGAACCGCGATGAACTGGTTTCTGAGGGTATAGGCCGTAACTGCCTGGACTCTCCCCTGATTGCCCTCCACTGGCTGGCCAATACCATGTATGAGATGGGACAGCCGATACGAAAAGGTGATATTGTACTCTCCGGTGCCTTGGGGGCCATGGTCAATTTGAATGCGGGCGATCGATTTACCGCCGAGATCGAAGGCCTGGGCGAGCTAACTCTCAGAATCCATGAATAAGAAGATAAAAGTCGCCATCATCGGCTCCGGAAATATCGGTACCGACCTGATGATCAAGGTGCTCAGGCACACCGAACTGCTGGAGATGGATACGCTGGTGGGCATCGATCCCGACTCCGAGGGGCTGGCCCGGGCCAAAAGGCTAGGTGTGCATACTGTAGATACGGGTATAGACGGACTGATAGCCGGACCCAACTGGCCGCATATCGATGTTGTATTCGACGCTACTTCGGCCAAAGCCCATCATTACAACTGGGCCAAGGTACAAGCCTTCCCCAACAAGTATATGATCGATCTGACTCCTGCAGCCATCGGCCCTTTTGTGGTGCCGTCTGTCAATCTGGATAGCTTGTACAGCGAGAGAAATCTGAATATGGTCACCTGCGGCGGACAAGCGACCATTCCCATTATTGCGGCCATCAACAAGGTGGCTCCGGTGCAATACGGAGAGATCGTAGCCTCTATTGCGAGCAAGTCTGCTGGGCCGGGTACGCGGGCAAATATCGACGAGTTTACAGAAACCACCTCAAAGGGAATTGTCTCTGTGGGTGGTGCCCAAAAGGGCAAGGCCATTATCATTCTGAATCCGGCCGAGCCGCCGATCATCATGCGAGACACAGTTTTTGCCCTGAGTGTAGGTGGTCATCCCGAAGACATCAGGGCGAGTATTGAGTATATGGTGGCCCAAGTGCAGTCGTATGTGCCTGGCTACCAACTCAATCAAGAGATACAGTTTGAGCAGATACCCGAAGACCAGCCCGTCTTCATTGAAGGTTTGGGAAAATGCCATGGCCTAAAGACTTCGGTCTTTCTGAAGGTGGAGGGCGCCGGACACTATTTGCCCAGCTATGCGGGAAATCTCGATATTATGACCAGCGCTGCCCTGGCCGTAGGCGAAAAACTGGCGCTGCAGCATTTTGGCGCATCGAGCTCATCGTCAACTTAATTACTCATGCAGGAAGTTTACCTACAAGACGTCACTCTGAGAGATGGCATGCACCCCCTCAAGCACCAGTACACCAGAGATCAGGTGCGCGAGATTGCCCTGGCCATGGATCGTGCCGGGGTCGATGCCATAGAAATAGCCCATGGCGATGGCCTGTCTGGCGGCAGTTTTAACTATGGCTTTGGGGCGCATACCGACTGGGCATGGCTGGAGGGTATAGCTGAGCTATTGACCCATGCCAAGCTAACGACGCTACTCATTCCCGGTATCGGCACTATAGATGATCTGAGGAGAGCCAAGGATCTGGGCGTAAGTTCGGTGCGCATAGCGACCCACTCGACAGAGGCCGACATTTCTGCACAGCACATAGAAGCTGCCCGAAAGCTGGATATGGATGTGTCGGGATTTCTGATGATGGCCCACATGAACGATCCTGCCGGGCTAGCGGCCCAGGCCAAACTGATGGAATCTTATGGTGCCCACTGTGTGTATGTGACCGACTCGGCTGGGGCCCTGCTGATGCAGGAAGTGAAAGACCGCATCGATGCCTTTAGAGGGACCCTAAACGGAAATACGGAAATCGGCATTCACTGCCACCACAACCTCTCCCTGGGTGTGGCCAATACCATAGTGGCCATGGATGCGGGCGCTACCCGCCTGGATGCTTCTCTGGCTGGTATGGGTGCGGGTGCGGGCAATTGCCCGCTAGAGATTCTCATTGCCTACCTCGATAAGCGGGGCGTCGCTCACGGGGCCAAATTGCTGGACCTGATGGACCTAGCCGACGATGTGATCAGGCCCTTGCAACAGCGGCCCGTACGGGTAGATAGAGAGACCTTGTCGCTGGGTTTTGCCGGGGTGTATTCCAGTTTCTTGCTGCATGCGGAAAAGGCGGCGGGCATTTACGATCTGGATACCCGCGAACTGCTTATAGAGCTGGGCAGGCGAAAGATGGTAGGCGGACAGGAGGATATGATTGTAGATGTAGCTCTGGATTTATCTAAAGCAAAAAATTGAATCAAATGGCAGCGGCGGAAATCGTCAAAAACTATATTGGTGGGGAATTGGTCGATGCGCAAAACGGCCGGTATCTCGACCTTTACGAACCGGCCAGCGGGGTCATTTATGCTCAGGCGCCCAATTCTGAGGTGGCCGATGTAGAAGCGGCCTACCAGGCTGCTCAGTCTGCCTTTACGGACTGGTCTTCGCGCTCGGTCGAAGATCGCTCTAAGGTGCTCTCAAGGATTGCTGATCTGATCGAAGACAAGCTGGATGTGCTGGCTGCCGCAGAGTCTAAAGATAATGGTAAGCCCGTATGGCTGGCCAGGGAGGTCGATATACCCAGAGCTTCGGCCAACTTCCGGTTCTTTGCCCATGCGGCCACGCAGTTTGCTTCGGAATCTCATGCCATGCCCAGCGCCATCAACTACACCCTGCGCAAGCCGCTGGGCGTGATAGGAGCCATCTCGCCCTGGAACCTGCCGCTTTACCTCTTCAGCTGGAAGATAGCACCGGCTCTGGCTGTTGGTAATACAGTTGTCAGTAAGCCCTCTGAAGTAACTCCAATGACGGCCTACCTGCTCTCAGAAATCTGTATCGAAGCCGGTCTGCCACCCGGTGTGCTGAATATTGTACATGGAAGGGGCGAGCAGGTAGGAGCAGCCATAAGCCGCCATCCGGGCATCAAGGCCATTACGTTCACGGGCAGTACACGTGTGGGTGGCGAAATAGCCCGAATAGCCGCACCCATGTTCAAAAAGCTATCGCTGGAAATGGGCGGAAAGAATCCCAATCTGATCTTTGCCGACTGCAACTACGACAAGATGTTGCGCACGACCCTTCGCTCCTCCTTTGCCAATCAGGGTCAGATATGTCTGTGTGGGTCGAGGCTGTTGGTCGAGGCGTCGATATACGATCGTTTTAAGGCAGACTTCATAGATCGGACACAACAACTCATCGTCGGCCACCCTTCCAATGCTGATGTAGATTTGGGTGCCATAGTCTCTAAGGCGCACTACGAGAAAGTGCTATCCTATATCGAGTTGGCCAAGGCCGAAGGTGGGCGCGTGCTGACTGGTGGACATGCGGCTTTCCCCGATGGCGGCGAAGGTGGTTGGTATATTACTCCCACGATTATTGAGGGCTTGCCGATGGATTGCCGCACCAATCAAGAAGAGATATTTGGCCCAGTGGTCACTATGATGCCTTTCACCAACGAAGCGGAGGCACTAGCACTAGCCAACAGCACTCCCTACGGCCTCTCAGCTACGCTATGGACCAACAATGTCGACCGCATTATGCGTCTAAGCCAGTCTATAGAAGCAGGTATCGTATGGGTCAATACCTGGCTACACCGCGATCTGCGGACTCCCTTTGGCGGAACCAAGAGTTCTGGCGTTGGCCGCGAAGGGGGACTGGAGGCCCTGCGCTTTTTTACAGAGCCTAAAAATGTTTGTGTGGCTTGGGAGTAAGGGCGATTCATGAGAAAGCATGCCCTCGGTTTCTGCAACAGAATGACTTAAAACAAGAACCAAATACTACAAGCGGAGAGGTGTATATATGCTTGTCATATTGGCCTCATTCAGCTCGGCAGCAAATTATCGAGTAATTAGCTCCGTTCTATCTGGTCCGGTACTTACCATACTAATCGGCACATTCAGATCTGTCTCCAGATAAGCAATGTAGTCCTTAGCGTTTTTTGGTAAATGTTCGAACTCGGCCATGCCGCTCAAGTCTTGTAGCCAACCGGGTTGACTTGTGTATACGCAATTGTAGGTATTGTTGACTAGATCGTAAGGCAACTGTTTACTGGGCTGGCCATCTATCTCATAAGTAGCTGCCGCCTGAAGTTCGGCTAGTTGATTGAGCACATCAATCTTAGTGATGACCAGCTCTGTTACGCCATTGAGCATGATGGTATAGCGCAATTGTACGAGGTCTATCCAGCCACAGCGGCGAGGGCGTCCGGTTGTGGCACCAAATTCAGCTCCTTCTTTGCGCAGGTATTCACCGATTTCATTTTCTTGCTCGGTGGGAAACGGACCGCTGCCAACACGCGTACAGTAGGCCTTGGTAATGCCTATGACCCGACCGATGTGTGAAGGAGCTACGCCTAAACCCGTACAAACTCCCGCAGTAACTGTATTGGAGCTGGTTACAAAAGGATAGGTTCCGTAATCTATGTCGAGCATGCTGCCTTGAGCGCCTTCGGCCAGGATATGCTTTCCCTCTGACAAATACTTGTTGATAAAATATTCTCCATTGACTAAGGTCAGCTTAGTCAGACGTTCTACAGCTGCGAAAAACTGATTTTCTTCCTGATCCAAATTGAATTCGACACTGGGATAGAGGCCTGCCAGTTGCAAGTGTTTGGCCTTCAGTTCCTCGTATCGCTGCTTAAAATTGGACAGTTCTATGTCTCCCACTCGTATACCGTTTCGCCCGGTTTTGTCCATATAGGTTGGACCTATACCTTTTAGCGTTGAGCCAATCTTCCGCTTGCCTTTGGCATTCTCGCGGGCTTTATCCAGCAACCGATGTGTGGGTAAGATGAGGTGGGCCTTACGAGCGACGAACAGACGATCTTTGTAATCTACACCTGCCTGATCTAATTTGTCTAGCTCTCCTTGCAAGGTTACCGGGTCGATAACTACGCCATTGCCGATCAAATTGGCTAGTCCCTGGCGAAAGATCCCCGAGGGTATGGTATGGAGCACGTATTTATTTCCGTCGAAATGCAGTGTATGGCCAGCGTTAGGCCCACCTTGAAAGCGGGCAATCAAATCGTATTGGGGGGCCAGTACATCGACAATTTTTCCTTTGCCCTCGTCTCCCCATTGGAGGCCTAGTAGTACGTCTACTGCCATGTGGTGGTGTGTTGGTTTTTAAGCGTCCAAATGTCTGAAAGACGTATGGACGCGTAAAACTACTACATTTAAATTAGGCATTTCGCCAATAGAGCAGCTTTGAGCCAGTAAAACTTTTGAATAGTATAACTGCCACGAGACCCGCAGCTCCGCCCCAAGCCAAGTACTGCAAACTGGGCACAGCACTTTGCTCTACTCCCACGGCTACTAAAGCCCAAGCCACTGTAAGTCCGTAAATCATATCCTGATGGTTGATCAATAGGCGACCGATAAAAAATAAGGTACCAATGAGTATCATAGCCAATGCAATGGCTACCTGATTGCTCGGATTAAATCCTATATAATCCAGCATCAGGGCCGTACTGATCACAAAGGCAGCACTGATCCAGCCCATGTAGACACTGGGTGCAAAGAAAGACCAGCGCCAGCTATCCCCTCTTTCGACGATCCGGCAATGTTTTTGCAAACTCTGATTAGCTATGATCAATGCAATGAGATGCACTGCAATATCTAGCCAAATCATAAACTGATTGTCTCCAAAACTCAGGGGTACGAATGCAATGCTCGCTAAACCAGCAACCATTAGACAGCTTATACCCCGATGGAGTGCTTCAGTAGGAGGTTCCGCATTTTTTCTGAGCCGCCCCCAGGCAAACAAGATCATACCGATAAAGATGATGCCCCATATACTGAATGCATAGCCAGCTGCTTGAACATAGGTAAAGTTGTCGTCGGCAAAACGCGCTTCTGCCCGTCCATCGGCTAGCAAAAAGGGGAGGTAATTAGCCACCGGCACAGCGATAAAAGTCAATAAGAGCAATCGATAAAGACCGACTTTTCTGTGGGTGGTTGGCATAGTAGTTCTTTGCCCTGAGAACTGCAATAATTTGGGTTTAGTTTAGATCGAAAGTCCGAAGGATACATATAGCTGACTCTGCGCTAAGGCTTATAAAGACAAATATTATTTCCAGCAGTCGCTAAATTTTGAGAGATTAGAGCGATTTTTCCCGATTAGTCTATTGCTGATTTGGAATTAGACTTACATACTCCTTTTAGGAGCAACCGATTTTAGAACATGAAAACTCCCATTATGAAATCACCTCTTATGCTAAGGTCCTTCCTGTTTGTTGCAGTCTTAAGCTTGGGCTTAACGGCTTGTCAAAGAGAACAGTTAGAAGAAGAAACCTCAGAGATCACACAAGCCATAGGCCCCAGCCTGAGTAAAGCGGAGATCAACTCTGCTGTTGAGGACCATCTGTTTAGTACCAACCAAATATTTGACTGGAATGAAGCCAGTGACGAAATGGTATTCAGCGCCATGGCCCACGGTGGTCATGAGGCTGCTCTCGGTTACCAACCAGCAGGTTTTGAAAATCTGGATCAGCAGATACATCAGATAAACGTTACAGAGGGCCAGTGGCTAGAGACGCGCAACCAACTGGTACAAAGCCTCCTGGAAGCCACTAAACGCCATACCGGACAATCGCTATCAGAGGAGGAGCTACTCGTAGCCCCGGAAGATGGGATTCTTCCCATACTGGAAGTCAAGATTTTGGCTCCAGAGATTCTAGCAGAGTTCCGCGGTCTACCGGAGGTCAGGTACCTGGAACCCAGTAATTACGAGCCTCGCGAAGTCAGCTTGCGCAGCGGAGCAGGTTGTGATGTTCAACCCAGCTACAGCATTCCTTCGGCAGACTTCACCACGGTATCTCCATCGGCTAAAGTACCATGGAATTTTTACCACATGAATATTCCACAGGCCTGGACAACGAGTCGTGGGAATAATATTGGCATCTGCATCATCGATACAGGTTCTTCACCCAACCAGTCAAAGCTGATGGGTAGTTTCGCTAGTGGACAAAGCGGCGGACGCTATCACAGTCGCTTCGGCACTTATGTCAGTAGCTGGTGGCCATGGGCAAATCCCGACGGACCCAACGATCAGTGCGGCCACGGTACCCAAATGGCCGGCCTGGCAGCTGCACCGCGCTCTACAGGCGGTAGCTCAGTAGGTGTGGCTTACGAAGCTAACCTCATATCAGTTAGGGCAACCAGCGATGTTGTCGTCAATGGCAGCAAAGAAAAGCGTGGCGTGAAAGATGCTCTGATTTTAGCTGGAAATAGAAGTGATGTTCAAATCATCAGTATGTCTATAGGTGATGTTTTCTATAGCGGAACCGTTCGAGATGGCATTGACTATGCTTACAACAGAGGTAAACTGATCTTCGCAGCAGCGGGAACCAGCCTGACTTGGACCAGCTGGTGGGGAGTCATCTTTCCGGCCAATCGCTGGAATACGACGGCTGTAACGGGTGTCCGTGATGGAAGCAACCTCCAACGCTGCGATATATGCCACGACGGTAGTCAAGTTGACTTTGTAGCCGTTATGCAGCGTCAGAATGATACTGGCCGCACCAGTCTGACACTGGCCATGAGCGGCAACCAGCCCAGCTACGTGGGTGGCTCTAGCGCAGCGACCGCTACTACAGCAGGAATCGCCGCCTTGGTATGGGCAACCAATCCAGGGCAGAGCCGGAGCCAAGTATTGAACCGGATGAAAAACGCAGCCAGTATCTATCCGGGAAGGGACAACAACTTTGGTTGGGGTATTGTAGATGCTGCCCAGGCTGTGCAGTGATTATTTCGCTGTCTTTGTTACGACATATCAAAACTTAGAATACCTTTACGTAACAAACCCATTTTGCCAACATATAAATAAGCAAAATCCCTTTTTATGAAAACACTTCGTTACTTATTCGTCCTTGCTCTTTTGGGCGCATTCGTCAATACCTCAACCGTCAATGCTCAGGCTTACCAGTCTGCTGTAGGTTTGCGCCTCGGTGTGCCCTTGGCCGTATCTTACAAGACATTTATCAATGAGACTAGTGCCATTGAGGCATTCGTGGGCTATCGCTCTCGTACTGTGCTCGGTTTCGGCTGGACACAATTCAACGTCGTTGGTCTTTACCAAATTCACAACGAGATCAATGAGGGTTTCCAATGGTACTACGGTGGTGGTGCTGGCGTATACATCTACAGCTTTGACGACGGCTTCGGCTTCGACGGCGAAGATGACGGTACTCTCTCCATCGGGATTTCTGGTGTAGTTGGCATCGAATATGTCTTCCCAGATACACCCATTGCCATTAGTGCAGACTGGATACCCACTTTCTTTGTCAATGGATTTGGCAACGGATTCGGAGCGGGCTTCGGTTCTCTGGGTGTTAGATACCTACTAGGCCGATAAAAGTCTATTTGATCACAAGGTCAAAATGACCAAACTAATTTGAGGGCCGATGAATCAAAATCATGATCGTCGGCCCTCTCTGATTTTATCATGTACAAAATACTAGACATGAAACCCTTCCTTACTACAATCTTACTCTTCTTGGTGCTTAGCCTAAATGCCCAGGACGACTTCGAACCCGCTACCACCATACCTGAGCTGCAGCAGCAATTGCTGAGCATGGTGCCAGATGAAATCCTTGTTGGCAGGAATACTATAGAGCAATCTGTAGAGTTTGGCGACCAGCCTTATGATCTGGTGCTTACCCAAATCGAACAAGGTCGCAAAACCAAGGAGTCTCGCTTTGAGATCAATTTGGCATTTGTAAACCGCGTCTTCTCTGCCGAAGAAGAGCGAGATGGCATCAGAGTGAAGATGAGCTCTGGCAATATGGCCAGCTTCAAACTGGAAGAAGACGGAGATCTAAAAGGCTACAAAAAAGACTGTGCCGTAATTGCCTCCGACATTGAGAACGGAAGAGCCATCTACAAAATATTGGATGCGCTACAGCCACTGACAGAAGCTGCCTGGGAAGCACAAATCAACATACCCGAAGATATAAGCGGTCTACAGGACTTTCTGAAAAATCAAGTGACCTCCTTTTCCAATGGAGATGATGGATATGAACAAGCCCTCGACTTTGATGACTCGGCCAGTGGACTGGCTAGCTTCGCCATTACCGAAGAAGGAGGCAGAAAAGGAGAAGTATTGTATCGTTTTTATTTTGCTCACCTCAACCCCAGCGAAGTAGAGGTCGAGGTTCGCGGTACCGATGTAGAGCTCAATCTGTCTACCTATAGCCGAAATAAATACATAGAAGAAGTAGAAGAAGAGGATAAATCCTTTATCAACAAAATGACCATCTACTTCCCCTCCGTAGAGGCTGGTCAAACGGCTGCCTATGCCGTACGTGCACTTATACCAGTTGCTAAAGAAACCTACGAAAGCCAGATGCCGAGTTTCAGTGCTACCTCGGCAGCCTTAGAAGAGTTGAATCAGCTATTGTCGGCCACAGACCTGACCGAATACGACCAGAGCATAGAGCCCGCATGTCTGACTACCGTAAACGAAACGGACAACTCTCGGTCGGAATCGGAGGAGAATCGCTACACTTTCGATTTCAGTGACCTGGATAGCCGAAAAGTCGAGCTGGAACCAAAGGGTGCTGCCATGGCCGTGTCGGCTGAAACCAGTAACAATCGCAAATACATTGGTCTGATCAGCGACGGTGAGCAAGGCAACTACGACAACGATCTGCTTTTCTATTTTGAATCTGTGCTTCAGGCCCAGCGCGCGCAGGTGGCCATAGAATATCTGGCTAAGGAATGTCCAGACGAGACCCCGGCCCCAGATAATTCGACTATGCTCGATTTGCTGGCCGTAGATAATGAAGACTTAGAGCAGGAGGTGACCTTCTCAGACGAATGCTTGTGCACCGTAAGGCAAAGAGCTAAATCGGGTAGAGAGAAGGAGATCATTTACGAGTTCAATCTATTCGATCTATCCGCTGGTTCTGCCGAAATAGACATCAGCGGTAAGAAAGTAGAAGTAGTCTTCGAGACCAATCGAAAAGAAGAAATTATTCAGGTCAGAGAAGATGCCGAAGAGCAAACTTACACCGACGAGATCAGTCTGGCACTACCAGATCTACAGTCGGCTAAGCAAATCCGGTCGGGATTCAAGCAATTGATCGAAGCTTGTGACAATTGATCGGGTTTCTTTTTGGCAAATCGCTCTTTTAGTTTGGACTTCCGCAGGTCGGAATCTTCCCCGAAGATTCCGATCCTCGCGCGAGCTCTTGTAGAGCGAGCAGCGGGATGAATTTATTTCCCGAAGATTCCGATCTTCGCGCGCAGCTAAGCAGTTAGGACCCTTAACCCAACCGCAGCCTGGGCAGGAGCAGTATGACGGATACATTTCCCCGAAGATTCCGACCTGCGGAAGTCCAGAATTGTAACCAATGAACGCTAGTCTGGTCTTCTGCGTTTATCACGAATAAATATCAAATTTGATCCGGCTATCCAGTAACACCACGCTCTTCTTCAAGCTGTTTCTACCCATATTTTATACCACAGTAGTTGGGTGCATCACTTTGTACGCTTGGTTGGGACCAGAAGAGCATTTTGAAATTGTAGACAGAGAAACGCTCAAGTGGGCGCTGGTAGCGGTTTGTTTTTTGGGTATGACAACCTTATTTCTCATCTGCTGGCCATTGAAGCGCGTAGAATCGGACGATACGCATATATATGTTTCCAACTATTTTAAAACGGTGAGGTACCGATGGTCTGAAGATGTAGCTTCTTTGACCAGTGCCAGATTTATGTTGCTATTCAATATCGGTTTTCTGGAACTGAATGGCAAAGGCAGCTTTGGCCAAAGGATGTTCTTTTTGCTGAAAAAGTCCAACTTAAAAACACTGAAAGAAGCCTTTCCGGGCTTGGTGCCTGAGCAGTCAGATGCTTAAAGTGGAAAGCAAGACTATGCCTTACCTCAGCACCGTAACGCTGCCCGACTGTACAATTTCCTGACCTTCGCACATGGCTACTACTTTCCACAGGTAGACTCCGGGTGATACGTCTTCGTTGCGAGCTCTGCCATCCCAGCGTGCAAAAGGATCGGCAGTAGAGAAAATGATCCCTCCCCAGCGGTCGTAGATTTCAAACCCCAGGAGTTCGGCTATTGCAAATGGATTGCTGATGCCGAAAGTCTCATTTTCTTCTGGGCCAATACCGTTTGGTGTGAAAGCACTAGGCAAGAGAATTCGACCGCAATCTAGGGTAGTTGGATCGATGACCAGTAAATTGAAGGTGTCTCGGGCCACACAACTACTTTCGGCATCAGTAATTCGAATTTCATAACCCTGTCGGCCAGCTGTTGTCGGGCTAATCTCTGGCTCCAGAATTGTCGGGTCACTTATACCATCTGCCGGGACCCACTCAAAAGCTACACCGCAAGGGCTATTGACGTCCATTTGAAGGCTTTCTCCGAGGAAGATTCGATCTGTAGTGGTCAGAATTCGGTCGGGAAAATCGTATAGGGCTTCAACTTCCTGATTGTCGAGTGCCCTGTTGTAAATGCGCACTTCGTCTATCAATCCGTCGAAGGCGGTTTCGCCCAGTCCCAGGCAATTGCTCGACCCTATGGTCAGCTCTCCGGTATTGAAAATATCTACTCTTGAGGTTGTGCCTTGCTCGCCGACTTGTTCGCCATTCAGGTATAGTCTGACGCGTCGGTTGTCTCTGACCAGAGCAACTTGCTGCCAGCAGTAGGTATTCTGAATACGGTGTTCTATTCGCACTTCCTGATTGCCCTCCCGGAGATAAGCCGTGAGGAGTTGCTGCTGGGGTTGAAGCCTGATATAGAATAGGTTTTGGAAGGCGCAGTTGGTATCGCGCTTGCTGATCAAATACTGGGTGCCATTGAAACCTACCGACTTGAAGTACAGACTCAGAGAAATGTCTTCCGTATCGAATTCCCTATTGATGTTGTTGGAGACCGCTCCTGGAATTCTAATGAAATCATTGCCACCAAAGAGCTGGACTGCCTGCCCGATAACGCCACAGCCAAATTCGGGAACTCCACTAGACACACCACCATTAGAGCTGTCTCCGGTTTGGTCGGTAAAGTCGCCTTCGAAGGTATAGTGGGCCACTAGACCAATATCAGTCTGAGCAAATAAGGAACAAGCTAGAAGAGATAAGAAACAACTGAGTACAAGACGCATACGAATGAATTGGGCCGCGAAATTACGGACAATAGTAAAGCCTATCAGCAAACGTCAAATGAATGGAGCTAATTGTCCAAAAATCGATTCCTCCATTCGGGTTTGGGCAGCATGCATTCCTCGCTCCTTCCAAACCAGCGGTATCTATTTCGGGCGATCCAATCGTAGACGGCATTTCTGATAAAAGCAGGGATGATGAGTGGAACCATGGCCAGGTGATAAATACCTCCAAGCCCAGCTGCAATGCGTAAGGCGGCCTCGCTTTTTATCCAGATCTTATTGCTGCGCCACAAGACCACAGAGTCGAAAGAATCGGGATCTACCCCCGCGCGGCTAATCAACTTTTGGCCTATTTCAGACTGTAAACTGGCAAATTTGTATCGCGCTTTTTTGTCCCTTTTCAGGACCCATTGTACCCAGCTATTGCACAAATTGCAGTGCCCGTCAAACATGATTACATCATCTTCCACTAGAGTTTGGTGAAGATTCTCGTCAGAAATGGCGTTATTTGATACTAGAGCGGTCATGATTCAAAAAGAAAACAAGCAGTCTTGCCGTTCTGTTGACAACAACAATACTTTTTGAAGCGCCCCAGATACCGCTCATCCCCATTACATGCGTATTGCTCAACTTACCGATCATCATTTAACCGCCGATGGCAGCCCGTATCAGGGCTTGGACAACGAGAGTCGATGGCTAAATGCGCTTCAAATGGCCAAGTCACTTGGTGCTGATTATCTGTTGTTGAGTGGAGACTTTTGTGCACAAGAACCGGAAGAGACCGTATACAAAAGAGTCAGACAACAACTGGATCAAACGAGCATACCCTATATGGCGCTTGCTGGAAATCACGATTCCAGATCGATGATGCGCAAACATTTTGAGCTATCGGGCGATGGACCAATTTTTGAGCACAAACAAATAGGGGAGTACGATTGGCTGCTTCTAGACAGCAGCGAACATTATCTGGACGAGGAACAAATACATTGGCTAGCTCGAAAGCTGGAAGAGCTTGATAAGCCCGTAGTAGCCATACATCATCCGCCCTGCCTGCTGGGTGCGGGCTTTATGGACAAGCACTATCCGCTACAAAACTGGACGGCGCTAATGGAGGAATTGAAAAAAGCGGAAAAGCCCATATCTGTCTTCTGTGGTCATTATCACTACGGCTTGCAGGCGCAATTTGGTCAGGTTAGCGTCTATTGTTCGCCACCGACCAGCTTTTATATTCATCCCATTGGAGAAGAGATTCGATTTATGGAGGAAAGAGCGGGTTTACAACTAATCGAGTTGCGAAAAGATGGGTTGCTGGTGAAGTCTATCTTTATTTAAGTGCTAAGATGTTCCCCATTGTATAACAAGTTCGGCAACGGGGCTCGTAGCGATCTTTTTCACCCAGCAGTACGGTTTCTGACTCGGCGGTGAGTCGGTAGGAGTAAACGGCCAAGTTGCCGCAGTGTGGGCAAATGGCATGAACCTTAGTGATGTACTCAGCTATGGCCAGCAGATCGGGAATAGGCCCAAACGGTTCTCCACGGTAGTCCATATCCAGACCTGCGATGATGACGCGCTTGCCACGGGTCGCGAGTTGAGTGACTACCTGCGGAAGTCTGTCATCAAAAAACTGCGCTTCGTCTATGCCCACCACATCAGTCCCTTCATCAATGCGTTTTAGTAGGTCTTCGGACCTAGATATGGGTGCCGCCAGGAGTGCATTTTTGTCGTGAGAAACAACTTTTTCCTCGTCGTAGCGTCGGTCTACGGCTGGTTTATATACTTCCACATGCTGATTGGCAAATCTGGCTCGTTTAAGTCTGCGAATGAGCTCTTCTGTTTTGCCGGAGAACATGGAGCCACAAATGACTTCGATCCAGCCTCGTCTCTGGCCGCTGTATTGAGGTTCTAAGAACATTATACGTTAACTTCGCGGCCTAAGTTATAGATAAGTATGGATAGTAAACAAGCCGGACAGATGATAGAGCGGCTGTTGGCCATTCACAAGAGCCTACAGTTGGAGAATGATAGAGGCATATCGACCTTAGAGCGCGATACAGTCCTCGACTATCTGCGCAAGCTCTATGACCACTATCACGAACAGCAGCCATCTAAGACCGTAGCGGCAGCCAAAACGGCTACTTCTGCGCCTATTGCCCAGGCTCCGCCGAAGACAGTGGCTCCGCCCGCGCCTCGCGTAGCTCCTGCTCCGCCTCCTGAGCCAGTCGTTAAAGCTGCACCCAAACCGACACCACCGCCTCCGGCTGCACCCCGTCCTGCACCGGTACCTGCACCTGCACCAGCTCCTACTCCTACAAATATACCGAGTCGGGCTAGTGGCCCCATTCCTGCCAAGGTCAAGGCCCTATTTGCAGATAAGAGCTCTAATGAACTTTCGGATAAGCTGAGTCGCACACCCATAGCCGACCTGACAAAGGCATTGAGTATAGTAGACCGGGCGCTATATGCCAATGAGCTTTTTGATGGTAATCAGGAGCTGATGAATAACTTCCTGGCAGATTGCAACCGGCATAGTTCATTTAACCAGGCAGAGGGAGCGCTAGCCGAACTGGCGGTCAATAACAATTGGACTGAAGGAGATAGAGCGGAAACGGCAAGGAATTTCATTAAGCTGGTTCGTCGGCGATACGCTTAGCGTTTGCCAAACGGGAATATGAAAATAGTCCGACGCTTAATTAAAGGATTCCTGTTTTTAGTTCTGATTTTTCTGGTGCTGAACATTTGGTGGGCTATGGAGAGCCAAAAGATGGTGCCAGAGTTGGGCTATGTGAACAAAGCCGATGAAATGCGCATTAGCACGAGCATGGAAAGAACCTTGAAAGCCTGCCCGAATAGCCCCAACTGCGTCAGTACCCAAACTGATCAGGAGAAAAAGTTGATGAGACCGCTAGTTTTTACCGGCACAGTAGAAGATGCTCAGTCAAAGCTCAAGGCCATGATCGGAGAAATGCCCCGCACTAAACTGCTGACCGAAGAGCCCGGCTATATGCACTTTGCCTTTACGACCTGGCCTATACCCTTTGTAGATGATGTGGAGTTTTTGTTTTCGGCAGAAGAGCAACTCATTCATTTTCGATCGGCTTCGCGCGTAGGCCACAGTGACTTGGGTGTCAATGCCAGTAGAATGAAAAAGATTTCTGCCAAGTGGTCATCTTTAGGTGACTAACTTTTGTTCTAAGTTTCGATGTCAAAGCTCAAGCGAAATTTTGGTACCGCGCTCCGCGTATCTATCGGGCTGACCCTGGCGATTTGGGTCATGTTCCTGATCGATACTTATCTATTCGGAGGGACGCTGCGTTTTAAATTGGGATTGAGGCCTCGCGATACTGAAGGCTTAATCGGTATTTTGACCACACCCTTCTTTCACGGTGGCTGGGGGCACTTGCTCAGCAACAGTTTTCCGATGGTGACCCTAACGGGCCTGCTCATTTTTTTCTTTCCAAAAAGATGGCCAGCCATAGGTGCGTTTTTGTGGTTGGGCACAGGCGCGCTCACTTGGCTAATTGCCGACCTGGAGCTGCTTTTCTCTGGAAGTCGTGGTGTACACATTGGAGCAAGCGGTGTTGTTTTTGCCGTCGCGGCTTATTTGAGTGTAAGCGGGTTTGTGCGCCGGAACTTTAGAATACTCGCCTTATCGCTGATTGTCATTTTCTACTACGGCAGCATGTTTGCGGGTGTCCTGCCCGGTCGTGAAGGAATCAGTTGGGAAAGCCATTTGGCGGGAGCTATCATCGGCGTTATGGCTGCTTTTTTCTTCAAGAATCAGCTCGAAGACTACGAGTTGGAAGCCCGGCGTCGTAAAGAGCGAAAGGCCCTGGAGGCCGAAGGAAATCAGTCGCCTTTCCTTTCGCGCGATACCTTCGAGAAGACGAAGCAGGAGAGAAAGAACGAAGCTTTCTGGAATAGGCTGGAGGATGACCTTCGCTAGACTTCCAGAGATCTTTGGCCCACTGTATAGCAGTACAAGGCAGCGGGCATAATTTCAACATCTCCCTCATCGAAGGTGCGTACGCTCGATGTGCTTTTACTGGTAAGTAGTACCCGACCTAGGTCGTGTCTTTTCATGAAAGAGAGTAAATTTTTTAGGTTGGATTTATTCGATCCAAATCTATCTGACCATTTTACTTCAACAGCAAAAGTAGGCTTAAGGTCTTTTCTACTGAGATTGACAATATCGATCTCTCCACCTTTCCACCTGGCGTAATACAATGGCTGATTGGGGCGATTAAACCATTGGGAATAAATAGTGGTTTCTACGAGGTTCCCAAATTTTTCATCCAGCACGTCAGCTGGTGAGAAGAGCCCGCTTCTAAGCGATGGGTTAGTGAGATATATTTTAAAGTTGATCTGCCTTTTGAATCTTTTCCCATTATGGTCTATTCTATAAACCAGTCTTATTAGAAAAGAAGTCTCTAGGTACTCCACGTACTTTTTAATGGTATTCGTAGATACCCCTGAGCTTTGTGAAAGTCCCTCAAAATTGAATTCGCCACCAGTATTCCAGGCAATGGTCATGAACAAGCGATTGAGCTCCTTTATGTCTTGAATTCCGTAGAGAGCTGGAAGGTCCCTTTGTAAGACTTTATCTATGATGTCATCTTTGAGATATCTATAAGGGTCATTCTCGATTTCGGCAACAAGTGATACTTCAGGGTATCCACCGT
Organism: Bacteroidota bacterium; assembly: GCA_039178745.1. GTDB lineage: Bacteria > Bacteroidota > Bacteroidia > Chitinophagales > Saprospiraceae > Neolewinella. Next base: position 4,650 of record JBCDFE010000039.1, on the reverse strand, counting down.
AATTGATGTATCTGATAAATTCTTTGTTTAGTCTCTGTATGTCACGCGTGTCAAATTTCGAGATCAATTTATCATTCCAGGAATCTTCTTTTTGAATAATAAGATCGTTTAAATCTCGAAGGTGGATATATTCATGAAAGGTCAGCGGAGGTAGGTTGAAGTCTGTAAATCTTCCTGCGCCACTTTCTCTGCTTTTCAGTTTTAGCGCTGCTGCTGCAGATCCTGAAGCTACAAAGCGAACACGGTGATAGGAGTCAACCAAGCTTTTAAGATGAATCTCCCAATCTTCTAGATATTGAATTTCATCGAAGAAGATGAAGCACTCTTCATTAATCGGATCGATTGCATTTAGCTTAAAGTAGATCTGCATCAATTCTTCGAGGCTGCAACCAAAAAAAATAGGGGTGTCCATACTTACATATAGAATGCGTTTGGGTGCGATACCATTTCTTATCAGGGCAGATATTTGATGATAAACCATGACTGTTTTACCGACACGCCTTGGCCCCATGAGGATGATCGCTCTACGAACTTTAGATGTGTAAGCCAGATGAAAAAACTTTTTGAAGAACAGACGCGGTTGCATCTTATCGTAAATTGCAGGTACTTTACCTTGCGACCACCAAGTGTTATCGAACTTTAGTCGTTCGATTATTTGGACCTCAGAAATTTCATTTCTTTCCATTTCGATCAAAATTCTGATCGAAAATAAGTGTTTTGAGTCAAATTTGTGATTGAAATATGCTTTAGGTGAAAAAATCATACCACACCATCATCTTTGACCTAGGCAATGTCCTAATCGGCTGGGACCCGCGTTTGCTATATCGCAAGGTCTTTGATACGGAAGAGGAAGTTGAGTACTTCATGACACACATCACTAATCTGGAGTGGAATGAAGAACAGGACCGAGGCCGACCAGTGGCAGAGGGAACGGAGATACTCGTGGCCAAACACCCCGAATGGGAGCGAGAGATCAGGATGTACTATGATCGATGGACAGAGTCGTTTTCAGGCCCGATCGATGGTACGGTAGAAATATTGAAGACCTTGTACCAAAGCGGGAAGTTTCGATTGCTGGCATTGACCAATTGGAGTGCGGAGCTATTCCCCTGGGCCAGGGAGCGTTTTGATTTTCTACAGCTCTTCGAGGATATTATGGTTTCTGGAGAAGTCAAAATGAAAAAGCCGGATCCTGCCATCTATGAGCTGCTGCGCCATCGGTATGCCCTGGGCGATTTTGGTGGCTGTTTGTTTATAGATGATAGTGCGCGAAATGTAGCAGGAGCACAGAAAGCGGGCCTGGAGTCGGTACAATTCAGAGATGCAGGACAGCTGAAGGCCGAGCTTGAGGCCAGATCGATAATCTGATGGGATAACTCTGGTATACAATCAGATAATCCCTTGTCATTGCTTACCTTTGCGGCCAGGTCAAACTCCCTTCCTCCCATGCCCGATCAGTCAGCTATCTTACTTCTTCAAGACGGCACCGTTTTTCATGGCCAGGCTGCTGGTAAAGTCGGTACCACTGTTGGTGAAATCTGCTTCAATACTGGAATGACGGGCTACCAAGAGGTTTTCACCGATCCCAGCTATTATGGGCAGATCCTAGTCACGACCAATGCGCATATCGGCAATTATGGTACCCTGGAAGACGATGTAGAATCGAACAGCATAAAGATAGCAGGGCTGGTGTGCAAAAACTTTACCGTTCCTTTTAGTCGTCACAAGGCCACGGCCTCTATTCAAGACTACTTCGACCGGGAGAACCTGGTGGGCATTAGTGATATAGATACGAGGGCCATCGTTCGCCATATTCGCGATAAGGGGGCTATGAATGCCATCATTTCGAGCGAGACGACCGACATAGACGCGCTAAAGAAGCAGCTCGACGCCGCGCCAGACATGGCCGGACTTGAGTTATCAAGCCAAGTGTCTACCCAAGAGCCTTATACTTTGGGCGAGGAGAACGCTAAGCATAAAGTAGCGGTGCTCGATCTGGGTACCAAACAAAACATCTTGCGCAATTTCCTGGCCAGAGATTGCTATTTAAAGGTTTTTCCCGCTAAAACGCCGACCGAAACCTTGCGCGATTGGAATCCCGATGGTTACTTCATCAGCAATGGCCCCGGCGACCCTGGTGCTATGGATTATGCAGTCGAAACCGTCCGCGATCTGCTGGAAGACGATAAGCCACTATTCGGTATATGTTTGGGGCATCAGATTTTGGCTCGCGCCGTCGACATTCCTACTTATAAGATGCACCACGGCCATAGAGGTATCAACCATCCCGTCAAAAACTTAGTGACCGGCTACTGCGAAATTACCAGCCAGAACCATGGCTTTGGCGTCAGCCCTGAAGCCATTGCCGAGGCGGAAGACCGGGTAGAGGTCACGCATAAAAATCTAAACGACGATACCATCGAAGGTATACGCATTAAGGGGAAGCCTGCTTTTAGCGTGCAATATCACCCAGAGGCAGGCCCCGGACCACACGACTCGCGTTATCTGTTCGATCAATTCGTCGACATGCTTGCTTAAACGATTTGCGTTAGTTCGTTTTAGACTTCCGCAGGTGGAAGCATCGCGAAGACCCTCACAAAACGAGTTCGAGGCATCGCGAAGACCCTTGAATTTCAGGCTCAAAAGCCGTAAAATAAACCGATAAACCCACAAAAAACCACCATTATATGAGCGCAGTTATAGACGTCAGAGGTCGTCAAATTCTCGATTCCAGAGGAAATCCAACGGTAGAAGTCGAAGTTATCACCGAGATGGGTGCAATGGGCCGTGCGGCTGTCCCCAGTGGAGCCAGCACAGGCAAGTACGAAGCCGTAGAGCTTCGCGATGGGGATGCCGAAAACTGGCTGGGCAAAGGCGTACGCAAAGCTGTCGACAACGTAGAAGAAGTCATAGGCGAAGCCCTGATCGGTATGGAGGTCCAAGATCAAAGAGGACTAGACGAAACTATGCTAGAGCTAGACGGAACGAGCAATAAAAGCAGCTTGGGTGCCAATGCCATACTTGGTGTAAGTCTGGCCGCAGCCAAGGCCGGAGCTCTGGAATTGGGCCAGTCGCTGTATCGTTACATCGGTGGGGTGAATGCCCACACCATGCCTGTACCCATGATGAATATTCTGAATGGTGGCAGCCATGCGGATAACAGCATCGACTTTCAGGAATTCATGATCATGCCGCTGGGTGCCGATACTTTCGGTGAATCTTTGCAGATGGGGGTAGAGACTTTTCACCACCTTAAAAAAGTACTCAAGCAAAAAGGATACAGCACAAACGTAGGCGATGAAGGCGGTTTTGCCCCCAACATCAAGAGCAATGAAGAAGCCATCGAGATCGTCTTGCAATCGATAGAGGCTGCGGGCTTTAAGCCAGGCGAAGATATTATGATTGCCATGGATGCTGCCGCTTCAGAATTCTTTAAGTCCGATGAAAAAGTATACCACTTCCACAAATCGGACGGCCGCAAACTGAGCGGCGAAGAGATGGTCGCCTACTGGGCCGAATGGGTGGATAAGTACCCGATCTTCAGCATAGAGGATGGGCTGGACGAAGACGACTGGGGCAATTGGTCTGCACTCAACCAAGCCATAGGCAGCCGATGCCAACTGGTTGGTGATGATCTCTTTGTTACCAATACCGAGCGACTGGCCAGAGGGATAAACGAAGGTTCTGCCAATAGCATTCTGATCAAGGTAAACCAGATCGGTTCGCTTACTGAGACCATCGAAGCCGTCACCATGGCAGATCGTGCTGGCTTTAGCTCGGTGATGAGCCACCGATCTGGAGAAACCGAAGATACGACCATAGCCGATCTGGCCGTTGCGCTTAATACCGGACAAATCAAAACGGGCTCGGCCAGCAGATCTGACCGGATCGCGAAGTACAATCAACTACTCAGAATCGAAGAAGAGCTGGGTGATGTAGCTTACTTTCCGGGAAAAGACCTACTGTAGGATTTCCAGTCCGGGACTTGGGCATTTCAGACCTTTTAGTCTTCGCGATGCTGCGACTCCGCTTTGGCGAGAGCGTTCCACCTGCGGAAGTCCAAAAAAAGAAAACAGATTTCCAGACTAATCCCTAATTTGCCACTATGGCTAAAGCAAAAAAGAAGTCGCTGAAAAATACCTGGGAGAAACTACCCCCGATTTTGAGGGGGAGGTTTGCTATCGCAACTCTGGTTTTTCTGGCTTTCATCCTCTATCTGGATAGGCGTAATGTATTCTCGCAACTGCAATTGCGCAATTCTATTATCAGATATGAGGACAAGCGGGACCAGCTCGAAGTGGACATTGAAGCTGCCGAGCTGGAGCGAATGAATATGGACCAAGAGCGAGAGCGCTTTGCCCGGGAAACCTATTTTATGCAACAAGACGACGAAGATGTTTTCATCATTGTCGAAGAAGAGGAAGAGCAGTAGCATCTCGACCCAATCAGTAAACACGATTAGACCCAATACTCAAGATAAACTCAGGCCTCAGCCAAAATAAAACCACTCATGGCAGTACTTGTACATAAAGACTCTAAAATAATAGTCCAGGGTATTACTGGAAAAGAAGGTAGTTTTCACGCCGAACAAATGATCGAATACGGAACCAATCTGGTTGGTGGCGTTACGCCTGGAAAAGGCGGACAAGA
>JBCDFE010000038.1:0-24925 GCA_039178745.1 Bacteroidota bacterium | reverse complement strand
TCGCCATTGAGTTCGAAGCTACCGCCTTGGCAGAAGGACTCGTTGATGGTTTGCGTTTCGACGGCGTTTTCAGCGAGGTTTAAGGTGATTTCGAGATCGCATCCATTGCTACTGGCTCCCGGCTGGACTTGAGTGTAGGTACCAGCTGCGGTATAAACTTCGCCATTGAGTTCGAAGCTACCGCCTTGGCAGAAGGACTCGTTGATGGTCTGAGATTCGATGGTGTTTTCAGAGAGGTTTAGGGTGATTTCCAAATCGCATCCGTTGCTACCAGCTCCCGGCTGGACTTGAGTGTAGGTACCAGCTGCTGTATACGCTTCGCCATTAAGCTCGAAGCCACCGCCTTGGCAGAAAGACTCATTTATGGTCTGGGTTTCGGTGGTGTTTTCAGTGAGGTTTAGGGTGATTTCGAGATCACATCCATCGGTTCCGCCTCCGGTCAGCAGCTGGACATAAGTTCCTCCTGCGGTATAGGTTTGTCCGTTTAGGGTATATGAATCCCCCTGGCAAAAGCTGTCGTTGATGGTTTGCGTTTCGAGGAAATTTTCGGAGAGATTGAGGGTTATGACTAAGTCGCACCCATTGCTTGCTCCGCCTGGGATTATTTGAGTGTATGTACCGGCGCTAGTATAAGTCTGTCCGTTGAGGGTGTAGGACTGTCCTGCGCAGAAGCTATCATCGATGGTTTGGGTTTCTGAAAGATTTTCGGTGAGGTTTAGGGTGATTTCGAGATCGCATCCATCGGTTCCGCCTCCGGTCAGCAGTTGGACATAAGTTCCTCCTGCGGTATAGGTTTGTCCGTTTAGGATATATGAATCCCCCTGGCAAAAGCTGTCGTTAATGGTTTGCGTCTCTAAAAAATTTTCACTCAGATTAATGGTTATCTCCAGGTCGCAGCCATTGGCCCCACCTCCGGGAATGAATTGGGTATACGTACCCGCCATGGTATAGGTTTGCCCATTGAGTTCGAAGCTTCCACCCGCACAAAAAGTAGCATGCACCGTCTGGGTTTCTATGGGAAGTACATCGATGACTATTTCATCGCTAGCTGTATTACATCCGTTGTCTACAGTGACAGAGTAGGTTCCAGAAGCAGAAATATTTATGGTTTGGGTGGTTTCATTCGTAGACCAGAGGTAGTTCGCTCCTGGGTTTCCTGCATCGAGGGTGATGGAGTTGCCTAGGCAAATTGTCTGGTCTGGCCCCAGATCTACCGCTACTGGTGTATTGGGTTGGGTAATGACGATGTCGTCTACAAAATAATAGGCAATGCCAAAAAAGCCTGGGCTACCATCACTTTGAAGAAGAGTCTGATTGTCATTTCTGAAATTGCCAATAGTCAAATGATCGAAGGCCTGGGTAGCGGTAAATGTAAAGGTGAACTGCTCCCAGTCTTCATTGTCTAGTAGGGTGGTGACTTCAAAGGTAGGTGCAAAATTGAAGGCATTGCCCATATTTTGAAGGATGGGACCTACAGATAAACTAGCGCCTAGATTATTAGAGAAATATCGGTCTGTACCCACCCCCGCTGTAGCGTAAAAGGAGAGACTGTAATCTTGTCCCACAATGAGAGGTGCGGACAATTGGATGGCTATATACTCTCTGAAATTCGCAAAATTATCGATGAAAGTAGCAATGCCCATTATGGCATCTCCCTCTATCGGATTTACCGTGGCAAAGTTATTTACGGGTAAGCTACTGAAGGGTCCGGTGCCTAAAACATGAAAGTAGTCTGGTGATCCATTCGCTGGCGTGCATCCTGTGCTTGTGTTCGCATTGGTCCAACCTATGGCTAATTCCCAATCGCAATCATCATCGGGTAGAGCAGAAAAAGTCTCGAAACTCCCATTGGGAACTAAGTTGGTGCATTGCCCGATCAAGGATTGGCTACCCATCAGGGCCACTACAAGCAAGATGTACGCTTTCATCGCATTTACCAGGTTTTAAACGCTTAAATAGGCCTTTACTCGCTGGGGTTTACGCGTACTGCAAGCCTTTTTGTCTGACAGCTTGCTTGATCTTTTTTTAGGACTTCCGCAGGTCGGATCATCCCGCAATGAATCGACCTGCGAAAGTCTATTTGCCAAACACAGACCAGTCCCAATTTTATATCTTTATATCCTGATCATGGAAAAAGACACAATGAGTAGTATTCGGTTGGTATGTGTATGTGGGTTAGTGGCTGTTTTATTTTCTTGTGGTAAGCAGCCTGAAAGCATTGGAGGAATGGGGAGCGCTACAGAGCAGGGACCACAAACGGATCAAGAAGTTGTTGCTCATCCCAGTATATTTATTGATTCGAATAGCTTGTTTTCCGACTACTTCTCTGATGAAATAGGACATATCGCACATCAGATAAAAGAGGAATTTGAGGCCGGAATACGCCTGCCCTCTGAAGCGGATTCCTCACTGGCCTATCTGTACAGACAGCATGCTCGCAAGTTGCGTATACAATTTATGGACCAGGACCCCATGCTACCGTTATTCCCATTTAATGGAAAGCTACTGCTCAGTGATCGCAAAGAACTGGCCGATCAACTTCCTTTCATGTCGTATCTCTGCGGGTTTCAAACAGAAGATGGAGAACCCGTTCACTATTATTGTCCATCGTTACACGAGGCTTATTTCGAATACTTGGAAGTTGTTGGTCGATCCGCTCCAGTTCTTGCTCAGTTTGTCCATGATTACCAAGGGAATAAGACCATAACCACCAGCATCCGCCAGCTCATGCTCATGAGTTCTATAGAAGATCTGGATTTTAGCGACTACGATCATCAACTTTTTTACTGCTTTTTTCAGCTTTGGGTAGCCGATGAAATGCAGGCTTACCTGAAGGTGCGAGAATCATAGATCGCAGGAGCTGATTGTTTTTTATCCATTTATTTTGTGATGAGCCAAAGTCGATCAATAGCGATTAATTATCATGAATATACATGACAAGCCTTCCTAATGACAAGCCTAGCTTTATCTAGAAAAACTAAAAACCATCTGTCATTGAGGGCTTTGATTGGTTATATACTTGTCGGCACCATCTCCTGTACGAGCGGTCCTGTAGAGGAACGCCTTAATTCCCCCTCTAGCAATGTTGAAAGCCTAGTGCTTGAGCGTTTTGACTCCAATCAGATAGTGGGTATGCTCGACGAGCTTATGGAGGTTGTTATGGCGCCGCCTGCAGATCGGCTTTTTTCACAGTGGTATCATAAGAGCGATGATTGGGTAGAGGTCTATGGCGATCGGGAAAATTTATTGCTGCTATACAGGCTGGCCTACGAGCGAAATTTATCTGATGGCCGTTTGTGGGAAGCGGCTAAAATACAGGGTGCTATAGGTGAGATCTACTTGCTAGATGGTGAGTACCCAAACGCTTTGAAGGCTCAAAATCTGGCCTTTGATCATGCACTGCAATCAGGAGATTCGCTACTGATGGCCCAGGCATTGTGTGGCGTGGGCTCTGCATTGGTGTTCGGCAATGATACCATACGGGCCGAGCAATATTTAAATAGATCTCTGGAAATAGCAAAATCTAACGGTTCACTCGATATAGAGTCGATGGCATTGTATAATCTTGCTGCTTTCTTTTCCGATAGGTTTCAGGTCGATACCGCTCTATTACTGGCTGAAGCTGCTTACGAAGCAGCTAGGCGCGGAGGTTATGAGCAATTGGAGATACCACCTCGGCTTAGAATGGCCTCTTACTTGACTTATAATCATAGGCCTTATGAAGCCATCGGTATATTGAATGGACTGATTGATAGGGTCCCTGCTCCCAGGCGATTAGATTTGGCCTATGCGCATTTGCTGAGCTATTACGCATATAGTGTAGCGAAGGATGTGGAAGAAGCAGACGCCGCTCTAGTCACAGCTTGTGAGATGATGACTGACATTAAGTACGGCTATGGTGTTCAGTTATGCGCCATCGAACAGTCGAAGCAAGCAGCAGCTAGAGAAAATTTTGAAGAGGCCTACCACCGCTACTTGAGCTATCATGAGTTGTACACCAATCAAGAGGGCAGGGATGCAAGGAGAGAAGTACAATCTTTAGAAACAGAGTTGCAACTCCGCGAAAAAGACATTGAGATCGAGCAATTGAACAGAGCCCAGATGGAAAAGGACGAGGCATATAGGCGTAGAATCACTTTAACCCTACTTGGCTTACTCATCTTATTCATCCTTGGTCTATCTGCTTACTTGATACTGCGGGCTAAACTAAAAACCCAGCTTGCAGAAGAACGCCGCAATGCTGCGGAAACAAAACTTCAATTGCTCCAATCTCAAATGAACCCGCACTTTGTGTTCAATGCGATCAGTGGTATCCAGAATGCTGTGCTTCGCGCAGAAAAAATGGAGGCTTTTAACTACTTGAGCAAATTTGCTTCCCTACTGCGCACTTCGACTGGATTTTCTTCTAATCTGCATATCGAATTCTCGAAGGAAATTGAGTTCATTCGCAATTACCTGACCTTAGAACGCATGCGTGTCAGAGAAGCTTTCGACTTTCGTATCGATATACAGGAGGATTTGCAAGTTTGTAGTCAAGATATTCCGGCTATGATCATACAGCCAGTTGTGGAAAATGCATTGGTACACGGCCTGGCAGGCATCGATAAGGAAGGCTTGCTTACTATTGTTTTTGAATCTACTGGACCGCATGGAATCCGTTGTACAGTAACAGATAATGGGCGAGGTAGACAAGCAGCTGAAAGCTTGGATACCTCAGGGAAGAGTAGTAGACATTTATCTATAGCTACCCACAATAGCGAACAGCGACTGGCTTACTTAAGGGAATTGGGTAATAAATATGCAAGCATTGCGATAGAAGATTTATACGTACACAATAAAGCCGCAGGGACTCGGGTGATCATTGAGCTTCCATTTTTAGATGGAGGGGCATTAGTGTAGATTGATCTGCTGGCTGTTGTAATTGGAATCTTGTATGTCATATACATTTTTGCTCCAGATCATTTGCCTATCTTCGAGCTAGAGCTAGTTTGAGGTTCTCTATCTAGGAACAGTTTTAATGTGAACGAATTACAATGTGCACGATGAGTATGTGCTTGATGAAATCCTGGAGATATGCGCTTCCACTTTTAACAATTTTTGGTCTTCAAGCTTGTTCGCAAGATGCACCGATCTCCGAAAGCCAGCATGTGGCTATTCATGATCTACTGGAAGATTTATCGGTTTGGCCGGCATGTGAAGGTGCCCATATAGATAGCGTACTAATGGATTTGCTGCCGATTCTCTTATCTCCTCCTGAGCACCAAACTGTAGAAGACTGGTTTACAGACACAGTCAATTGGAGAGCAGGTTTTCTAGACGAAAGCGATCTTTTCTTTCATATCGACATCATTCACAATCGTCTTGTTGAAATCAATGCGTTTGGATTGGCAGCTAGAGTTAAAAATGCCAAAGGACGCATCCACACGCTTATCGGTGAGCCTGCCCAGGCTATGAAGGAACAAAAGAAGGCAATGCGTTTGGCGCATTTGCAACAGGATTCGCTTATGCTGGCTTGGGTTACCTTTTATTTGGGAACAAACTCTACCTCCTCCGGAGACTACGAAAACGGTCAGCAATATCTAAAGGAAGCCATGGAGATGGGCATCTCTCTCGGCAATCCAGCTATTCAAGCGCTATCGGAAATGTATACGGGGGTAAAAGGTATGCTAGAGGGTAAAATCGATAGTATTGATGTAAATCTGGAAAGAATCGAACATGCCCTGAATGTAACGCGAACCCACAATCTACCGGCTTTGGCAGAGGTTGCTGGAATGAACTACGCCTATGCGCAATTGCTATCGGGTGATATTGATGGAGCTATTGACTTCATGCTAATGGCAGCGGCTGATATTGAGACGGTAAATCGGCGAAACACATATATGTATTTAAATTTATGTGAGGCCTTTTTAGCTAAGCAAGCGTATGAAGAAGCCGGTAAATATTTGGCCCTAGGTTGTGAGATGGCAGAAAAAGCGCACTTTGCAGCCGGCAAACTGTATTGTCTGAGATTTGGCGTAGACGTGGCAGAGGGGCTAGGGGATTTTGAGGAAGCCTATCGGCTCCATCTACTCTATCTGGAGGAACAGGAAAGGCAAACGGGTAAAAAAGTAAGTAGAGAAATCGAATATCTTAGCCAGCAAATAGAGCTACAACAAAAAGAAACAGAGCTCCAGCGACTAGCAGATGTTCAGCTCAGTAACGATAGAAACTGGAGCCGGCAGCGGAATAACTATATCTCGCTGTCGGCCTTTATTCTTCTACTTTTTGCCAGCTCTTTATTGGTCATGCGGTCACGTCAGAGAGCTACTCGCGCACAAGAGGAGTTGGAAATATCAGAAACTAAGCTACAAGCCATCCAATCCCAAATCCATCCTAAATTTATCCTGAAAGTCTTGAGAGGGATTCAAAGTTGTACCCTGAATTCGGATAAAATCGAATCTTACAACTACCTGGGGACCTTTGCCTCTATCCTGAGAATCATTGCCAGGAATTCAACTGAGGTTGCCGTAAGTCTTGATGATGAAATAGCTTTAATTCGCTCTTATCTGGAGGTAGAGAGGTTCAGTTTGAGCAATAAATTTACTTACGAGATAGACATTGATTCGCAATTGCTAGAAGAAAATCTCTCCATTCCGAGTATGTTCTTACAACCCATACTGGGCTTTATCATCGATAATGGGTTTGCAAATCTATCCTATACACCTCATTTGAATTTGAAGGCTAAACCAGTTGATGATGGTATTCTATTTGTGATCACACACGATGGTAGCGGAGAAAAAACAACTTGCGAATATCTGGGTAAGACGAGCTTGTTACTGAAAGACGATACATCTTTCATATATAGCCGACGGCTTGAGTTCTTCAAAGAAATGGGATGGGAAAGCATGTATTGCAAGGCAGAGACGATAGTCGAGAATGGTCAGCAGCTTGGGGGCAAGGTTGTGTTGTTTATGCCAGTTGTAGATAGTGAGAATCTCAGAAAAAATCTCCAGCTAGTTGAATCATTGGGCGAAAATAAGTTGAGCTATGTCTAGCGGGGATAATGGCTTTTCTTGGATGACACTTTGTCTTTTTATTGGGATAGGGTGTTTTTTAACGGCTTGCGAATCTGATATCTTCCACGAAGAGCCTTTACAGGCTGGTGCAGAATACGATTTCTTGATTGACTCTTTGCAAATTGAGCTTCGTGAGCTTGGCATTGACAGGGAAAGGGAGCTGCGTTTATTAGATACTTTAAGGCCGGTATTGTTTTCCGACGTTGAAGAGTTTGCAGTAGAGTCTTGGTATGTAGATCAGAAAATTAATTGGTTGCCAGATTTTGATACGACCTATGTCGTGTATCTCTGCTCAGAACTGTTATTTCAGCAATATCTAAAAGCAGGTGATTCCAGTTCAGCTGCTCGGATCAAATTGAACATGGGATGGATACATTTTTTGGATACAGACTATGTAGCTAGTATTGAAACTCAGGAAGAAGTACTCGAGCTGACAGATAGCCCCTACATGGTGGCGTGGGCCGTCAATAATATAGGTGCTGCACTTTGCCAGTCTAACCAGATGGGAGTTGCTAAAGGGTACTTTGAGCAAGTTTTGGCTATGCCCAGTGTAGCATCTATGCCCGGTGTAAGAGCAAATAGTTTGATGAACATGGCTATTGTAAACGCTATGGGCGGGAATTCATCAAGCGCGTTATCCATGATTGATCAAGCAAAGAAGGTCGTCGCAGATACGGGCCTCGAGCTGATTGAAAATTCGATTGATCTTAATTTATCGTTTGTTTTGTTAAACATGGGCAGGTTTGATGAAGCTATTGTCGTACTTGAAGCCATGCCCGGTTTTAGCGATGATTTAAGGAATAGAGATAATATTTTTTTGAATGCTAATCTAGCAGCTGCTTGGCTATCAAAGGGAGATTGTCGGTTGGCGGAGAAGTACATTGAACGGGCGTGGGAACTTTCAGAAGCACTGGATCTAGATTTTGGAAGGAGAGTATGCTGGAGCATAAGGGCAAAGCTTTACGAAGCACTCGGTCGCTTTGATGATGCACTTCATGCCAGTCGGGAAAATTTTGTACTTGAAGATGATCAGGAAGGAGCAAAGACGGCTCGGGAAATTGCGAGCTTGTCAGCAAAACTGAAACTACAGGAAAAAGATGCTGAAATAGAGCAAGCTAGCCGTAGATTGTTAGAGAGTGAGGAACGTAGTCAGAGCCAGCGGCAGCAAATCGTATCTTACAGTTTGTTTCTATTTGCAGCTTTGGTATTGGCGTTTCTTCTGACGTATTTCAAAAACAAAGCTTTGGTCACCGCTCAACAAAAATCCAGAGCAGAGGCCAAACTTCAATTGCTACAAACACAAATGAGCCCTCACTTCCTGTTCAATGCCCTCGGCGGTATCCAAAACTACATACTCAAGTCGGAGAAGGCTGTAGCATACAGCTATCTGGGTCAGTTTGGCTCCATGCTGCGAAATTTGGCTGAGTCTACAGATCAGGTAGAGGCTGAGCTCAATGAGGAGATAGAATTCATAAAGAATTATCTGGAACTGGAAAAACTTAGATTTCGGGAAGAATTCAATTATTCTATTGTGGTAAACGAAGCGCTTAGTAGAGAGCAGCGCTATATACCAAGTATGGTTATTCAACCCATAGTTGAAAATGCGATGATCCACGGTTTGGCCGGTCTCGAAAGGAAAGGGCTGCTTTTAATAAATATAAGCCCCTACCGCGATGGCATCCGCTGCAAGGTGACCGATAACGGTAGAGGGCGGGTTGCAGCAGCTGAAATAAGTAAGCAGACCGGGCAGAAGAAGAAACACTTGTCCATTTCCTCATTGAATACGCAGAGCCGACTGGAATGTCTTAGGAAGATAGGCTATGAAAATGCGCATTTGCACATAGAAGATCTCTATGAGAATGGACAAGCAAGCGGAACAGAAGTGACGATCTATCTACCTTTTATGAATATAGAAAATTGACCTGAAGGTGAAAAGGAAAGTACAATCTATCATTGTTGACGACGAGGCAAACAGCCGGGAAAATATCAGTATTTTATTGGAAGAGTTCTGCCCACTAATTCAAGTAGTTGGAGAGGCAGCAAACATTCGGGTAGCAGAAGAGCTAATCATGGACAAGAGGCCTGAATTGGTTTTCCTCGACATTCAGCTCGGATCCGATACGGCATTCAAGTTATTGGAAAACCTGAGTGAAATCTCCTTTGAAATTATCTTTATTACTGCTCATAACCACTACGCTATAAAGGCATTCGAGTTTATGGCAATCGACTATTTGCTCAAACCCATTGAAATACCCCAGCTCATAAGAGCGGTCGGTAATGCCGCCGAGCGCATCGACGATAAGTCCAGTAAGTTATCGCTGGAGCAACTTATCCTTCAGGTCAACGACTTCAACAGGAGTCGGCACAAAATTGCACTTGCTACTTCCAGGGGCTTCGAGATGGTATACATCAATGATATCATGTACTGCCTGGCCAATGGTAGCTATACGAAGTTCCACTTTACATCTACAGAGCCTTTGCTCGTATCTAAAAATCTTAAGTATTACGAGAATATTCTAGAGGTCTATGGGTTTGCCAGAAGCCACAACTCTGCTTTAGTAAACCTGCGATACGTCAAAACGATAGAAAGAACTCAAGGAGGTGCACTAATTATGGAGGATGACCAGACTGTTCCGGTCTCTAAAAGCGTGCGACAGGATTTAGAAAACAGGATCAAAAAGATTCAGAGATTGATCTAGGTAGTTGCCCTTTAATGGATATATGTAGTGCTAAAAAAGTGAGAGGCTACCAGTGTAATGTCTGATAGCCTCTAAGGGGACTAAAATATGATTCAGTGTTGTTCAGAATGTCTCTGATGTATAGAAAAATAGCACATGACAAATATGAGAGTATATACTGGTATCTGGGCCATAAGATTTAGCTAGATGAGGTTTCAATTCACGAATGGCCCTTTTCAGTTTGTTTGAGCGCTCATTTTGTCTCATTCGGCGCTTAGATTTGAAGTAGAATAGACTTGTATTGAGGTGTTTACGTCAAAATTCAGCTTTTCAATGCCATTTGATGGTATCGGAAGATCGTATGGTACCCCCGGTTGGAGAAGTAGACAGGGGCCTCAGAGTTGTTTGGTAGAACCCAGATAAAATCGCCGCCCCAGGCACCCAGGCTTTTAGTCATGCCTTGAAAATCCGCAAAGTGCTGGCTTTGGACGGTAGGGAGCTCGATGATACGACTGATCAGGGCTTCGTGCTCCTTCACAATTATTTGAGCTTCTGATAAACTAGGGGCTTCGATGAGTCGATCTGTGAGATGAGATGCGAGTTCAATCTCTACTGTAGATGCGCCTTTCTCGCGATAGCGTCTGATGCCTGCTCTGCTATTTTGCTTTTGGCCGAGATAGACAAAGTAGGTGTCTTCGAGCCAGCTTGGTTGCCAGTTAATGTAACCGACCTGCGGAAGTCCTTCTTTCAATAAGTAAGTTAAGGGCCGATTAGTGGTGGCGCAAGCCAGGTCGTAGCCCGAGCCACCAAATGTATCTTCAAGTAGCTGGTAAGGATCTATTTCCAGATACTGCGAAAGTAAAGAGATCAAAGTGGAGCTGGTGCCGAGCCCCCAGCCGCGATCAAAGTCTAGTGTAGTATGGATGCTGCGACCTGATAGGTGAGTGTCCCAGACATTTGGTTTTTGTTTTCGAGCAGCTCTGAAAATTTGTAGAAGCCGCTTCTCTTCGGGCGCATCCATTAGTTTGTCTGTAGAATCATCGAGGCTATATAGAGCAGTGCTCAACCAGGTTTTACCCTGATGATCCTCAGCAGCCCATCTTAATTTTGGTCCGCTCCGGTGCCAGGCAACTTGCATCTGCTGTCCGAATCGAGTTGGAATAGCCAGCGCTTTGGCACCGTCCAAGACGAGGTATTCGCCAGTGAGAAGAAGTTTGCCGTGAGCGGAATAAAGACTCATGAGAATTAATATCCTAATGTCGGTGAAGCTGACATTAGGATATTCTTAATTTATCTAGATATGCATTCACCCCATGGTGACTAATGGTCTTATCTGCGAAGTACTGGGTGGCTTTCTGTTTTTCTTCTTCGGTGGCTGCTAGTGCCTGCAAGATATTTTGCAGGTGCATTTTCATGTGGCCGCGCTGAATCCCTGTAGTTACCAGACTTCGCAGAGCAGCAAAATTTTGTGCCAGACCGGTAACGGCCATAATCTGCATGAGTTCTCTAGCAGTGGGCCTGCCCAAGATATCCAGACTTCGCTTGGCCAGCGGGTGTAGCTTGGTCAGGCCACCAACTGTGCCTACGGCGAGGGGCAGGGTCAGCTCGAAGTGAAAATACTCATCGCTGATCTCGCATCGACTCAAGCTTCGGTATTGGCCGTCTCTGGCTGCAAAGGCGTGTGCGGCGGCTTCTATAGCCCTAAAGTCATTTCCAGTTGCTAAAACAACGGCATCTACACCGTTCATAATACCCTTGTTGTGGGTAACTGCGCGGTACGGATCTTCGCGAGCAATGCGTACAGCAGTGGCAAAGCGCCTGGAAAAATCGTGAGCGTCTATGCCGGAACCAGCCACATTCATCATGCCAATGGGGCTGCTCACCCAAGCTCTCACTACACAATTTGGGGTGTGATTACTGAGAATGGCCATGATGACTTCCAGCTCCCTTTCCCCCTCTGATAGCTCTGGTGTGTTAGTGGCCCACAATTCCAGGCAGTGGCCATAGGCCTCCAGAACAGTATTGATAAAATTGGCACCCATACTGTCTGCGGTGCCGAATCTGACCAGTAATTGATAGTAATCGGGTGCAACCTGGGGCAAATGTTTCCATTCCATGCCCATAACGCCTCCGCCGCGGCCTTTCATTCTAGTGGTCAGGTGGGCGGTTGCCTGGCGCAGTTGTTGCCTCAACATAGGAAAGAGTGCTGCTCGCCTCTCCGGTGCGCCACTCCAGTGAAAATGCAGCTGCCCCAATTTTTCTTCGGCCACTACCTCTGCATGAAAGCCACCGTGGTTCATCCAGTATTTAGCAGCACTGCTGGCTGCGGCGACCACAGAGCTTTCCTCGATGACCATGGGTACGGTATACATGCGATCATTGATTAGGAAATTAGGTGCCAAACCATAAGGCATAGGGAAGTTGGCGATGGTATTTTCGCTAAATTGATCGAGCGTCTCCTGAACCTGAGCCTCTGCCGTATCAAATCGACTCAGTTCTTCCTCAAATCCTTGATCTTGGGCAAAATATTGCCTGGCTAGCCAGTTTCGCTTTTCGGATTTACTCAGCTTGCTAAAACCATTAATTGGTTTAGATACCAGCGTTTTGGACATAAGACTTGCTTAGTATTGATCGATGGAATTTAAGCTCTTGGCCTAAGATAGGCATGCGCCAGCTCCAATCCTCTGATTTGGCGGTTTATGTGATCTCGCAAATATTGATAATCGCCCTGAGCGTGGCGCAACATAGCAGACGCCTGACCATAAATAGCAGGAAGTTTTGCTCGTTGAGTCAGGTAATACCCATCTAAAAAGTCGCGTACGCCCCCGCTGATGATCAGATTTTCGCAGCGCACCTCCAAAGTGGGATCTTCGAATAGTGCATTGATGATGTCGACCATCTCCAAGGCAGAATGCCCCAAAAGACTAATATTAGCATAAGCGGCTCTTTCCGTATCGCTGTTTCGGAGTAGCTCCAGCTTGCTGAAATTGGTACCGCCATTGGCGGCCGTATCTAGTGCCAGCAGTGGTAGGGCTAGCAGACGACGCAAGCTGGCAGGACCCATGCCCTGACCAACTTCTTTAACCATAAGGGGCAACTGGGGTTTTTGCTTGATCACCGCTTCTATTACCTCGATGGGCGAAAGCTCAAAGCGGTCACCTTCGGGTTGTAGCCATTCTTGTAGTGGATTGACGTGTATGATAAGGCCATCTAAATCCAGCATATCTACTAGTCGGTCTATGCGCCAGAGATCTCCATCGGCAAGGAGACGCTCGACCTGTGCAAGTCCTAAATTGCCAAATAGTAAGCGCTCATCGCCAAGTAGTGGTCGGACTTGGAAATCCTCCAGCCGGTCGTCTTCGTACAGCAGGGGCCGACAACTGCCCAGGCCCATACCCAGGCCAAATTCTGCACAAGCCCTGGCCAGGTTTCTGTTGATGGTCAGGGCCATCTCGGTACCACCGGTCATACTACTGACCCAAATAGGCGCATCGAGCTTCTTGCCCAACCACTGCTGCTTGGGCAAACTGCCTGGTTTGGGATGTGAAGACAGCAAAGGTTCATAGTCGAAACGAGGGTCTAAGGCAGCAGTTGCTACCTGAGACTCAAATGCCATTTCTATGTGGTCTTGTTTGCGGGTGGCCGCTGTCGGATCATCTACTGTTTGCAAGCTCAAAGTTGAGTTATTGGGTACCTAGATAATTACTGAGTAAGCGTATGGTTCACTAATGCCCCCAGAGGTTGGGCCGCAAAATGGAATGGCCGGTATCCAGACTAGCGTGAGAGGCAATCATATCTGATAATATTTTATATATTACCTTTGCATAAGCAACGAATAAAGCTCAACAGCTTCTTCTATATCTACAACAAGTCCTTCACAGGCTATTTACCCAATAAATACCACACTTCATGCGCCTCGATTCCTTACTTCCGGTCATCCTCATTGCATGCTTGATTGCGTTGGCTTACTTTTTGACAAAGGCGGTCCAAGCATCCCGAGATACCAACAATCCCGAACCTGCCCCCATACAGCTCGATCAAAATGACTACGGGCAGTCGAGCAGTAGTACCTCGGCCAATACCGATACCGATCTCGGAGGCGAGCCCAGTGGCAGCTCTTCCACTACAAATACCGAAGACGCAACAGAGCGCGAGCAAGACGGTTACCAGGCCGAGCAAGCCGAAGATGAAACTCCAGCTACCGACGATAGCTACCGAGTGAGCACTGGGTCTAGCTACACGCCAACAGACGATGTGGGAAGTAATAACAGCTCTGGCAGCACGGCCAGTAGCGGCAATTCTAGTAGCAGGTCTAATACGGCATACCGCAGCCAGGGTGATTATTTGGTAGTAGCTGGATCGTATCGCGAACGCATCAATGCCGATGTGCAAATGCGCAAGCTCCACCGGGCGGGATTCCCCTACGCAGAAGTCGAGATTTTTGACAGAGGAACCTACGCCCTGGTCGTCGTTAATACATTTGATGGGTACAACGATGCGGTTGTTCTGAAGAATCAGTTAAAGGCCAAGGGATTCGACGCCTACGTGCATCGAGCCGAGTAAAATCGACTATCCCTCTTGATAGGCCATCATACCGCCTTCCAGATTTCTCACTTTGGTAAAGCCAGATTGCTCGAGTAGCATCTTGGCCATACGCGATCGCTGACCACTGCGGCAGTAGACAATGACCTCCTTGTCCCGACTGGAGGCGAGCTTCTCTAGTTGATCGGCATTGGTGATCTCTCCCAGAGGAATGAGCATTCCGCCCACATTAAATTCGTCATGTTCGTAGGGTTCGCGCACATCTACGAGCACAAAATCACTATCGCCTTCGCTTTGGCGTTGCTTAAATTCCTGTATAGTAATGTCGTTCATCTGATTGGTCAGCTTTAAATGATATCCTTGCTTATACCGCTCGAAAGCCGGTTTAGTTGCCCGTTTTCAAGAGTTTTTGCCGACTGATCTGCCCACGGTCATCTATAGCCCTGAGTATGTAGGTGCCTGGCAAGAGCGCATCGAGTGAAATCTCTGTACCAGTTCCACGATCAATCATTCGGCCACTCATATCGAATATGGCCCACTGGATTTGGTTCGTACTATAAACTTGATCGGTTTGTAGCCAGACCCGGTCATTAGTCGGGTTGGGGTAAATAGTTAGCCAGTCGAGGTCCTCATCTTCGGGAAAAGCCGTACTACTCGTAGAAGGCACGGTCTCACTACCAACGATCGGTCTGATCATAACAGAACCCGTAATGGCGGTTATAAATGGAAACCACCCGCCATTGGCCCTAAAAAAGATTCGACCTTGTGTATTGTTATTGCGGTCATAGCCTACCGGTACGCAAATGTTGCAAGCAGAAACCTGGCGCCAGCCCACATAAAACTTTCCCACTGGAATATCTACAGAATCGGGCAAGGCATAGGTCGTAAAGCCCTGGAGGCTATCTATAAAGAAATCTTCGACGTATACGGGGGTAACCGGGAAGCTGTAGTCGGGGCTGTTGTCTAACTCGCCTAGGTATATCTCTACCTCAATTTCTTGATTGGCCACATTGGCGCTGGTGCGGGGAAATCTGATACTGACACCCCTGAGTACATCTGGCACAAAGGCATCGTATTCTTGTACGATGCGCTGATTGGGCTGGGCTTCTATGGCCAGCTCGGAAGACCCGTCATCATAGGAAAAATAATTGCTCAGGGTCGTTACCTGTTCTACCTGATTATTTGACTGGACCGAAGCCACTACGCCGGGTCGATCGGTTTCTTCGTCTATGGTCATGGTATAGTTTGTACGTACCTCATATTGCTCTTCGGCGGTGTTGGGCAAGTCTAGTAGCGCGTCTACGTAGTTTTGATAGCCTGAGCTAAAAGGTGCGGTACTCGGCATATCGAATCGCTTCTCGATGGGTATGCTGGGGGCGATATCCGCTTCCGGGCCATCGAGCAAATTGGTATTGAAGAAGATCTGCCCGGTTTGCAATTCCTCTATAACCAGAGATGATGCGTTTACCCGCAGATCTTGTCCAGCTAGGTGGTTCCATATATCTACGGCTAGTTCGGTTTGGACTTCCGCAGGTCCAGCGCTTACCAGGTGGCGGTATGGCATAGCTGTATACGGCCTGGTGATGTGCCTGGGCGGATTTAGAAATGCGATGTCTGCCAGACTCAGGGTCGTGGCTATATTGTCTAGTCGCACATAATCTAGGTTCCAGTTATCTCTGGCACCCGACTCATTGCTCAGGTTGAAAAATCTAAAACTAAACCCATTGTAGTAATCTTGCGATTGCAACGGAATGGTATAGCCTATGAAGGGGCGGTCACTATCATCGGGCTCACCATTGGAAAGTCCACCCTCAGACCAGACCGTTCGCCAGTTGCCATTTTCGCCGCGAAATTGCAAAACGAGCGAGTCGGCAAACTCAGGGCGATTGCCCAGTCCACGCGGTTGGGCATAAAAGGTGAGCACGTAGCCCGATTGGCCAGCCAGATTAATGCCAGCTGAGGTTAAAAAGTCACGGCTGATCGACACGCCACCACCAGGCGGGGCATAGGCTTGTCCAAAAGGGCCTACACCATCGAAAGTAGCTACTCCTACGCTAGGTGCCAAAATGCCGTAATTGCGGTTGATGAGGACCTCTTCGTCCTGCCACAGTTCCAGGTCTGGTCTGATGGCGTCATAGGAGAAGTCATCGAAGAAGGGCGGATCTACATTCTCTCGCACCACCCGGAAAAAGTAGTAGTAGGTATCGCAGAGGTCAAACTCATTGCACACGCGCACACCGAGTCTGTCCAGACCAGCTAACCTGGCCGATCGGAAAGTGAATCCTTGGGTTATATCATCTGCATCTACAAAATCGAATAGTTGCCCACGACCCGTATAGTCGTCATCGTCTACGAAGTCGAAGCAAAAAGGCCCGCCAGGTAAGTCCTGTAAGATAACATCCTGATTGACGGTCTCTTGCGGGCCAACGGGCAAGACAGGATTGTCAAACACTATATTGGGCCGCTGGGATAGAACCGGAATGACGACCGGATCGGCAAAATTCATAGTGAGGGTATCCCCAAAGGATACTTGTATGCTGTCTATGCCCTGGCTGATAGCCGATCCGGTGTAGGAAAGCTGTGTGCCATCTACTGATGCATCGCCAAATGCCGCCTCATCGCAATTGAGACAAACGAAGTCACTATTGGGGCCACCAAAACCGAAAGTGTCCAATTCGAAAAATACGCCGATGGTCTCGTCGGTCCGTACCCGCTCGAATGGCAGGTCCTCAAAATCGCAGCTTGCTTTAGCGGTTTCGGCAGGTCTGAGTTTTGGCGGTGGCGCCAACATCTCGAACCCTTCGAGTGGCACCAGTTGCTGGGAAAATAGCGGGTAGGAAAAGATTAATAGGGCCAGAGAGGTCAGTAGTCTTAGTTGCATATCAGAGGTCAAATGATAGATGTTGGCCAATGGCACTCGACAAGCGACATTGGCCAACTTCGTTAGCGCTTGGCAAGAGCAGCCGAAAGCGTGATTTTCCAGCAAGCTCTTAAATATTAATGCTAACGAATCATTGAAAAAGATAGTGCAAAGTTAGACCTTCTGTTCTTATTATTGCTTGATCACCTGGAAGGTCTTCAGCACCTGCCCATCTCTGGATACACTGAGCAAATAAACACCACTCGGCTGGCTGACCATGTCGAAATCCATACGTTCAGGGGCTAGTTCAGCCTCGATGATGGGCCTGCCCATGAGATCGGTCATGCGAACTCTGTCGCCTCTATCCCAGCTTCCCTCCAGGGTAAGCTGTCCCATAGTCGGGTTGGGGAAAGCCGTCAGGCTTAGGTTGAGTTCCGGCGCTTCATAAATAGAGCTGATCACTAAATCGTAGTATCCCTGATGAAACCCTTGAGCTAGTGTGATGCCATTGACGCTATAGTCTACAGCTACTTCGCCTACCGTCCAGTGGAGGTTGCCGGTATTGACATTGGAAAAATAAGTGCCGGCACTTCCCACTACAGACCTGGGCATGTCTTGTGCTTGTAGCTGTAGGCTAA
This sequence comes from Bacteroidota bacterium, assembly GCA_039178745.1. Classification (GTDB taxonomy): domain Bacteria; phylum Bacteroidota; class Bacteroidia; order Chitinophagales; family Saprospiraceae; genus Neolewinella. Next base: position 7,152 of record JBCDFE010000038.1, on the reverse strand, counting down.
AGGCCAGAAGCGCAATTGGGAAAATGAGTTTTGATAAGGTCATGACTTCAAATTTTTGCCAGCAGTCAAATGTAAGCTACTAGCGGATTAAATTAATGGTGCCGCTGATTTGGCGGCTGGTTCCGTCTGTGAATTCGAGGGTAGCAGCAAAGGCATAGGTGCCCACTTCGAGCGGGCTACCTGCGGAAGTCCCATCCCAACTCACTCTGGGATCGGTGGGCTCGTATCCGCCCTCGCGCACCAAGAGGGTGCCCCCCCAGCGATCAAAGATCATCAGGTCGGCTACTCGCTCTGTGCGTGGACCGGGCAAAATGGCCCAGGTTTCGTTTTGTCCATCTCCATTGGGACTGAATGCCGTAGGCGCGAAGAATCGGCGATTGTCGGCTACGCTGAAACGGAATTCCAGAGTCTCTGCACAACCGCCCTCGGCCGTAGCTGTAACAGTATAGCTACCATTGACCAGGGGCTGGGCTACAGGGTTGGGGCAGTCATCACAACTGAGGCCTATACTGGGTGTCCAGGTCCAATTGCTGGGTGCAAAATCGGTTTCTACCAGCAGCGGTACGGCATCGCCGCGCTCTATATTTTGTTGCAAGGGTAGGGGAGTGCTCATTCCAAGACCTGGAGCATCGGGTATATTCGTCTGTCCATCGATTTGGCAACCTCCTGGGCTTTCGACGATCCAGCTGTAGGTGCCTGCGGCCAAATTGCTCAACTCAGGCGCTGTAGTGAAGCTATTGCCGCCATCAAAGCTGTACATCAAAAAATCATCGCCGCTGGCGTCAATGCTTAGGCTACCGGTCTCTGTTTCCGGGCAGCTTGGCGCGTCAAATTCTGCTGTTGCTTCCAACTCCACAACCCGCAGTTCATGGCTTAGCTCTGCGCTGCAACCCTGACTATTGCTGACCGTCAATCGGTAAATGCCCGATTGGTCTGCCTCAATTTGCCGCTCATCAGAACCATTGTCCCAATCGTAGTTGCTGAACTGACCAGAAGCGAATAAGATGGCAGTCTCGCCGGCGCATATTTCATTAGGTCCTTCGATCTCCAGGTTGTCAGGAAAGCTGAGATTGATCTCATAGGTGATCGTACTATCGCAGCCATTGACCGTTGAAAAAGTCTGACTAAAGGTGGTATCACGCTCAAAGGTCTGTCCAAGGTAGGTCTCGCCGGGGCACAAATCGGCAAATACGAGCTGATCGTAGCTCTCGTAGACCAGCACAAAAGTATTGACGATACTATCGCAGCCACCCATGTCGAGCACGGTCTGATAGTTGCCACCGTTGGCATAGGTGTCGTCGCCAACCGTCACGCTTTCTCCCTGGCATATTGTAGCAGACTGAAAGAACTCGGCTATATCTACCACCAGGCGGGTTGCATTGCTTAGACTTGCGCAGGTCGGGTCCATCAGGCATACTGCTGTATTTGCATACCGAAGCCGATAGAAGATTCCGGTATTGGGGTTGTTGATGTTCAAATCGGCATTGGTACCACCGACTATATCGCTCCAGCTGGTTCCGCCATCAAAGGATCGTTCCCACTGAAACACCAGACCACCAGTACTTGGTAGGGGGTTATCTAAGGTATAAGCGCCTTGCCGGCAAACAATGGTTTCGTCTGGAAAGGTTTGTGCTTTAACCCAAGCACAAGAGCATGTAAATAGAAATATGAGAGTTACCGAGAGCCGCATAACGATCTTGTTTCGATGGTTTATGCTGCGGAGTGGGGTAGTGTTACAATAGAAGAAACTTTTTGATTATTTCGAATGTTTCGTATATTTCGAATTGATTATTAATGTATTTGTTATGACGTATTTGGAAAGTACAATCCGGCCCTCTAAGGAAGAGCAAAAGCTTGCATTGGAGTCATATGGACTTCTAGCCGATGTGCTGGGTAGCGTCAAGAATGATAGTCCGGAAATAGAAATTGAGGAGACTCAGGAAAAGATTAGGGTACCAGTAAAGGCTCTTAGGCTTCTTGCTAAGATACTTAAGGAGACTAGTCGAGGAAAAGCGGTGTCAATTGTACCGGTAGCTACTGAATTAACGACACAAGCTGCTGCAGATATACTGGGTTGTTCTCGTCCTCATTTAGTCAAGTTATTGGAAAAGGGCGAGATAGAGTTTACTAAAATTGGGAGACACAGACGGATAAAGTTTGAGGATGTTATGGCCTACAAACAAAAAATAAAAACTAAGCAAAGAGACATGTTGATAAAAATCATGCATGCAGACGAAGAGTCAGGATTGTATGATTCATAGCACTAGATTTACATGTGTTTTGGATACTAATGTGTTGTTTCCAATAGAAATCCGGGATTTGTTATTCTGGTTTGCTCATGACGATTTGTATACACCTAAATGGAGTAAGCACATCTTTGAAGAGTGGGAAAGGGTCATGCGCAGAAAGAATATTAATGAAGTAGAGATTGAAAAAAGAGTAGGTTGGGCAAATGCTGCTTTTCCTGATGCATTGGTCAAGAATTACGATTCTTTGATAATATCTTTAAAGCTACCTGACGAGAAAGACCGCCACGTTTTAGCAGCTGCCATCGCGACGAATGCAGACTTAATTGTCACTAACAATTTGAAAGACTTTCCAAGCAATTATTTAGAAAATTTTGGGTTGATTGCCAAAAGTGCGGATGACTTTCTCGCAGATACTATTGATTTGAATCAAGATTTGGCTATTCAATCTTTTCGCAAATTGGTAATGAACAGGAAAAATCCTGATTTAGATGAATTTCAGGTTTTAGAGGCGCTCAAACGAAACGGTTTGAGAGATACAGCAAATTACCTACATGCATTACTATGACATTGGGATAAAACGGTTTCAATTACTTAAGAAGCCAATTTCAAAGAGTAGCTTCTCTCCACTCAGCCAGACATTTTTCTCCATTTCTGTAGCCCACAGTTGACGAACTTCTTCATGGATCTGCACACGAGAGTCACCCCAGCCTTGGCCGTGCCACATCGGCTGCTGGTCCCAGTAGGCGTTGATATAGGCCAGAGCTGCGATTTGATCGCTATTGTAAACCTGATCCAAAAGGGGACGATACCAATCTTCCCATATCGCTTCTCCACGTACTTGCTTCAGATCGACTCTTGGTGTAGCTTCTGCGATCATGATGGGTTTTTGGTGGGCAGTGGCAAAGTCGCGCATGCTTTGCCCTGGATCTGGACCATCGAAATGCGAGTATCCTACCCAGTTGACGTATTCATCGCCAGGGTACCAGTCGGATAGGTTGGTCGCATTAATTCCGGCCGATTGCCAAACGTAGGCCACATTTTCTACTTCTTGTGCATCGAAGATGTGTACGATTTGCCGCCATGCTTTTATAAAATCTTTGGGTTTGTAGTTATTCCACTCGCCTTCAAACTCGTAGCCTATTCTGAGAAATACAGGTCTGTTGCTGCCCTTTACCCATTGGGCCAGTTGAGCGATAGCTGTATTGTGTTTTCCTCGGCCTATTTTCCGCAACTGCCCGACTAAATGCAAGCCTATGGACATAGCTGTTTGGTCAAAACTTTCATCATTTAGATACGCCTGTGCCTGTAGGGTGCCCGCCCCCCAGTTGGCTCTGCTGCGGAGCCCATTCAGACTGGGAATGCTGGTGTAGGTCGTCACTCCGGCAGGCTGGTGATCCGGGAATTGGTCTATATATCCATCTCTAAAGGTAGCTACGCCGCCTACGCTGCTGAGGTCCTGGCCGATAAAGAGCATCTTCTTCCCCGCTGGCGGCACATACTTTGGTGCACCGTAATCGGCACTGGACTGAGCAAGCGAAGTACTGAAGGACATACCCAGCAGCACGGGAAGAAATATGATTTTGTTTAAGACCAAAATATTAGCTTTTTTAATAGAATATCGGTATTTTAGCTAAAATATTAGCTATTGAATCCTTACTCTCTCACTAAGCAACCTATGGATATTCGCCAAGAACTAGCTGCTAGGCACAAGCAGTTGCGCAAGCACGCTGGCTACACCCAGGCCGACTTAGCTAGGCGAAGCGGTGTTAGTTTAGGCAGCTTGAAACGCTTTGAACAATCGGGTCAAATATCACTAGACAATTTACTGAAACTAGCCCGCATTCTGGGTAAACTGGAAGAGTTTGATCGAGTGTTATCGATTCCAGAAGATATGGAAGCCATCGAGCGATTATTCAGTGATGAAATGAGGAGGAAATGAACCGGTTGAAAGTAAGTCTGAAATTCGGAGACGATTCAATTTCCGTAGGTGAGTTGGTACGTAACAGAACTGGAGAAATTTATTTTCGATTTTACGATGGGTTTCTGGAGACCGGTCTGGAAATTTCCCCATTCAAATTGCCGTGTATAGCTGGCATACAACGAGCAAGTACCCAGATTTTTGATGGACTTTTTGGTGTTTTTGCAGATTCACTACCAGATGGATGGGGGCGTTTATTACTCGATCGTGCTTTGTTGGCAAGGGGAGTGCGCTTGAATGAAGTTGATCCGCTTACTCGTCTGGCTTATGTTGGGAAAAACGGGATGGGCGCACTCACATACGAGCCTGTAGCCGAAATGGATATAGATCATACTATAAAGATAGAACTGGATGAACTGGCAGCAGAAGCAGCCGCTGTTCTCTCCGAACAAGAAGATGTAGATATTGATGATTTATTGAAACTCGGAGGTTCCTCCGCAGGCGCAAGGCCAAAAATATTGGTACATTCCAATGCTGAGAATGGCAATCTGCTACCTAGTCATTTGCCATTAGAAGATAGCTACGAGCCATGGCTTATTAAGTTTACAAGTAGTCAGGACGGCACAGATGCCGCACTCATCGAGTATGCCTATGCGATCACTGCTGTAAAGGCGGGTCTGAATATGTCTGAGGTAAAGTTGTTCAGAGGAAAATCAGGTCAGCTTTATTTTGGAACAAAGCGATTTGATCGCATTGGGAGCAAACGGTTTCATATGCATTCTTTGGCTGGTATGCTTCACGATAACTTTCGTTTGAGCAGCTTAGATTATGGCCATATTATGGACGTGGTCTTAAAATTAGAAAAAGATGTTGGTGCTACGAGCTCTGTACTGCGTTTGGCTGCCTTTAACGTTTTTGCTTTCAATAGGGATGATCACTCAAAAAATATTTCATTTTTAATGGATCAGAAAGGCCATTGGCGTTTGGCTCCTGCTTATGATTTGACTTTTTCGCCATCTGCTCATGGGCATCACAGTATGACAGTAGGAGGTGAAGGAAAGGATCCAGGAAGTAAGCAACTGCTAAATCTGGCTGATACCTTTGGTCTTGCGAATGGAGCTGATGTTATCGAGGAGGTCAGGAGTGCTGTTGCAGAACTACCCACCGTCTGTAGGGGACTAGGCGTAAGACGAGAAAGTATAAAACGCATAGCTAGCCATATGGAATCAATGATGTCGGATGGCTGAAATGGCCAGTTGTTGGACGCGACTCTTGGAAAAAGCAATTATTCTACGCAAAATCTGCGTAGAATAATTGCTTTTTCTACGCAGATGGCCTTTTTTTGTAAGCATGTACATACATCAACTCCGCGACTGGCCCAAGTTCCATTGGCAGAATGAGGAACTGCTTCACCTGCTCGGAGAAGTAAGGAACCTACAAGGGTATCTGATCGGGAAGATGGAATCTCTTGGTTTAGACCTCCGAGATGAGGCAAACCTGGAGACGGTTACCAAAGAAATCGTCAAGACCTCTGAGATAGAAGGCGAGATACTAGAAGTGGAGCAAGTCCGATCATCATTGGCCAGGCGATTAGGTCTGGAGCGTGCTGGACTGGTGCCTTCAAATAGAGATGTAGACGGCATAGTCGACTTAACGCTGGATGCTATACAGAATTATAATCTTCCGCTCACAGCAGAAAGACTTTATGGTTGGCATGCTGCTATGTTCCCAACTGGCAGAAGTGGTATGTATAAAATTTTGGTAGGAAGTTGGAGGGACGATTCCACAGGACCGATGCAAGTGGTGTCTGGGGCTTTGGGAAAAGAGCGGGTCCATTTTCAAGCACCCGATGCAATTAAAGTTGATCAGGAAATGGAAGTTTTTCTTATCTGGTTCAACACCGAACAGCCCGATCTTGACCCTGTATTAAAAGCTGGAATTGCACATCTCTGGTTTATTACTATTCATCCATTCGAAGATGGGAATGGTAGGTTGGCTAGAGCCATTACCGATATGCTGTTGACTCGTGCAGATGGGGTATCACAGCGGTTTTACAGTATGTCAGCTCAGATCAGGAAGGAGCGAAAGCATTATTATGATCAATTAGAACGCACCCAGAGAAGCGGATTAGACATAACTCCTTGGCTGATCTGGTTCTTGAAATGTTTAAAGAACGCGTTACTATCTTCAGAAGAGATACTGAAAAAAGTTTTCATTAGACACGATTTTTGGCTAAGGTACAGAGATGTGCAGTTTAATGATCGTCAGTATAAAATGCTCAATAAGCTTCTCGATGATTTTCAAGGTAAGCTAACCACAAAAAAGTGGGCTAAAATGACTAAATCATCTCACGATACTGCACTGAGAGATATTCAGGCGCTAATCGAAATGGAAGTGCTGGAAAAAAAAGAATCGGGCGGTAGAAGTACTAATTATGGGTTGAGACTTTGATTTTGTGGATGCATGCTGTGTAAGTTGACTTGCCATTCATCGTATCCACTTTAACCAGTTCCCTAATACCTGCTCATAACAGGCACCTCCTTTGGCCGTCTGCCCAGCACTTCAGCCAGCGAGCAGGTTTTGATTCTGGGCAGCACATAGCGACCGAATAGCTCGCATTCTTCACGGTGGGGATAGCCGCTTAGAATGAACGCGCGAATGCCCATTTGATGGTAGTGCCTGAGTTTCTCGAATACCTGATCAGGATCACCTACTATGGCGGCTCCGCAACCCGATCGAGCTCGCCCTATACCCGTCCAGAGATGATCTTCGATAAAGCCATCATCATCGCTTTGTGCGCGCATGTCCGCTTGGCGTGATACCCCTAGACTCTTAGCATCCTGAGCTCGATTTCGGATGTCGGTACCGAGTTCGGCATCGAGCTCCGACATCAGGTCGCGGGCGGCCTGTCTCGCTTCGGCTTCTGTTTCTCGGACAATGACGTGTACTCGAAGTCCAAAGTCGACTTCTCTCCCGTGTCTCGCG
>JBCDFE010000037.1:0-24962 GCA_039178745.1 Bacteroidota bacterium | reverse complement strand
CGCTCAGAAGGCTATCCGACCTTTGGTGGCGTAGCGAATCTATCATTGGACTTTGCTACAACTACGGCAACAGATGCTGCTGAGTTTAGCTTGGGTCAGAATAGCCCGAACCCGGTAGATGCAGCGACTCAGATTGCGTTCAGTCTGCCGGTAGCGAATACCGCGACGCTGACGATCCGCGATGTACAGGGCCGTACGATCCTGGTCAGAGAGATCGAAGCCGAGGCGGGTGAAAACCTGATCAATTTGCAACGCAGCGACCTAGCCGCCAGTGGTGTATACAGCTACACCCTGACTGCTGGAGAGCATACCGCAACTAAGCAGATGGTGATCCGGTAGAAAGCACCACGCTAAAGCGTGTCTGTTTTAACGTGTTTGAATAGGCCACGGATTACACAGATGAACACGGATATTATTCAGCTATGCACTACGTGCAAAATGAATAGAATAAGAAAGGAGAATGGGCTGCGTGGCGGCCCATTTTTCATTTAAGACTTGAGAATATTGAGTTAGGGCGGTTTAGTCTGACAAAGTATCTGTGCTTATGGATGAGACTTCAGGTGTTCTTGAAGTAGTGGTAGTCTGATTGTCGCAAAAAGGCAAATCAGATTGTATTTGGCAGATAGATAAGGCTATCAATGGAGAAAAAGACCAACTCTTAGATATTTCAAGTGTTTGTTTTCATAGTTCCACCTTGTTGGCTTACGCCTTAAATTTTACTTTTGCATTCTCATTTGCTTGAACTAATCAATTCATGAATCAAGAACCGCTAAAAACCGTAATCATTGGATCTGGACCGGCAGGATATACAGCAGCTATTTATGCTGCTCGTGCTAATCTCTCGCCAGTGTTATTCACAGGTAAAGAGCCTGGTGGGCAGCTGATGATCACTACTGACGTAGAGAACTTTCCTGGTTATCCAGACGGTATCATGGGTCCACAAATGATGGAAGACCTGAGAAAGCAAGCAGAACGTTTCGGTACGGATGTCCGGTTTGAGCTGATCGATAAGGTTGACTTTAGTGGTCCTGTCCATAAAATATTCACAGAATCGGGCGAAGAAGTACCCGCACACTCCGTAATTATATCTACTGGGGCAAGTGCAAAATGGCTCGGATTGGAAAGCGAACAACGTTTGGCCAATAAGGGTGTAAGCGCCTGTGCGGTATGTGACGGCTTCTTTTTTAAGGGTAAAGAGGTAGCTATTGTTGGAGCCGGGGATAGTGCGGCAGAAGAGGCGCTTTATCTCAGCAATCTCTGCCCGGTGGTACACATGTTTGTCAGGCGCGATGAGATGCGGGCGAGTAAGATCATGCAAGACCGAGTAAAGAAGCAAGAGAATATTAAAATCTATTGGAACACCGAGACTAAAGAGATATTAGGTGAAGAGAAGGTAGAGGGTGTTTTGGTCTACAATAATCAGACTAATGAAGAGCAAACTATTCCCGTTTCGGCCTTTTTTGTAGCTATCGGTCATACTCCGAATACAGCGATGTTCAAGGATTGGCTGGATATGGAAGACAGTGGCTACCTGGAACACAAACCCAATAGTACGGCTACTAATGTTCCTGGTGTATTCGTAAGTGGTGATGCCGCTGATCATGTCTACCGACAAGCAGTCACAGCTGCTGGTACAGGATGTATGGCTGCTCTAGACGCGGAGCGATACCTCGGTAAACAAGGAATTATTTAAGCGGACTGAGTAGAAAATAGCGTATAAGCGCAGGATTATAGAATGGTGGAGATTTCGAGCTCCAGAAAATATCCCTTTGTCTACAGCTAGAGCTAAATTAGGCTTCATGTCGTGTTAGTCGGTATATTGGCGGCCAACTCTACATTTACCCTAGAAATTATAGCTTATGAGCAACAGGCTTAATCAACTGCTCTTTACAGGTGTATTTATTCTGATTGCTTCCTGCGCAAATTATCAGAAGCATATAAGCGAGCCGGCAAGACCTTATGGCAACCAAGCGCCCTCCACTCCATTGGAATACCAATTGGTTTTTCTGAGCGACCTACATGAAGACCAACCAAGGGGGTTGTCAACTTTAGCATCAGCAGCGGCGCTGACCCGTGAGTCTGGAGTAAATGGTCGCCTGGCTTTACTAGGAGATATAGTCGGTCCAAACGGTCTGCGGAAAAAAGACGATGAGGGGAAAGCCTGGCTAGATGAGATTATAGCGCTTGTGGAAGAGGTAGAGGGAAAGGTGTACTATGTGCCGGGGGAAAATGAGCTCGGTGGGCAGGGACATTTCAACAGACTACAGCGATTGGAACGATACTTTGACAGGCATTGTGACAAAAATGTAGATTTCACCCCCAATGATGCTTGTAGTGGCCCCGAAGAAGATGAGATTTTTGATCAAGTGGGATTGATAGGTATAAACTCAGCCTGGTATCTGGCTGACTGGCAGCGCGAGGAAGAGCTAGCAGAAGGTTGTGATTATTCGGATCGAGGAAGCTTCATGCTTGCTGTACAAGATGAAATCAGGGGATATAGAGATCGGGTCAAGATCGTGATGATGCACCATCCTCTGCAAAGCAATGGAAATCGAGGAGGGCGGTATTCGGTAGCGCAGCACCTGTTTCCTTTAGCCGACCTTATTCCTGGTGCATATTTGCCATTGCCTGTAGTAGGGTCTATGGCCAGAGGTGTACAGGCAACCGTCGGATCGCGCCAGGATTTGAGCAACCTGCGCTATAAGGAACTAACGGACAAGCTCACGGCATCTATAGATGATGAGCAAATGGTTATTTTCCTGAGTGGACACGAGCAAAACATGCTTTATGTAGAGGAAGAAACCTACCATATAGTTACTGCTGGTAGTGGTAGTGCACGTGCGCCAGCTGGCGGTGGAAACGAGGCAGGCTTTGCCTATGGCGCAGTGGGTTTCGGAGAATTGGCCTTCTATGAAGGTGGCCAGGTATATGTCAACTTTTATACTGTTGATGAGGAAGGGCAACGAGAGCAAGTCTTTAGCAGGTGCATCATCGAGAACAGAAATAGCCTACAATCGAATGAGGAGGTGATACCACCTGCGGAAGTCCTGACCGATAAAACCGCAACTACAGCGATCTATCCGGAAGAAGGCCCGGATCGATCTGGTTTATACCGGACGACATTTGGGCGTACGTACCGCCAACTATACTATAAAGACATCGAAGCTCCAGTATTGTACATCGATACGATCAATGGTGGCCTGGAACCTTTCAAGCGAGGTGGAGGCATGACGACTATGTCACTGCACGTTTACGGTGGAGACGGGCATAGGTATCAATTGCGATCTGTGCGCAAAAATCCCGCTCAGCTTTTGCCGGGCCTGATCGAGCAAAGTGTAGCTGCCGACATCACCCGCGATGCCTTCACGGCCTTGTATCCATTTGCTCCATTGACCCTGCCACCTATGCAGGAAAAACTGGGACTTTACAACATCAGACCCAGCCTTTATTACATACCGAAGCAGACAGCACTGGGGCCATTCAACACCTTTTTTGGAGACGAAATGTACTGGCTCGAACAACGACCCGACGACGACTGGAGCGGTACCGGCTTCTTTGGGAACAGTGAGGAAATAGTGAGCAATGGAGATGCCAGGCAGGCGATTAGCGACGATTGGAAGCATCAAGCCGATCAACGCAATTACTTGAGAGCCAGACTGTTCGACCTTTGGATAGGCGATTGGGATAGACATCGAGACCAATGGCGGTGGGCAACGCGAGAAGATGAAGATGGCCTGACCATCTACACGCCTGTCGCCAGAGATCGAGATCAGGCTTACAGCAATTTCGATGCCTTTGTCATCAGACTGGGGGCCATTTTTGTGCCCGACGCAAGAAAGCTCCAGGCCTTTGATTACGATTACGATGGCGGCAATTGGCTATTCACGAATGGCAAGTGGAATGATCGGTTTTTCCTGAGCAAAATGACAGCAGAGGATTTTCGGGCAGAAGCCAATTTTATTGTAGCGCAGATGGATGACGCCACCATAGACGATGCCCTACAACGCATACCGCCAGAAATACGAGAAGAAAGTCTGAACGAATACGATCTGGACGGAAAACTGAAAAAGAGACGTGATCTACTGCCAGAGGTAGCCATGCGGTTTTATCGCCACTTGGCCAGGCGAGTAGATGTCACAACTACGAATAAAGACGATGTAATTGTTGCAACTGGTCTGGATAATGGAGATCTATTGGTGGAGCTATTCGACGCGGATAAAGACGGTGAAGCTGACGAGTTGTACTACAGTAGACGCTTTGTAGCAGATGATACCAGAGAGGTCAGAATATATGGCCTGGATGGCGATGATAGGTTTGAACTGAATGGAGAGCATAAATCTTCTATAAGACTACGTCTGATCGGGGGAACGGATGATGATGAGATCGTAGCTGATGAACAACTTAGAGCGCTGGCCTACGACGACTACAAAGGCATGGAAATAGATGGCCCGGTCAGGGATAGACGAAGCCGCCGCAACCCAGAGCTGAATTTATACAGATTTCAGGAGTACAAACCAGATTTTACCGTCTTCAGTCCAATTATAGGATTTAATGTAGACGATGGCTTTGTCATCGGGGCGGCTATGCAGAGGCGAAATCACGGCTTCAAGCCAGATCCATTTTCAGATGAGCATCGGGTCTCCGCCAGCTACAGCTCACTGGGTGCCATACACTTATCTTATGATGGAATCTACAACCATACACTGGGCCGTAGAGCCGATCTATTGCTCACAGCCGATTATGTATCCGACGAATTTGTCGTTAACTTCTTCGGCTTTGGCAATGATACACCCGAGATGCCAGAAGATGATCTGGATTTCAATCGCACGCGGCAGGGATATACCTATATTCATCCGAGATTGCGATTGAGGGCCAGAACGAATAGAACGACTTTGGAAATCGGCCCATATTTCCATGTCGTAGAGGTAGCTCGACGCACAGAGGGCCTCATCTCGGAAGTGGAATTTCCAGATCGATTATTTACCCGACAGACCTTCGGTGGGGTTAACACGGCATTCCATTTCAATAACCTGGCGCGGCCAGCTATGCCAGACAACGGCCTGAAACTACTCTTGGGGGCACAGTGGAACACCCAACTCAATAGTGGCATAGATCGCAGCTTTACTAAGCTTTTGGGCTCGGCCTCCATATACAGATTTTTCGGAAATCAGATTGTTGGGCTGGCTACGCGTATCGGTTTTGAACACATCGATGGAGCGTTTGATTTTTTCCAGGCTGCTCAACTCGGTGGCCGCAGCAACTTCAGAGCTGTCAGGTCGGAACGATTCTTGGGCCAGACGGCTTTTTACCAGAACTTCGACATTCGAATTCGGGCTTTCGCCTTTGGCAAAGGGAGTATTCCAACCATTGGCGGTATCCTTTTGGGGCTGGATCACGGTCGTGTATGGTTTGATGGTGAAGACAGCGATACCTGGCATTTGGGTTATGGAGGCGGATTCTGGTTTGCTCCTTTGGGCGCTACCATTTTGCACATTACCTATTTCACAAGCGATGTAGGTAACCGAGTCTCTTTAGGCGCTGGCTTTCCATTTTGATCTTCAGTATATGTCCTTGTTAGATAAACCCAACCTCCTCAGTATACTCATTATCTCCTGTATATTGGCCGTGGCACTCAGCTTCGGGTATTGCACCATGCGGGTCAGTCCAGAGTATACGACCTTTTCCTCTGCCGAGTCGGGCGAAAAGGTAACATTGCCCTACGATTTTGATAATCCCGATCGCATCATCAGCCTGCCCAATGAACTTCGGGAAATTAGCGGCCTGGAGCTTGGTCAAACCAACGAATTATTGTGTATTCAGGACGAGGATGGCAAAATTTTTGTGATCGATGTTGGGGCCGGAAGCATAAGTAGTACCCATAAATTTGCCAAAGACAGAGATTATGAAGGCATCGCAAGGGTAGGGGACATGGTATATATTTTGGAGAGAGATGGCGACCTGCATTACTTCGATTTTTCGGATCGGAAAGAAACCTATGAGGCTGAGAAATTAGAAACGGGTTTCAGTTATAGAAACGACACCGAGGGCTTGTGCTATGATGCAGCCAACGGACAGATACTGGTAGTTCCCAAAGAGCAGAATCTGGATGGCTTGCCAGAGCGCAGTCATCTGAGATCGGTTTACGCCTATCGCCTCAGTAGCCGAATGATAGATCCCGAACCAGTATTCTCCATCGATGAATTTGAACTGGGCAACTTGGTCTACGGCGAGCGACGCCGGTTTACGTTTAAACCATCAGCCATTGCCGTTCATCCGAACAACGAGCATATTTATTTGCTTTCCGCTGTAGGCGAGAGCTTACTGGTCGTCAATCGAAGTGGAAATATCGTGTTTCTCAAACGTCTTGATAGATCGATTTTTCCGCAGCCAGAGGGTATTATCTTTGACCAGCAAGATCGATTGTTCATCAGTACTGAAGCCCAGGGTGACCGGGCCATAATCGGTATATTCCATAGCAAATCGTCAAACGTACAAGTCGATTCGACCGGCCAAATTCAATGAGCAAAAAAGAAATCAAACAAGAGCTCGAAAACTTTCGCACTTGGGTCAAACAGCGATACCGCGATGACCTGGATCCGCTGTTTTTGTTCCACAATTGGGCCTACAGCACAGAAATCGAAAGCTCAGTCAAAAAGCTGGTTAAATCTGAAGATGGGATGGAACAGGGCGAAAAGATCGCCTTACAAGTAGCTGGTCTGAGCTATCCGCTGGGCTGCATAGCGCTCGATTCTGAGGTTCTGAGACAGCAGCTCACAGAACATTTCGAGACTGGGAAAAAGCCTCCTGAAATCGGCAAGTTTTATGTGCCCCATTCTCAAACTCTGCTCTCTACATATTTGCAGCAAAATGAGGACTTCCGCAGGTCGTTTGATGGCTATGATCCAATTGCTTTCCTGGCCAACATACATGAAGTGGGCGAGAAGAGCAAAGCCGAGAAAATACTTTTGGATGCCGTCCACGGCTGGTACGGACGCAAGCGATTCAAGCGCCGGTCTGAGGTGCTTTCCATGGAGTTTCGCGGAATTTTAGGGCAGTCCTTCGATCCGGTTGCATTCGAGCATACCCTGCGCAAGAAGATGATGAGCTACGGTTTCGAGAGCCCTGCTGGTGTTAAGTATTACGGTGAGAAAAGACGAAAAAACATCAGGGAACAGCACAAAAGCGCACTTAAAGTAGAAAAAGTACAAACCCGAAGGCAAACGGGTAAAGATCTCGGCCGAGGCATCGATACCATGTACCGCACAGCGTTCCGAAATCACATTAACCTGAGTAGAATTGCAGATGGAAAAGCCAATATGATGATTTCTATCAATACCATCATTCTGTCTATCCTATTAGCAGTTTCAGGTGCGGGTATCGGGTTTTTTCAAGACCTGATGTTCGAAAGACCACTCATGCTACTGCCTTTGGTTACGCTTTTATTGTCTTCTTTAGTAGCTGTTGTATTTGCCGTTTTCTCAGCTCGCCCCAACGTCACAGAGTACCAAGTGAAAAAGAGTAGCGACATTGTCCACAACCCAGATGCGAGCATACTGTACTTCGGCAATTTTCTAAAACTCGAGAAGTCTGCATTCATCAAACACCTAGACGAAATGAAGTATAACCAAGATGAGCTATATCAAGATCTATCTAAAGATCTCTACGACTTAGGGCAGGTACTACATCGCAAATACTTCTTACTAACGATCAGCTATAATACGTTTGTTGGCGGTTTGGCGCTCAGTGTCTTTCTCTTTTTAGTAGTATATGGACTAAATTTCTGGTAAGAGTCGCCTATATTAGTCGCTCTAGCAACATTTCAAAATACATACATGCTTATATCGATCAACCCTGATAACCCTCAAGGCCGTAAAATTGACCAAATGGTCGCCTTGTTGGAAGAAGGAGGCATTATAATTTATCCTACAGATACCGTTTATGGTATCGGCTGCGACATTACGAATAAGAATGCTGTAGAACGCGTCGCTCGCCTGAGAGGCTTGGATCCCGGCAAAGCTCTTTTTAGTTTCATCTGCCAGGACATCAGCCAGGTAACCGACTACTCTGCACAAATCAATAACGATGTGTTCAGGCTTATGAAATCGCATTTGCCTGGCCCATTTACCTTCATTTTAAAAGCTAACAATAGGACACCGAAGATTCTCAAGAACCGAAAAGAAACCATTGGTGTGCGCATCATAGATAACAACATCATCGATGCCTTGGTACGAGGCTTGGGCAGACCGATCCTTACAGCAAGCTTGAAGAATGACGACGAAATCACTGAATATTTCACTGACCCGGTCGATATTCACGAAGATTATGGAAAGCGGGTCGATGCGGTAATAGATGGAGGAATAGGCGGATCTGAGCCATCGACTATAATTGATTGCACTGGGCGAGAGCCCGTTTTGCAACGTCAGGGTGTAGGTCAGCTCCGTTGAGCGCCAAATCAGTCTGGTATCATAAATATTATGGTCAATTTCACGACCTCTTCTCATGCAGCCCCGTAGGTTGGCAGGCTCTGACTATATTTGCGCGCTAAATACATTCTGATGCGATTACTTCTACTCTGTTTTTCCCTGTGCAGTTCCGCATTTCTTTATGCTCAATCTACGGGAACCATAAGAGGTACTGTTGTAGATGCCGAGACGGGCGAGCCCATTAGCTTTGGTACCGTTCGCCTGGTAGATACTGACCGAGGTGCAAATACGGATATTGAAGGATTTTTCAACTTCGCAGACCTCGAAGCCGGAGATTACATTATAGAGGCGAGTTTTATTGGCTACCAGACTGCTCAAAGCTCGGTTTCATTGGACGCGGGAGACATCGAATTCGCCCGTATTGCCTTATCTAGTGAAGATGGCATCGAGTTATCTACAGTCAATATAAGCGCCAGAAGAGAGCAGGCCCGCTCAGATGTTCAGGTCTCAAAAGTCACGGTGACCACCAGAGACATTCAAGCCCTGCCATCTACTGGTGGTGAACCCGACATTGCCCAATATCTAAGTGTTCTGCCGGGGGTGATTAGTACCGGTGATCAGGGCGGCCAGTTATTCATCAGGGGCGGTAGCCCCATTCAGAATAAGGTCATACTCGATGGTATGACCATTTACAATCCGTTTCACTCTATTGGTCTGTTCTCTGTATTTGAAACGGAGGCCATTCGATCAGTCGATGTATACACCGGAGGGTTTAATGCCCAATACGGAGGTAGAACTTCCGCTATCGTAGACATCAGTACGCGTGAAGGTAATAGAACCCGCCTATCGGGTTTGGTGTCGGCAAGTCCATTCCAGGCCAAGCTTTTGGTCGAAGGCCCGATCAAGCCGCTGGATCCAGAAACCGGAAACAGTATTTCCTTTTTGTTGACCGGCAAGCACTCCTACCTGGCCGAAACCTCAAAGCAGATATACCAATACGCCATCTCCGAGAATCTTTTCAATGTCAACCCAGACGCTATGCTGGCTGCGGAAGACATTGGGCTGCCTTTCAATTACACCGATATTTATGGAAAGCTGAGTATAGCCAGTGGGGGTGGTTCAAAATTAGAATTGTTCGGATTTAGCTTTACAGACGACTTCACAGTGCCCACTGTTTCTATGCTCGATTGGGCCAATGCGGGTGGTGGCGCTAGCTTCAAAGTCGTACCACCCAACTCCAGTGTGGTCATAAACGGTACGATCTCTTACAGTGATTACGAAGTGAATTTGCTCGAAACGGACGGCGATCCACGTCGATCTCGTATAGCCAACTACCGGGCGCTGCTCAACTTCACCTACTTTGGTCTCAACCAGCAATTTGATTACGGCATCGAATTTAATGGATTCAACACCGACTTTGAGTTTGCTAACCCTATTGGAATCACGATACAGCAAGAGGATTTTACCACTGAGCTTCATGGTTTTCTAAAATATAAGCGCACTTTGGGCAATCTCATTGTAGAGCCTGGCCTGCGTGCTCAATTCTATGCCTCTCAGGGCACCTTGTCTCTTGAGCCAAGAATTGGTCTGAAATATAACGTCAGCGATAATTTTCGTGTGAAAGCTGCAGGTGGTATATACAGCCAAAACCTGATTAGCACTCAGAATGACCTGGACATTGTCAACTTCTTTTCGGGTTTTTTATCTGGTCCTGAAGAAGCACTGCTGTCTCCTGACAGGACTGCGCTGGCTAGTAACAACCTTCAACGAGCAGTTCATGCCATCGGTGGTTTCGAGTTTGACTTGGGCGAAAAGCTCAGTATAAACATAGAGGGCTACTATAAAGACTTTACTCAGCTCATAGAGCTTAATCGCAATAAGCTGACCTCCGCAGCTCCTGACTTTATCACCTTAGTGGGTGACGCTTATGGCGGGGACATCTCCTTCGAGTACCGAGGCGGCCGCTTGTTCCTTGCTGGCAACTACAGCTTGGGATGGGTGACACGCGAAGACGATATCGAAGAGTACTTTACCAGCTTCGATAGACGCCATAATGTCAATATTTATGGTTCTTACCGTTTCGGTAGGGGTAACCTATACGAATTTGGAGCCCGATTCAATTTTGGATCTGCCTTTCCGTTTACCCAAACCCAAGGATTCTTCACCCAGCCCGATCTGACTCAGAACCCAGTAGTGGTAGATGTGTCGCAGGAAAATGGCCAGCTGGGTGTTTTGCTTGCAGATACACGCAATGGAGGTCGATTGGCAGATTTCCATCGCCTGGATATTTCGCTCAAGCGCAAGTTCGAGTTTGGTAGGTATTCACATCTGGACATTACCCTTAGTGTCACCAATACGTACAACCGGGAGAACATCTTCTTTGTTGATCGCATCACCAATCAAAGAGTTGATCAACTACCTATTCTTCCTGCCTTAACAGCAGCTTATTACTGGTAGGATATTAATAGGTATAAGGTTTAGGTATTTCAGAGCTTGTTTGGGACCATCACTTACAGACAAAAGCTGGTGGGGTTTAGATCCTTTCCTGGCTCCAGTCTACTCGCCCGACGTAGATCATAATAATACCGATTAGGACCATTCCCATTCGAATGAGAAATGAGGTAAGTTGCCCCAGGTCGTAAATCCATCTGAAAATGGCCAGGTCTAGCCCAACTAAATTTTGGGTCAGTGAAAAGAGGCCTAAGATGAACAGCAAGAAGCCAATAACGGTAAGAATGGTGGATTGGCGGCTCGTCATATCAAAGTTTTTATCGGGGTTCTCTATCTTGGGGAGATCAAAACTGCCTTTATGTCCAAAGAGTATGATCGCTCTGTTCTTAACAGCATACGCCGCAACCTGTTCTTCATTGTGGTGGCATTGGTCAGTTTAGGCTTCTTTTTTCTTATCGAAGACTATTTGATTGCCGTTTTTTGGGCTGCCGTATTGTCCATTATTTTCTACGGTCCTTATGTCTGGACGGCTAAAAAACTTGGTGCCAGAAGAAGTTTGTCTGCTGCCCTCACCTCGACCTCTATCTTTCTTATTGTCATCATTCCTCTCGGACTATTAGGCTTAGCCCTGGTCAGGCAGGGGGCAGATTTGGTTTCTGCTATAGAGTCGGGCGACATCGATCTAGTGGGTTTTTTAGATTATATCAACGAACGAATACCCAGGCTGGAAAAATGGTTGAACGATTATGGTATCACCGTTGGCAATTTGAGGGAACAGCTCAGCGAAGGTGCGCTCACACTCAGTCAGGCATTAGGTAACCGAATGCTCAAGTATGGAGGAAATACAGTGACTTTCGTACTGCAATTTTCACTTATGCTATACCTGCTGTTCTTCTTCCTCAGAGATGGTAGAAAACTGGTCCGCACTATAGTCAATACGGTACCCATGGGCAATGTACGTGAGCGCGAACTGGTATTCCGCTTTGCATCTGTAGCCAGAGCAACGCTGAAAGGAACCCTGACCGTAGCTATCGTACAAGGTACAATAGGTGGAATACTATTTGCCGTTGTAGGTATTCCGGCTGCTCTTTTTTGGGGAGTCGTGATGACCTTCTTGGCCTTGCTGCCCATTGGTGGTAGTGGGCTAGTCTGGGGACCAGCGGCTATCATCATGCTCACTCAAGGGGAAATCTGGCAAGGTGTGACCATTCTGATCGTGGGCTCACTGATCATTGGCTTGGTTGATAATATTCTCAGGCCCATACTTGTAGGCCGAGATACACAAATGCCCGATTATCTGGTCTTATTATCTACCCTCGGAGGCATTACACTATTTGGCCTTAGTGGTTTTATTCTGGGGCCGGTCGTCGCAGCCCTATTCATCACCGTCTGGGAAATGATGGGCAAGGAATACGGCGGAAACCTATCTTAACAATAGCCATGGCATTAGTAAAGGAACTCTTGGGTAAGACCCCCCAATTCGGAAAAGACTGCTTTCTAGCCGAGAACGCAACCATTATAGGCGATGTGATATGCGGTGACTCCTGTAGTTTTTGGTTTCAAAGCGTGGTGAGGGGCGATGTTCATCAAATTCGATTAGGTGAGCGGGTCAACGTACAAGATGGGGCCATTATTCACTGCACATATCAGAAAGCTGCAGTTCAGATCGGAGATGACGTAAGCATAGGCCATAGGGCCATGATCCACGGCTGTACCTTGGGCAGCAAAATACTCATCGGAATGGGGGCCATAATTTTAGATCACGCCATCATCGAAGACGAAGTACTCATCGCAGCAGGAGCCGTAGTGAAAGAGGGTATGGTTTGCCGATCGGGATATATGTATGCGGGTATACCAGCCAGAGAAATCAAACCGCTTTCAGATGATATGCGAAAAGGGCAAATAGAACGAATCTCTTTGGCTTATCCCAAATACGCCAGCTGGTATCTCTAGACATTTGCCGGTCTTTCGCGCTCAACACATACGACCAGCACCGTGTCCTTATCAATGATCCAGTATTGAAAATCGTACTGTATGGTCAATTCAGCTTTTTTTAGCGTACCAACGAATGGGCCGGATGACTTTTTTAACTCTGGCAAAATCACGGTAAGGTGGGCTTTGAAATCCAACTGTTTCAGACCATAAGCCTTATACATAGCTTCTTTTGCTGACCAAATTAGATGTTGCTCGATCAGTAGGTCACCATCATCCTGCACGGATAAATAACCCGACTCCTGTTTGTTGATGAACTTAGGTGCAATTCGATGTATTTTCTGTACTAGCCTTTGCACATCGACGCCACAGGGCTTGGGATGTGCAAAGGCTGCTGAAAGTCCATTGGTATGACTGATGCTGATCTGATACCTGGAATCTGCCAAGCGGGGTTTGCCATGCCGGTCCTTTATCAGAGCGGCTCTGACTGGCCTTTTGCTCAGCTTGTGCAACAGTAATCGGGCGGCTAAAAATTCTTTTCTACGGCCTTCTCCCTTTATAGCGTCCAGCTGTTTTTGTTCTTCACCTAGTAGAATAAGCTGATCCCTTAGCCAAGACTCCGGCTCTGATATGGCCCACAATCCAAGCTGGCCGGGTGGAAAACATGACTGGTGCAAAACTTGAGGCAAGTTGGCAATTTTAAGCGCTGAAGTATCAAAGTAAGTCAGAATAATTTAAATGAAAAAAGGCGCCTCCAAGCGGAGGCGCCTCAGTCGGGCACTAATCGTTTTAAGGATGGTAAAATAGTGCGCGCGATTGCATAGGGTTTCGAGTTCTGGTTTCCTCAATCCTCTTCTTGGAGGGGAAAGGCTGCCCAGAAAGGCAGTGAAATATGGGTTAATCTTAAATTGTGGTCCTGTGAGTCAACGAAATTGCCAATAGGTAAGGTGAAAACATGCATAGGATAGGGTGACTAATGGGCCGGGTGTTGGGTAATAGGGAATAGGTGCGATTAGGTTCCAGGCAAACATTCCGACTAGAATGGTTTAGACTTTTAGGTGCAGGTTAAGTGTGTATATCTCTTTGTTACGACTAAGGTATTCCCCAGGTCACTGCGATGCCAGTTTTACAACTCGATTTAAGTAGTTTTTAATATGATCGACTCCGCTTTAACGATTCCTTTGCATTAGACTTCCGCAGGTCGAGCGCATTCCCCGAATGCGCGAGATCCACGTGCGCAGCTAAGCAGTTAGGACCCTTGACCCAACTGCCGCCTGGTCAGGAGCAACGGGATGATGGTTCATTCCCCGAATGCGCGATATCCACGTGCGTAGCTAAGCAGTTAGGCCCCTTGACCCAACTGCCGCCTGGTCAGGAGCAACGAGATGAGCATTCATTCCGTCAACCTCTCACAATACGCAATGCGGCTCGTCTAGGGGCTCCTCGGTCGCCTAATAATTCTCTTAGACGGGCAAAACCTTCAATCTGGGTTTGCCTTTCCTGACCCTCTAGTATACTAATCAGATGTTTGTGAAGAGACTCGGTATTAAGATCCGATTGGATAAGCTCGGTAAGCAATGGTTCGTCTAAAATGAGGTTGACGAGGCTGATATACTTTAAATCTACGAGCCTTCGGGCAATTTGGTAGTTGAGCCAGTTGCCCTTATAACAGACAACTAAGGGTACACCGAAAAGAGCCGTTTCCAGCGTAGCTGTCCCACTTGTTACCAAAGCAGCTTCTGCCTCGTTGAGCAGCGAGTAGGTCTGGTTCTTAACTCGCCTGAATTCGGGTGGGCAATTGTGGCGTCTGAGTAAGTCATCGTAAAACTCATCTGACTGTGCAGGTGCTTGAGCAAGGACATATTCGTATTCAGGCAGTTGGCAAGCTGCTGATAGCATAATAGGTAGCATGGTTCGGATTTCCTGCTTTCGACTGCCGGGTAGCAACGCAACTATTTTAGTAGCATCAGCTTTTTTCTTTTCCTTTTGTTCTGCTTGAAAATCGGCTACAACATCTAGCAATGGATGTCCTACAAATTCTGCTTGGTAGTCATATTTGGCATAGAAGTCAGGCTCAAACGGCAGAATGCAAAGCATCCGATCTACATGCTGCCTGATCTGATAAACCCGGCTTTTGTGCCAAGCCCATATTTGCGGACTGATGTAGTAGGTAATGTCATATCCGGCTGGCCTGGCCCATTTGGCTAATCTGAGATTTACGCCGGGGTAGTCGATGAATATCAATCGATCTGGAGCAAAGTTGGTAATGTCTTCTTTTGCCAGGCGCATATTGCCCAGGATAGTCCTCAGATTGGCGACCACTTCCACAAAGCCCATAAAGGCCAGGTCTTGGTAGTGTTTGACGGGTGATCCAGCAATCTCTGCCATACGGTCGCCGCCCCAGAATCGAAATTCTGCCTGGGGGTCTAATTCCAAGATGGCGCGCATCAGATACGACCCATGTAGGTCGCCAGATGCCTCACCGGCAATGAGGTAATATCTCATACTTCGATAGAGACTCTTCTACAAAGGTATATTACCGTGTTTTTTCTTCGGGATTTTAGCCACTTTGTTCTCCAAAGCTGCAAAGGCTGAGATGAGTTTACGCCGAGAATCCTTTGGCAAGATGACCTCGTCTATAAATCCTCGTCTGGCCGCCCGATAAGGGTTGGCGAACTTCTCAGCGTATTCTGCTTCTTTTTCCAGCAATTTGGCGGCGGGATCATCTGCAGCTGCTATTTCCCGGCGAAAAATAATTTCACTTGCACCTTTGGCACCCATGACGGCAATTTCTGCCGTAGGCCAGGCAAAGTTGAAGTCGGCGCCAATATGCTTGGAGTTCATGACATCGTATGCACCACCGTATGCTTTCCGAGTAATGAGCGTAATCCTGGGAACGGTGGCCTCGCTAAGCGCATAAAGCAGTTTGGCTCCATTGGTAATGATGGCATTCCACTCCTGATCGGTTCCGGGCAAAAAGCCGGGCACATCGACCAAAACCAGTAACGGAACATTGAAGCAATCACAAAAGCGAGTGAATCTAGCAGCCTTTTTAGAGCTTTCTACATCGAGCACACCCGCCAGACTCATGGGCTGGTTGGCAACAACACCGATAGATCGACCAGCCAGACGGGCAAAGCCGACTACAATATTGTCGGCGTAGTTCTCGTGAATTTCGAAAAAGGAATCCTCATCTATAATACCCGAAATGACCTCGCGCATATCGTAGGGCTGATTGGCATTCTCTGGCACAATACTTTCGAGCTGCTCCCTGATCTCAGTCTGGAGGTCATAAGGTAAAGAGGCGGCTTTTTCTTCGCAGTTTTGAGGCAAATAGCTCAGCAGTTGCTTGATTTTATTGATGCAATCCAGATCATTGGCTGCCGTCAGGTGCGTGACACCGGATTTAGTAGAATGGGTGGATGCACCACCGAGCTCCTCACTACTGACCTCCTCATTAGTTACGGTCTTAACTACATTTGGGCCAGTGACAAACATATAGCTGGTACCTTCGACCATGATCGTAAAATCAGTCATGGCAGGGCTGTAAACAGCGCCACCTGCACAAGGTCCCATGATGGCCGAAATTTGAGGAATGACACCGGAAGCCATGACATTGCGATAGAAAATATCTGCATAGCCGCCCAGCGATCGCACGCCTTCTTGTATGCGTGCTCCACCACTATCGTTTAGGCCAATCAGCGGTGCGCCCGTTTTCATGGCTAGCTCCATCAATTTACAGATTTTTTCTGCCTGGGTTTCCGATAGAGAGCCGCCAAAGACAGTGAAATCTTGTGCAAATACATAGACCAGTCTGCCAGAGATGGTGCCGTGCCCAGTGATGACACCATCGCCGTAATATATTTGGTTTTCCATACCGAAGTCAGTCGTTCGGTGGGTGACCAAAGCTCCGATCTCCTGAAAGCTTCCGGGATCCAGGAGCAGATGAATGCGCTCGTGAGCGGTAAGCTTGCCTTTTTCGTGTTGTTTGTCGATTCTGATCTGACCACCACCTAAACGGGCTTCAGCCAGCTTTTCGATGAGTTCTTCTCGCTTTGACATTCTTCTGTACTTAGTGCTTGTGGTGATATAAGTATTACAGCCGTTTTGTGAGCCATTGACCAGCTTTGGCCTTTGGCGTATGCAGTTTTTGCAGCTCTTGCTGATAAAAGGCCGCAGCCAGCTTGGCCACTACCGTTTCTTCTGCAATCTGCTTGTCGGCAATTTGCTCGGCTTGGTAGTGGTTTTTGACAAAGTGGGTATCGAAGTTGCCACTGATAAAAGCCTCGTGATCACATACATAGCGGCCAAAGGGTAGGGTAGTCGCTACACCCGTGATGCGGTATTGATATATGGCTCTGCGCATCATTTCAATGGCTTCGTCTCGGTCTCGACCATAGGTGATGAGCTTAGACAGCATAGGATCGTAGTAAATGGGTACGACCATACCTTGCTCATAGCCGCCATCGACTCGAATACCGGCGCCTGTGGGCAGTTCGTATTGAGTTAGTGTACCTATGCTAGGCAGGAAGTTGTCGAGCGGATCTTCAGCATATACCCGCAGTTCGAGGGCATGACCGGTGATGGAAAGATCTTCTTGCGAAAAGGATAAAGACTCACCCCTGGCCACTCGTATTTGCTGCTCGACCAGATCCAGACCAGTAATTAACTCTGTAACCGGATGCTCCACCTGAAGACGGGTATTCATCTCCAGGAAATAGAAATTGTGATCGGCATCCAGCAAGAACTCGACAGTACCGGCCCCTACATAATCACAGGCTTTGGCCACGCGCACCGCTGCCTCGCCCATCTGTTGTCTCAGTGCAGGAGATAGTACAGCAGAGGGTGCTTCTTCAACGACCTTCTGATGACGCCTCTGTACACTGCATTCTCGCTCGAACAAATGAACCGTATTGCCTTTATTATCAGCGAGTACTTGTATTTCAATGTGCCTGGGTTTAGTTACGTATTTTTCTATGAATACGGCTCCATCACCAAAGGCAGACTGGGCTTCGCTGATGGCCCTTTGCATTTGTTCGGGTAGCTCTTCTCGATTGTTTACAATGCGCATGCCCTTTCCGCCGCCACCCGCTGCCGCCTTGACCAGAATTGGGTAGCCTACTTCGTCTCCGATCTTTAGGGCCAGGTCTACATCTGTAATCGACTCTTCTATGCCGGGTACCATCGGGATGTCGTAGCCAGAGACCGCCTCTTTGGCGGCTAGTTTGTTGCCCATGACCTCGATGGCATGAGGCTTTGGACCTATAAAAATCAGACCGGCATCGGTGACCTTTTGGGCAAAGGTGGCATTCTCGCTCAAGAAGCCATAACCCGGATGTATAGCATCTGCCCCGGTCTCCATGGCAGCGGCTATGATCTTGTCCATCACGAGATAAGACTCACTGGAAGGCGATGGTCCAAGAAATACAGCTTCGTCGGCTTCTCGTACATGAGGGGCGTGGCGATCGGCTTCGGAATATACAGCTACTGTAGCGATGCCCATACGGCGGGCCGTACGCATGACTCGGCGAGCGATCTCGGCCCTGTTGGCGACTAGTATTTTTCGCATACGACTACTCTTATTCTATTTCGATCAGTAATTGCCGCTTGTCTACGGCCTGGCCCTTAGCTACAGCAATTTCTTTTACAGTTCCGGCGCCATCGGACTTGATGACATTTTCCATTTTCATGGCTTCCAGTATAAGGAGTGGTGTTCCGGCTTCGATCTCCTGACCAGGACTAACGAGGACTTCTAGGATGAGTCCGGGCATGGGCGAAAACACATCCTTGCCCGTCTGGTCATTGAGCTTGTTGAGGCCCATCTGCTGAACCAACTGATCTACAGCATCGGCTATTTCGACTTCGTAATCTCGTTCATTGACGCGCAGGTACACGCGCTTGCCATCATCTGATGTGCCTCTGAATGTCACCTGATAGCCGTGGCCTTCGTGAAGTAAGTGGTAGTGATTGGCCTTTGTCTCGATTAGATCCAGGCCTGCTAGGTCTGCTTCGGATACCCCATAAGACCGCTCGCCTATGTGTACGAGATAGTCTGAGGGGTTTGGTTTATTCTCTTGGCTGGGCACTTTTCCTGGTTTACTGGCGAAGGTAGGGGAAAATTTGATGTTTGCAGATCGGTGTATAGCAGTAGGCGGCAAACGAAATTGTGAAATGGGTCTACCTGCGAAAGTCTGCTCAAAAGCCCCTGACCGACAAGTACAAAACACCTATCTTGGCTGCTCAAATTGAAATAGCTGATGGATAACCCTTTTCACGACGAACAAATAGATGAACGCTTTGCAGGTGTGTTGCTGAAAGCGCTGGAGAAGAAGAACCTGGACGGCTTCGATTATCTGGAGTTTAAGCAGTCTATGGCGGCCCTGCACAAGCAAGGAATTACGGGAGATACGGCCATCAAGTCGGCTTATGCCATGGCAACAACTATGGGTCTGAGCCTGGATAAGCTGGTGAAATCTGCGGAGTACTACAGGAAGGTATTGCAGGATGAAAAAGGGCAGTTTGAGGCGAGTATGCAAAAGCATTATGCCCAAAATGTGGAAGGTAAGCGCAAAGAAACCGGCACACTCAATAAAAAGATAGCCGATTGGCAGGGCAAAATCGATCAGCTCAAGGAGCAAATCGCAGCGGCAAATGCCAAGATAGAAGCCGCGGATGCTGAAATTGAAGCGGCCAAAAAGAAAGGGGAGGAGACCCAGCGGGGTTTTGAGGCAGCGCTACAAGTGATCGACCAGGCCATAGTCGATGATCTGGACCAGATCAAAAGTCTGATAGACGAATGATTTATCCTTGAAATCTCGGAGTAACACTCCGAGATTTCAAGGATAAATTAGCACTTGTCAATTTCCAAACCGCTCACCCAGCCAGCTGAGTACAATGCGCATGGCCGTAGGCGAAAAGGTCTCCGCTATCTGGCCGTATTCATCTGGTGTGCCTCGCTCTGCGGTTTGAAAAAGGTGGTTCAGGCCGGGTAGGGGAACAATGGTGACATCATCGTTTCCATTCCCGCCCACCGTCTGCGCAATAGCGCTCAGGTTGGGCTGGGCGACGACCTGAAGATCCAGTTCGCCATTGAGCGCCAGAACCGGAACCGTCACCTGACTGAGATAATCGCTCGGATCGGTGCTGATGAAGAATCTCAGCCACGGATTGACCAGAGGCCCCATCTGCTGGCGGGCAAAAGCTTCTTTATCGTCTATACTGGCCTGTAGCGGAGCAGGCAGATCACTTATGGCTTGTACGAAGATTTGTAACAGCTCAGCCTCCAGCGTCTGATCGTCCATTTCAGGATGGTTTCGCATGTAGGTAAAAGCACTGCGCTGTGGCTTGAGATTTCTTTCTATCAGTTTTGGTGGTGCGCCCATCTGCTGCTGAATTAAGCGCGACTGCTCTAAGATGATGGAATCTCCAGGCAGCCCCGGCCCGGCCAGAAGTATCAGAAAATCGAGCGCTTCGGGATCCTGATTGGAGACCATAGGGCCTATCAACCCGCCTTCGCTATGGCCTATTATACCGATGGGGACTTCCTGCATGCCGTCTTGCTGGCGAAAAAAGTGGGCTGCTGCGGTGGCGTCTAAGGCCAAGTCGGCAGAGGTGGCCGCGCTGTGGTCGCCGGTGGACTCAGCTATGCCGCGCTCGTCGTATCGCAGGACGGTGTATCCATTTCGCGTCAGAAAATCGCTGAGCACCAGAAATGGCCGATGATTGATGGCTCTGCCTAGTTCACTATTGCGGTCCTGGCCTCCGGAGCCTGCAATCAGGATGATGCCTGCTTTTATTTTTTGGACTTCCGCGGGTGGTTGCTCCTCAGCTGCCCGGGGCCGTGTGATCTCTCCTGCTAGTACAACACCTTGTTCACCTCCATCGAAGCTTACCGGAATCTGCTCGTAGGGAAAGTCTTGAGGGTCTTGAGGCCGGGCAGCCAGGCCGGTTCTAGTGAGGGGCGTGCGACTAAAATCGAGTGGGAAGTCGAATCCTGCCTGGCTGAACTCACCCCGGAGGCCGAGTTCGCTGAGTGTTCCCGTGTATTCGGCCTGGAGCATATCGCTGCTCCAACTCAGCTGGTTGCCGTCTAGGCTTATTCTGTCCATGTCTATGCCGTAGGCATTCTGATCGAGGCTATCGAAGGTACCGGCCAGGGTGCCATCTTCATACTTGCTGATGTGCAAGACAATAGCCAGTTCTGTACCCATGGCATCGAGCAAGCCATACCAGTCACCAGTGGGAGATTGGGCGGTTGCTCTATGTACCAGGCAACATGTCAAAACAAACAGTAAGAGGTACTTCATACGGGCAAAATTAGCGTGTAATCCACATTTTTCATCTAACAGGGCCTACCACGATTATGGGTCTGGATTGTTAGGTGTAGTTTTTTGGTAAATCATTGACACTTTAACATAAATGTATCTCCAAGGGGGATCAATTTTTTGTTACTTTGTGAAACCCCGATGCGGCATTAGCCAAATCGATTAACGACCTTTTTCTACGAATCGTAATCTTAACCTTATGAAGACGACCTTTACTAGTCTACTTTCTGGGCTATTATTTTTCTTTCTGTCTACGCCTCTATCTGCGCAGACAACCTCTTGTTCCATAACCAATCTCGTTATCACAGGTACGCAGTGCGGTGCACCAAACGGCACTAACGATGATGATACCTATGTCACGTTCACTTTTGATGTAGTTGGCGGATCGGGCGAGTATATCACTTTTATAGATGTAGACGGAGCTATTTTCAGCGGTGGCTTCAACGGTGATCCACTACCCACAGATGGAGCTGTCTCTTCTTTCGCTCAACTGAGTGTCGGTGGTGCGGAAGCAGGCGATATGCTCTCTATCGAAGTAGTTGATAACAACAACCAGACCTGCCGATCGATGATATCCGAGCCGATCGAGGTGCTCAATTGCCCACCGCCATGCGACGACTTTAGCTTTGAAGATATTACGGCCTTTGTTCCTGCTGATGCTATGTCGTGCTGTGCTACGGTGGAATATGGTGGTCCAGAGACCGTTATTGTCGACATGGTCGAAATGGGTGTGACCCTGATGGGTTATCCATCTGGATTTCTGGACGGTGTAGCTTATAACCCTGTAAATGATTTGTACTATGCCACACCTGGAGGAAACGTAGCTGCACCCGTGTACACCTTTGACGGAACCGGCGCACTAGTCGATACCCAAGTAAGTGGAGTTGGTGTTGACGTACGGGGTATGTGGTGGAATCCCAATACCAATCAGCTGGAAGCTACTGGTTTTGGTAGTTCGGGTTTCTTCGTTATCGACCTAGATGCCAGTGGTATACCTGTAGGTACTTCGACAGCAGTCGTTAGCCCGGTATCCAAGCCAGAGAGTCAATCTTTAGGTGCCTATGATCCTCAATTGGATGAGGTCTTCTTCTACAGTGGTGGATCTATTTTTAGCTACAGTAGGTCTACAGGCATGCAACTATCTTCGGTTGCCATAACAGGTTTGCCCGCATCTGTCTCCGAGCTCAATACTACTTTTGTAGGCTATTCTGCTGTAGATGGTAATGAAGCGGTTGTGTACAACACAGTTACTAATGAGCTTTATTTTATAGATAAAGCAACGGGTGCTTTTCAAACGGCTTTGTCCTTGAGCAGTTTTATGCCAAGCCAAAGTTTCAATAATGTTGCTTTAGCTAATGGTCAGATTTTTCTGAATAATTCAGGTGGTGCTGGTATTGAAACCGTAGATATTGTAACCGAGACAGTAGGGGCTGGTCTAGTCTTCAACCCACCCTCAGGCACCTGCTTCGATCTCGGTATGACCGAGGTATTTGTGGAAGATACAGAAAATGGTTGCTTGGATACTTTTGTAGTAACAGTGCTGGACACTATTGCACCCGTATTTACCATGCTACCCACTCCTCAGGATACGGTGTTCGAGTGTGAGGATGATTTGCCAGAATTGAGCGATTTCCCTAGCCTACTGGACGCTACCGATAACTGTAATGTAGTCACTAGATCTAGCTCTGGTACGCGTATCGTGACAAATGGAGAAGTCTCGCCTATGCATGGCTTGGTCTATGTCTTCAATCCACCAGGATCTAATATGGTTGACATCCTAGACGGTACGATGGGGCCTTTGGATCAGCCCAGTGGAAGTCCGGTAGCTAACTTGATTTTGACCTCTTTCAGTTCCCCTAGTGGATTCCGTCGCTGGAGAGCTCGCAATACTAATAGCTTCCCGGTAGAAGTACGCGTACAGCCTGCCAACGGTAGTGGCCCCGTCTTTTACTTTGAAGCACCTGCCAATACCGATGTCTTTTTCCTGACCGATGCAGTTGGTGGAGCTAATACAACCATTATTCAGTGGTTAGATGAAACAGGTACTCAGCGTCAAACGGTCAAAGCCAGCAATAATCAAACCTTCCCGGTCGATGAGTTTGATATCGTATCAGATTTTTGTGCTACACTTTGCTTCACCTGGACAGCAACTGACGAATCTGGGAATAGTGTCATGTACATGATCAATTACTCAGCTTTGTGCGACGTAGAGCCACCGGTCATTGTTTGTGAGGATATTGACGTCTTCCTAGACGAGAATGGTGCCGCGGTCATTGAAAATGATGATGCCATTATTTCCATTACAGACAATTGCACTGATCTTTCCGATATAACCGGTCCATTTACCAATGGCGGCCTTGATGCACGCACTTTCAGTTGTGCGGATGTCGGTAATCCTAGAACTATTACAGTCATCGCAACAGACGAGTCTGGTAATACGGGCGATTGTGCCTATGTAGCTACAGTCTTTGACACCATTCCCCCTACCATCGTTTGCGAAGA
Source organism: Bacteroidota bacterium (assembly GCA_039178745.1). GTDB lineage: Bacteria > Bacteroidota > Bacteroidia > Chitinophagales > Saprospiraceae > Neolewinella. Next base: position 1,330 of record JBCDFE010000037.1, on the reverse strand, counting down.
CATAGACGTCTTCTTGGATGCCGATGGCTTTGCCATGATCGAAAACGATGATGCCATCATTTCCATCACGGACAACTGCACGGACTCTATGAATCTGGAAGGCCCCTTCACCATTGGTGGCCCCGATGCCCGCACTTTTGGCTGCGACGATGTGGGTAATCCCCGCACCATCATGGTCATTGCAACGGATGAGTCCGACAATACAGATACCTGTACCTATGTAGCTACTACCCTAGATACGGTAGCTCCGACTCTGGAATGCCCAGAGACTTTCACATCTTTCTTAGATGAAAACGGCATAGACACGACTATGAATAGCGAGATCGGCTTTACAGCCATGGATGCTTGTATGGTCGAGTTCCCGATTGCGCGCATCATTGGCGGCATCAACAATCGTGTTTTTGGTTGTGACGATGCTGGAGAGACTTTCCCTCGTGACTTCTTTGTGACCGACAACTCGGAGAACTCATCCGATACTTGTACAGTCCTAATCGAAGTACTGGATACGATCTCACCGACTCTGACTTGTGTCAATGATACGGTCTTTTTGGATGCCATGGGTGCAGCGAGTTTCGACATTTCAGCGCTTATCGTTGATACGGACGACAACTGCGAGGTCTTGGAACCAGCTGCCGATATACGCGAAGCAGGCTGTGATGATGTCAACACCCAGCTACCTTTCACCCTCACGGTTGAAGATCCAAGTGGCAACTCTGCTTCTTGCGATGTCCTGGTTCTGGTTCGCGACGACATCGCCCCGGTCATCACTTGTCCTGAAGATGTAACCATCGAGTGCGATGATGAAACCGAGCCTGGTACGATTGTAATGGAGACTGCATCTGGTGCTTTTGCTACCGAGACCGCTATTCCAGACGATACGGCTGCTGGCATCAACACCACAGCGACGGTTTCTGGCATTCCTGCCACTGCGACCATCGATGATATTCGCATCGTCGACTTTACGATGAACCACACCTGGGTCGGTGATTTGATCCTGGTACTGACCGCTCCAACGGGTGAAACTTTGGAGTTAGTCAACCGCGCTGGAGCGCCTCCGGGCACCTTTGGGGATAGCAGCAACAGCAACGTAGCTGGTCCGATCAGCTTTGATGATGCTGCAACTGATCTAGCTGAAGATATGGGCTCTACCATAGGAACCACAGAAGCGGTTTGTGTAGATGACGGTATTTGCACTTACGCACCCAACGACGGCACCACTTCTTTTGCCAGCCTGATTGCTGATCTGGCCGGTGATGATCCCAACGGCAGCTGGACGATCAACATCTCCGACAATGCCGGCGGTGATCTGGGTACGATCTTCAGCTGGAAT
>JBCDFE010000036.1:0-25156 GCA_039178745.1 Bacteroidota bacterium | reverse complement strand
TTATCTGACCGCCTACAATGAGATTTTGGCGGCCTACAACCAGCTGAGGGACGAACGGGCAACGCTCAGGTATGGTTTGTCTTTTGACGAGCTTGACCGCAAAAGAAAGCGAGTAATTGCAGATGAAGTACCCATGTATTTGAGCGAGGCAGAGATGACTGATCTAAGGAGATAGTAAATTTCCAGGGGATGTCGCGCAGTCTATACCAGCCCTTAATGGCCAGGGTATTTGTACAATATGAATAAGTCAGAATGACTAGAAGGCGATGAGGTATGCGGCCACTACAATAACAGCAACTACTATGGCAAAGCGAAGCAGGCAGCCCGCATTGACCAGACCGAAGTCTTTGCGTTCGGTTTGAATCCAAAGCAGGTAAAAAGCTCCACCAAGGATAGCCCCCATCAAAGGAGGTATAGGCCACCAATTCCATTCAAACGAGAGGGCCGGAAAGAAAAGCAGTGGCCCTAATATTGCACTGATATTCCCCACCCACTTATTGAATTTCTCTGCTTGATCTTGAGTTTTTTCCATGGCGTTCATTGTTTTTACGGAGGCATTTCTTCGGGTTTCAGGTGATCTGAAGATTTCAGGTGTTTTTTCTTACTTCTATAATATCTTCTATACTTACGAAAGGAAAAAACCCGGTAGACAGATGCCTAGTAAAATTCGATAAACGCCCATCAATTGCAAGTCTGCAGCAGTCGACTGGCGACCATTCGGTTGCCAGCGGGGCTGAGCTGACCCACAGATGGGCGCTCTGCGGGAAATAAGTTGGGTGGTATGGCCTGCCAGTCTACTAGGCAGTAGCCGCGCTGGGTGACCATCTCGCGCAAGTTGTTGGAAAGCATAGCCAGGCACTCACCGGAGGTAGCAAACCCAGAGCCCGCAGACTGATCGGGCAGTGGTGGAGGCGTAGCTACGATGACTTTGGGTCGATCCTGACCTCGGTCGGCAAAAAAAGCTTCGAGCCGATCGAATAAGTTGGTATAGCCAGTAAGTCTATCTTCATCGCGACTTACGAACTCGTCTCGGCAATCGTTTAGACCAAGGGCTATAACAATGACATTTAAGCCACCCATTTCGGCATAGGCTCGTCTGAGGTAGTCGGCGATTTGCTCAGAGGCGTTGAGTTCCCGATCTCTATTCAAGGCGAAAGAAGCGGTCAGTTCCTCTCTAGAAACATTGAGTAAAGTCCCTCCTCCGCGTTGGGCTTGCAGCTCGGTCACCCAGCCATTGGGTCCGACTGCCAGATCGTCGCCGATGACCAGCCATCTCGCTGATTTTCTGGGCTGACCACACTGAAGTATACAAATACTTATAAATAGTAAAAAAGCCAATTTTTGCATGAGCGAAAGATACACAATCCTCATTTTGCCCCATTCCATTGAAAAATTTTGTGGCTTTCGCTTGTGAATTTAAGCGCCGCCCCTATCTTGGTGGGTGTTTGGGATGCGAATCCTAGACTTCATACTCATTAAAATACCATTCTCTACAGTCTCATGCCTTCTTTTCGAACGATAGACGGTTCTAGATACGACGGGACCCTCATCGACCTTGCGGAGGAATTGATCCAGGATCATAGCGATAGCCGGCTCAGTTATCAAGATGCCAAAAAGATGATCGCAACGCTCGAAGATCAAAGTGGTCGAATGACCCAGATAGAACGAGCGACTTTAGCTTATCTGATCGAGGAAAATTACTGCACACACGGTGCTCAAAAATACTTTGAAGAGCACATGCCACCTCCGCCGGAGCCAGACAGCCCAGAATGTGCCGCAGCAAAAGCGCATTTCATGGAGGCCTGGATGGCTCACTGGCAAGCGGATTACGAAGCATACAAAGCCGATCAGGATTTTGATGTACGCTTTATGGTAGATGTGCAACAAGACAATGAGTCAGGGGCTCCAGACCGCGTCCAACGGGCCTACCGATACTACTATGAGAATATAGAAAGCGAAGACTTTGGCCAGGTTCGGTTGTTCAAGCATCCCACTTATTGGGCGGTACTGACCACTACGGATGGAGATGACGGATGGATAGAACTCTACTCTCCTGATGGGGAGACACTAACCGGCGGCAGAAGCTGGTTGGAACTCATTCACTGGGATGAGCGGGACGTACTCAGGGGGCAAACCAAAACTGGCGACTTGCCCGATGAGTTGGTAGACAGAGACGAAGACACCTTGTGGCAAGAGTAGTTTTCCACAATAGGTAAAAGACTATTTTCCAGCAAAATCCTACAAGAACATCTCGCTCCCCACAATTGTGGATAACTCAGCTAACATTCGTGTAAAAAGGTATTACTTTTGTGTCAGTTAACATTGGAGAGTCTTTTGGACTTCATCCGATTAACTGATACCATGTATTTGCAAATGCGAGGCAGTTTCGTTTAGATACGAAGCTGCCTTGTTTGTTTTTTATTGGTGGCCATTCAAAACATAAAATCCTGTTAAATAGCCAACCAAAAGGAGTATACGCCCTTTCTTTATGGCTATGAGTAACCCTCCACCGCCCTTTGCACTTCAGTACTCTCCTCAGCTTGCAGAGATCATCCATCAGCTGGGATGCACACTGGCCTTATCGACCTACCAGGCAGGAAAGCTCATTTTCTTAAGTGCAACCAGCCCGGATAGGCTCATACAGCTTCCACGTTCTTTTGCTAAACCGATGGGCATAGCCGAGGATGTACAAAATGACCATCTGGCGCTGGCGACTAAGGACTCGGTCATCACCTTTTCCAACAGCCAGCAGCTGGCCGAGCACTATCCTAAAGCACCAGGCCGGTATGACGCTCTCTACGTACCCAGGCAAACCTTTCACACCGGCGCACTGGATATTCACGATCTGAGTTATGGGCAAAACGGTCGCTTGTTTGCGGTCAATACGCTGTTTTCCTGCCTGGTAGAGATTGATCAGCACTACAACTTCACCCCCTATTGGAAGCCGCCGTTTATCGATCATCTCTCTTCCGAAGACCGTTGCCATCTCAATGGTATGGCTTTAGAAGATGGACTTCCGAAGTATGCCACTTCCTTCAGTCAAACGAATACTCCCCAGGGTTGGCGGCCAACCGTTACCCAGACCGGAACCATCTACGATGTAGAAAGCGGAGAGGTCATTGTAACTGGCCTGGGCATGCCGCATAGCCCACGCATTTACGATGGCAATTTATACGTTTTGCTCAGCGCAACTGGAGAATTAATAAAAGTAGATGCCCAAAAAGGCAGCTATGAGGTCGTGCGAAAAATACAAGGATTCGTACGCGGCATGGCCAAAGCCGGAGATTACCTCTTTATTGGTCTATCCAAGTTGCGCAAAAACAGCAGCACCTTCGCTAAGCTGAATATACCCGGCACAGATCGGGCAGGTATTGTTGTTTTACACCTACCAACCGCTGCCCTGGTTGGAGAGATCATTTACCAAAGTAGTGTAGATGAGATATACGATCTGCACTGCCTTGCTGGAAAAAGAAGAGCAAATATTTTGAACACACATACAGAAGATTATAAAGGTGCCGTCATGATACCGGAAACGACATATTGGGCCAGATCCAAGCCAAATAGTTAATCCGGTCAATCACTTCAGCACTTATGCATTTATTATTCACCTCTTAAGTAAAAACCATGCGCAACCCTACTTACGCGTACGCTCGGTTGAGGCGACAGTATCGCCACCTGGGCAAACAACTTCAAGCCCTGACACGATCAGGCACAGCACCGCCACAAAAACTGTTGTCGCGGTTCAAATCACTGACTAAAAGATTGGCTCCAAGACTGGGTCGAGCTGGCCTTTACCGCGCACTGGGTAGTGCAGCGGGTATGCTTGGATTGGTCTTAACAACTCAGGCACAGCTGCTTGTACTCGATGATCCGGTCTTCGAGCCTTTTGAACTGGATTCGTCAGAAATTGCTACCGCTTTTATCCCAAGTCTGGTCGATATAGACGCAGACGGCGATTTAGATCTATTCTACACCCGATATAGCGGAGGTGACAACGATATCGGAGAGCTGAATTTCTACGAAAATATCGGAGACGAGGAAGAGGCACTATTCGCAGCCCCAGTCAACAATCCATTCGGCTTCAATAGTCAGAATGCAGAACCGTACACAAGCGCAAATTTCGCTGATTTTGATGGAGATGGAGATATCGACATTATGGCCCAGCTAATCGAGTACGATGGGTCTTATGACGATACTGAGTTTTTGGCCTATTACGAAAATATAGGAACAGTGTCTTCACCTCAGTTCGCAGCGGGCGTAGAAAGTCCATTTGGACTGCCTTTTTCCACCGAAGATACCACTGCCTTCATTCTATTATCTGGTGACATAGATAATGACGGCGACATAGATTTACTGAGCTATGAGCTCTCTTATGCAGGGCCTTACATGGAGGGCAGGGAGCTTAAATTTTTCGAAAACGTGCCTTCCGGAGGTGATCCAAATTTCTTGAGCCCGGTATCTAATCCTTTCGGTTTGGACGATTTGGCACAGTTTGATGCAGGAGAGTACAATGTGCCTACTCAACTCGTAGATTTGGATGATGATGGCGATCTCGATATTATTGGAACAGCTAATGTGTACGATTATATCTCTGAGGAATATGAAAGCCAGCTATTTTACATAGAAAATCAAGGGAGTGCCGGAGAGGCAGATTTCGGTAATATCGTCTACATAGAATCAGGTATAGAGGCAGATGTTGATTTCGTCGTTCCCGGTACTGGCGACTTGGATAATGACGGAGATGTCGATATCCTGGCTGCAGGCTATGATATAGGCTTCGCTTATCTGGAGAATCAGAATGAGACTTCGATACGCGAGCTGGCTGTAGATCTCGACATATCCATTTTCCCCAACCCAACCACAGAATTGCTACAACTGCGTACCCAAGAGCAAATCGAGCAGTATATTTTGTTCGATCAGGAAGGGCGTGAGCTACTTCAGCTGGAAGGACGGGCGCAGGAGATACCTATGTCTCAACTTCCTACCGGTCAGTACTGGCTGAAAGCTGTCACCCCAGATCAGACTTTCGGTGTATTTCCCGTTGTGAAAGAATGATGGAACTCGGATTGGATTTAATCATTCTATAAGCGTTCCCTTTAGCGGCTCAAGGTTAAGATTCGACTTTGAGCCGCTTTGTTTTAGATCTTGCGGGGTAATAAGTTTAGACTTGCGCAGGTGGGAGGTTAGTCTGTTAGTCTGTTAGTCTGTTAGTCTGTTAGTCTGTTAGTCTGTTAGTCTGTTAGTCTGTTAGTCCAAAATAGCGTGACTACAAACAGAAAAGACTATCCCACCAGACAAATTTATGGATCTGATCTCTCCAAGATTATCTAATTCAAAAAGCAAAAAACAAGTAAACCTAACAGACTAAAAGACTATTCCACCAAATACATTTATGGATCTGATCTCTCTAAGATTATACAAGTAATAAGCAAAAACAAATCAATCTGCACAGACCAGCATGAGCAAGACCTACATTACCCGTTTTCTGACCGACCTGCGGAAGTCCAATTCAAAAGCCTGGATGGACGAGCACAGAGACCGCTATCACCAAGCACGAGATTATTGGTTGGAGGAGGTGCAGCTGTATCTGGATAAATTGAGCGTGCATGATCCTAGTTTGGCGACTTTGAAACCGCAGAATTGCATCTTGCGCATTAACAACCATGTAGGTTTTCAGCCCAATAAGCCCCTGTACAAAGACTTTTTTGGGTTTGATCCTTATAAAGGGGTAAATCGCGTAGGCTTCTATTTGCACTTTCGTCCAGGTGAGTTTTTTATTGGCGGTGGTATGTGGCATCCCGTTCGCGAGAATTTGGAAAAAATCAGGCAAGCTATAGACTACGATGGCGAGCGCCTTAGAGATATGCTAAACGATGCCAGGTTTCAGTCCTACTACGGCGGATTGGAAGAGAACGACATACTCAAGACCAGCCCCAGGGATTATTCATCTGACCACCCACATATCGATCTGTTGCGGCACAAAAGTTTGACGGTTATACACCCACTGAGCGATACGCGAGTTATGCAAGACGATTTTGTTGAGGAACTGGAGGAGGCTTTTGTGATCATGCGCCCGTTCCTGGATTATCTGCAGCAGGCGGTGGATTTTGAGGCCTGATTGGTCAAATTAAGCAATTGAGAACCTTTACCGTTTTGACAGTCTACGGACAAATAATTTGTCGTAGCCTATGTGCGGTTAAGAAACAGGTTGTACATTTGCCTTATCTTTACAAAGTCTAAATAAGATTACGGACACCAGAATTAGAATCAGCTTAAGTACCTAAGTCCCCGACCCTGCGCAAGTCTAAATAAAACCAAGTTAAAGCACCTGAAAGCTCTGCTATAAGCAACACAAAGAAAAAAGTTCGAGGAGTATAGACTGCTCAACATTCTACGACTCCTTCAGCTAACTAAGTTTTGCATGTTTGCTACATCTAGCTCATTTTTGGTTGGCCACCACCTGGACCTATGTTTTGGTGGTGGTCTCTTTTTTGATGATAGAGAACTGTGCAGCAAGATGAGCTATGTCCTTCATGTTTTTGAACGAAGCAGGCTCGAAAGCGATTTCTAGTAGGTGAATGCACGCTCAGATGGGCACCACATCATTTTCATACCCAAGAATATCATGCTCAAGAATCGTCAGTCATTTATTTTTCTACTCATTTTTGGTCTTCCTTTTGCCACTTATGCTCAAAGTGAGGACTACAAGATATACGATAGCCGGGCAGGTCAGCAAATTGAGCTCAGCAGCATAGCCGAAACTTTTGAGCCAGCGGATGTCCTCTTTTTCGGCGAGCGCCACGACGATAGTATAGCCCACCATCTGCAAGACCAACTTTACGGCTTACTCCTGGATCGATATGGACAAGTGACCCTGAGCATGGAGATGTTCGAGACCGACTGCCAGCAAGTCGTAGACGAGTATCTGGCCGGTTTTATCAACGAACGCAATTTTGTAAAAGAAAGTCGTGCCTGGGGAAATTACGATACCGACTACAGGCCCATGCTAGAGCGCGCTAAAGCAAGCGAGCAAGCCGTGATTGCCGCCAATGCTCCTCGCCGATATGTGAATATGGTAAGTCGCCTTGGCCCGGAATCCCTAAGTAATTTGCCCAAAGACTCGCGGGCTCACCTGCCGCCACTGCCCATTTCGACCGACGATGACGCCTATAGAAATGCCTTTAATGATGCCATGGGTGGTATGGCTCATAGTGGCATGGAAAACGTATTTGCTGCGCAATGTACCTGGGATGCATCCATGGCCTATAGGATATACAAGCATTGGCGAAAGCACAAAAAAGAGAAGATCTTGCACCTCAACGGGTCGTTTCATACCGATTTTGGGCTTGGCACCGTCAACCAGCTCGAAGCTCTGAATAAAAAAATCGAGGTCATGACCATCAGTAGCTTTCCTGCTGATGACTTCGACAATCCCGACTGGGCATCTTACTCGACAAGAGGAGACTTCATCATTTTGACCCGGCCTGCGGTAAGCCGATAATTATGGCCTTTGCCGATCAGAAATCTTTCATTTTAGCGTCAGACCTGGGAGCAGTTATGCGCAGGCTGGCCTTTCCGGCTATAGCCGCTATGGTGTTGTATGGCCTCAATGCCTTTATGGATACGGTATACATTGGTCAGTTAATGAACGAACAGGCGCTGGCCGGTGTAGCCCTCGCCTATCCGCTGACTGGCATCTTGATGGGCTTGGGGTCATGGGCGGGAACGGGAGCTGGCAATTTGCTCAGTATTGCCCTGGGCAGCGAAGATCTGGATACGCAGCGCAAGGCTTTGCCCAGCACAACGGTCTTTGCCCTGGTGAGCGCTGTACTGGTAGCGGTGCCGGGATACTTGTTTGCCGAACAGCTGGTTGCTATGATGGGCGGCAGTGGCGAAGTGCTGACCTATGGTACCCAGTATCTGGAACTGACCATGCTGGCAGCACCTTTGTGGGTCTATGGCCTAGCCATGAATTTTATCGTGCGCTCCGAAGGTAAAATGAAGGATGCCGCGATCATGATGAGCTATGGCCTGGGACTAAATATTGTACTTACCCCGATTTTAATCAGCGTTTTCGATATGGGTGTTGCGGGTGCCGCCTGGGCTACTAATGCCGGCATGCTGGTTTACTGCCTGGTGGGGTATCGATATTTCGGCAGCGACAAGCCCTCTTTCCAATCCGATATTAATAGTTTTCAGGGCAACCGCCAGGTCGTACGCTCTATTGCCAGGCTGGGATTTCCCGGATTTATCCTCACCATTATGGGGTTGATCCAAGCCATTGTTGTTTTCAATGCGATAGTTGGCGTAGGCGGAGATACCGATGGTAACCTGGCCTTCTTCGCGGCAGCTAATCGCATGGCCCTATTCTTGATGACCCCACTTTTTGGGCTTATGCGGGCTCTGCAGCCTACGGTAGGCATCAATTACGGTGCTGGCCAGTATGCCCGGGTCAAAAAAGCACTGTGGTTGTATACCAAAACCGGATTGTATATAGTAGCTCCTTTTTGGATATTGCTGACCATCTATCCCGCTCAGGGATTATCTCTTGTATTGCCAGATACCAGCTTTACCAGTACGGACTTGCTGTATTTTCGCATTTACATACTCATACTACCATTACTCCCGCTTGTCTTCAATGCGCTGACCTTTTTGCCAGCTATAGATCAGCCCAAATACGCAAGTATGATTGGTGCTGCGAGACAACTGATCTTCTATGTTCCAGTCATGCTCATACTTCCGAGATTCATAGGCCTGAGTGGGGTGTACTACGGAGCAACAGCCATAGATGTTGTTGTGACAATATGGCTTGGCTGGATTTTGGTAAGGAGTATGAATGCTCTGCCAGAGGATAAATTGGCAGCCGAATGATAAATTGAATTCCATGTCAGATATTGCCATTTTCTCTGGCGACCGCGCTGCTCATTATGATGATTTCGTATCGCGCTGGATACCCGCCTACCGCCAGATCATCGATTCCATTCCCGGCTTGCTGCACATTTACGATTCAGATGCCGAATCACCCAAATTAATCGTTGGCTGCGGTACCGGAAATGAGCTGGCTGCCATCAATCAGCATCGACCAGATTGGAAACTTGTGGGCATAGATCCCTCTCCGGAGATGGTCATGCAGGCCAGAGCCAGATTGAATGGTATAAAAAATATAGAGATAAAAGATGCCAGGATAGAAGATCTCGATACAGAGCACAAATTTGGTGCCGCTACCTTGCTTCTCGTATTGCATTTCATACCCGACGATGGCAATAAACTAGACCTATTGAAAGAAATAGGTAAAAGGCTAAATCCCGGTGCAGCTCTCACTCTTGTAGATATTTACGGTAGTAGTACCTCCATAGATAAGCAGCTGCAAATGCTGAAGGGTATGCTGCTGTCAGAAAATGACGAAGCGACGCTCAATGAAAGGCTGGTAGCTATCAAAGAGCGCATACAATACATCTCAGAAGATCGGCTAGCCGAGCTATTGAGGGAAGCCGGTTTCTCAACACCGGCAAAGTTTTTTCAAGCTGCTATTTATGGCGGCTGGGTGACCAGGAAAGTGGCATAACCCAATCGTATATCTCATCTTGGGTAACGGTCAATAAATTTAAGTCCGGTGGTAAATAAAGCTGCGAGGGTCTGCCATTAAAAGAAACCCGACAGTCGGCGTATACAGCAGGTTCTATATCTTCCTTACTTCGGTATTTTTCCGCTAGATGCTGTGCATACTGCCAGATCATATCGGGCTGGTAAGCCATTTGCTTTTCCTGAATTTTACTTAGCTCATTACCTGGGTAATTGACCCATGTCCGATCCGTATTCTTATCGACTATGCGATAGGTCACATTCCCCGTTTTTTCAGCTAGCATGACGTTCCAACCGAAGCGATAATGACGCTCGGTCCAAAGCTGGTTCTCATAATAAAATAGCCGACGCATGGGTAATACGATCTGAATACCGAAGTAAATCACAAGTAGGATTTGCAGCACCCTATATAATTTGACATTTGCTAGCTTCTTAACCCCAGCGCTCTGACGCTCGCTAAGGGAAATATCGGGAGCAGACAAAATAGTAGGCGAGCTTGCATCTAGTTTGATGATCCTAAACTTTCGCAGCCATCTTCCCCACTCCTCGTCCGTAAAAAAAATCAAACTCCCTGCGATCATTACCCACGGAAACATACCGATTGGGAATAAGAGCGCAGTCATTGCATGGAAGCCAATAACGGCCAAAAAAGCAAAGGGGCGTGTGCGTGAATACCATAAAAAGAAAGGGATAGTGAGATCGTACATCATACCTCCATAACTGAAGAGGTAAGCCGTTTCTTCGTAGGCAAAAAGCGAGCCAATGATGGGCGTGTCTGTGCGGGCACGCAGCCAAATTTTTAACGGCTGGGCCTCTAAGAGCCAGTCACTTCTCAGTTTGGCCAGCCCAGCAAAAAAGTATACCAGCCCGAGTTGAAGACGAATCACATCTGCATACCAAATGGGTATCGATCGCCTAGGCAGCCATGAGCGCATACTCAGACAGTTGTCTGCTGGCAGCCAGCAAAGCAGGAAGGCGAGCAAGGCAACCAAGTAGTAGTGATTGAGATACCAGGACTGTTCTATCAGCTCCAGATAAGTAAAGGATAAAAATAAAACTATAGCTGCCCACCTATAACACAGACCTATAGCTACGAGTAAAGCCGCTAAAGCACTGACAATGACCAGGGCATACATCAGCCAGTCTGGAGATAGTGGTTTCACCCAGGAAAAATACTGATAGGTGAAGTGAAAATCGGTACTGAGATAACAGGCATCGACCCAGCCTTTTAATAAGAACCGAATCTGAGATATGAATACCAACAGACCAAAACCTATACGAAATACAGCCAAGGAAAGCCCCTTGTTACTGTGGGGCTCCGCGGTGCTTCGACCAGCGCCTGCCTGCCGGTGCCAAGCAGGCAGGGAAGTCCCTATAAAACAATCAGAAAAGTAGGCCCAGAACGCCTTAGTCCGCATCGGTATCATTAATCGTTACCGTGGCGCCAATCAGACTGATAAGATCGACCTTGACCAAAGTTAACAGATCTGCCATCTTATCTCTGAGCATCTCGATGGCTGGACGGTTTTCGATTAAGAGTTGTGCTAAATTGCCATTGGGAGATAGCTCAAACATATCCTTTATCTGATCCTTTACCGCAGCAAGAGATTGCTCCAATCTGGGTACCAGATCCTCTTCGCCAAGCTCGCGCAGATAATCGTAATAGCCGACGCCTTCGGTCTGCTCACTGAAGTCTCCGCTCAAAATATGTTCAAATTCCAGTAGTCCAGCCTCTAGAGCTTTTAGTGATATTTGGGCGTATGGAGCTTCTGTCATTTGCGTTTGAATACTACCTCCACTTGCTTCGCCCAAGGGCTTGCCCAATCGATAACGGACCGACTCATTGATGTAAAACACCAGTGAATTGACGAGCTGATTATGGCTGCCAAAAACACCTAGATCCGTTGATGATATAAAATCGGTTTTAAAATCAGCCCAAGCTCGCTCTATGTCAATCGCTATATTTTTTGTGTGCTCGGCCAGCAGCAGCAGATAATTCATTTGTGTGTTGGCTTCATTGCGAAGTGCGCTTAATGTGCTTTCCGCATTTTGCCCAAAGAGCAAGTATTCCATGGCTGCCAGGCCCACGGCATAAGTTCCCGTACGCTCTACATGCTCCAGATTCATGGATTCTGAAGTTTGCATAGCCTTACTTATGGCAGACGAGTCTGTTGGCCATCTATGCAATCGATGACTGAGGTAAGTACGCTCAACAGCACCTAGGTTGTACAACTCACAAGGCTTGTAAGCGATCATAGCTTTTTGCCAGGCTCGTTGGGCATCTACTAAGCGCGCTGTAGAGGGATCGGCAGACAACTGTTCGACTGTTTTAAAGAGTGCATCAGCCTTTTCAGTGAATTGCGCATAGGCAGGCCGTATCCCATTGGTATACACATTGGATAGCTGATTGGCACGTAGCTCAACCAGCTCCCCTTCCTGGTCTGAGCAGCCAAATCCCAATAAAATGGCTAGTGGAATCATCAGCAGAAATCGCCTAAATATCATTACAGTGAGTTTAAAAAACGGATCAAGTCAGCGCGATCATCAGCGTCAAGCTCTTTGAATGCATCACGACTGGATTCGGCTTCACCTCCATGCCACAAGATGGCCTCTTCCAGATTTCTGGCCCGCCCATCGTGTAGGTAATTGGTATGTCCGTTGACGATCCTAAATAGCCCGACTCCCCAAAGTGGTGGTGTTCGCCATTCTTGTCCACTAGCCAAAAAATCGGAAAAACCATCGGCCAAATCCGGCCCCATATCGTGTAGTAGCAAATCGGTATAAGGCCTAATGATTTGATTAGATAGCGCATCAAAAACAGGATGCTCACCAGTCGTCAGCTTTTCGATGTGGCAGCTGTTGCAACCTAGCTCTTTAAAGATGGCCTTGCCGTGCAAAACCTGTTTGTCAGACCAATCTCGGCGTGCGGGAACCGCTAGGGTACTGGCATAAAGAGTCGTATGATTGAGGGCTGAATTGGTCAGCTCTGGTTGGCCACCGTTGGGCAACTGATCGCAATCAATACTTGGCGGACAATTTTCGTTTGGATAAAGCACTGAGGTAATACCCATGTCTCCTGCAAATGCCGAAGCTACCTGCTGGCGAACCGTTGGCTGGGTCGCCTTCCAACCAAAGCGCCCAGGCACCAAGGCATAGCCAGCTTCAATATGCGGTACATAATTGATGCGACCACTAATACCATCTCCATCCAGGTCGTCGGGATCGCTGAGGTCCCGAAGTGTCTCATCGGGTATGGCTTCGAGAAGCCCCATACCAATGATTTGATTGGCAACGCGGGGAGAAAAGCTTGTGGCCTGTATCTCGCCCTGGGTCATATCGGTGATTCGATATTTCGGTTGGCGCAGTTCGTAAAGCTGCCCATCGGGGTATTGGCCTGATATATACTCGTATTCAATCTCAAAAGAGCCCTCTACATCTATACCTTGAATGGCCTGGTCTTGTAGCTGAAACCCATAATTAGGATCGGGTATGGGGCCAGCTTCCAAGCTATTACTCATGCTCATTCGAAGGAGGAGCCCTGGTTTTCTGTCATCTTTACCTACTGGGGGGGCAGCCCGACCGTCGCGCAAATGGCAACCCGAACAAGACCTTGCATTAAACAGTGGCCCAAGACCATCACGTGCCGTGGTCGATGCTGGAGCCGAGACCCAATTTTGATTGAAAAGCGAATTGCCAACGTAGAAATAGTTATGCTGCATAGTAGTCAGACCAGGCGCTTCCTGACCAAATGCGGTGGCTGCATCGGAGAATACCGTGGATCCTCCTCCTGAGTATTGCTCGTCTTCTTCCGGCATCAGTACACCTACCCCACCCTGCCCGCATTTTGCAAATAGCACGACCAATAAAACAACAAGACCGAATGGAATAATAGATTTCACTAATGCTACAATGAGACTTCTGCCTAAGAACAGAACACAAAAATAAGAACCAAGGCCATTATTTATCTAATTCCGTACCGACAATCAATTCAATAGCTGCACCGCCAGCCACGATAAGATTGCCCAGGTCTTGTAGCTCATTCACAGCGGCCAAAATACCCGGCCTGCTTTCCTCATCATCTATGGCGTGGTCAAAGGGTATGGCCGTATCGTAAACAGCCGCCTCTGTTTTGGCCAGTTGATCATCGATCTGACTCGCCAGTTCGGCATTTGTTATGCGAATCAGATCGCTGAGGGAAGGACCCTTGACCTCTCCCATTTGCCCGGTATACACATCGCGAATACCGTTAAAGTTGAGTCGTAAATCGCGGTGCGTATTGTCCGAAAAGCAAGAGTGCTCATCTTCCTGATCACGGTTTGCATAGGGCACGAAAGTCCGCTCGCCGGCCAGTTCTGCCTTGGAGAGCGTAGCAATACTCGTCATCATTTGACCTAGCGCAGCACGCTCGCTCTGGGCCAAAAACTTCTCTCTATATGGTCCGTTTTCTGCCCACTGAGTAACGAGTATATCTAAATTCTCGATCAGTAGATCAGCACAAATAAGCAAATATTCCTTTCGACGATCTGCATTGGGAATTTCCCCACCTTCCACAAAATCAGTATAGGCTCGCTGACCTGCCTGATGTACTTCGGGTGCCGTCAGATCCTGCCCCCAGAGTAAAAACTCTATAGCGTGATAGCCAGTGCTCACGTTTTCTTCACCGCCCTCCATATTCAGAGAGACCAACAGATCACGATCAACTACAGGAAAGGTCTCCGTATCGTTGATAATACCGCCGTACAGATTGTTGCCATCTACATCTCTCACATAATCGATATAGGCCTCGTCGAGTGGCCAGGAATTAATGAGTCCCTCCGGGCCCTCTTCACCATCGATGACGTCTATGGGGCCACCAGCAAATCGAAAAGCCTCCGTTGGGCCATACGACTCGCGAGCCGCGAGCCAAGCCTCTTTAGCCGCCATAAAGTGTTCTGCTGTCGGCTCGCTGGCAAAGGTATTAAGTGCCTCTTTCATAGCTACAGCATCAGCTTGGGCAGCGCTATATGAGGAGTATACCAAATCCGCATAATGAGCCATCACCTCTTCAGAGCGAATCTCAGCTTCCTTGTCAACAGATTCACAAGTAGAAAGAGTAATCAGGACCAATAAAAACGAAAAAATTCTAAGCATGTCTACATCTGTTTTGATGCACAAAGTTAGGGGCCAACTCCTCCGAAAAGCCGAAGCTTTACATCCTTTCTTCGTCACATTATTTAGACTCAATCTTCATAGATTTGTCAAAAGGGCTGTGTGTTTTATGCAGACTTCCGCAGGTAGACAACTTTACCCATACCCGGG
The DNA here is from genome assembly GCA_039178745.1 of Bacteroidota bacterium. Classification (GTDB taxonomy): domain Bacteria; phylum Bacteroidota; class Bacteroidia; order Chitinophagales; family Saprospiraceae; genus Neolewinella. The sequence continues at coordinate 10,276 of JBCDFE010000036.1, read as the reverse complement.
CTGGTTACACCTACTATAATCAATCCGTCAGGCATATAACTCTAAAAAATATGCCTGCAAAACCAATGAGAATGAACAAAATTTTTCTGTTCGCTTTGGCACTCTTGTTCGCCGCCTGCGGGGCCGCAGATAAAGACGAAGTGACCATTTACACCCACCGCCACTACGATGTGGATCAAAAGATATTCGACGACTTCGAGAAAGAAACCGGCATCCATGTCAACGTAGTCAAGGCCGGAGCCGACGAGCTTATAGAGCGCCTGGTTACCGAAGGGGATCAGACATCTGCCGACCTATTGATGACTGTAGATGCTGGCCGACTGGTGCGCGCCTCCGATGCTGGCCTATTACAACCCATTGCATCTGAGATCGTCACCAGCACCATACCAGACAAGCTTCGGTCCGCAGACAATAGTTGGGTTGGACTGACCAAGCGAGCGCGTATCATCGTTTATCATCCCGACCGAGTAGATCCCGCCAATCTCTCTTCATACGAAGGTCTAGCTGACAGCACCTGGGATGATCGCCTGCTCATCCGCTCTTCGGGCAATATTTACAATCAGTCATTGATGGCTTCTGTCATTGCCAATTTGGGCGAAGATGCAGCTCGCCAGTGGGCTACTGCCGTTGTCGAGAATTTTGCGCGCAATCCGTCTGGCAACGACCGCGATCAGGTCAAGGCGATCCTGGCTGGCGAGGGCGATCTGGCAGTCATCAACACCTACTACCTGGGTTTATTGCTCAACAGCGATGATCCTCAGGAAGCTCAGGCTGGCGAAGCCGTTAAGATATTCTGGCCCAACCAGGGAAACCGCGGCGCACACATCAACGTGAGTGGTGTTGGGCTGACGGCCAATGCACCAAATGCGGAAAATGCCATCAAGCTGGTCGAGTACATGATCAGCAAGGAGGTACAAGAGCTCTACGCCAGTGCCAACTTCGAGTATCCGGCCAACCCGAATGCCGAAGTCTCCGAACAACTCAAATCATGGGGTGATTTCAAGGAAGATGAACTACCGCTAGCTCGTCTTGGCGAGCTCAATGACGAAGCTGTCACTATCTTTGACGAGGTCGGTTGGCCATAGTAATCCGTAGATAAGCAAGAGCAACTGAAATTTTCAACCAAACATCTGTTGCGTGACACGAGCGCCTGGAGTGTAGCTACCCTGGCGCTCGTACTCATTCTATCCATTCCGTATATCGCATTTGCCTCTGGGCTCATGGCAGGTACGGGCCATAAATGGGGTCACCTGACCACCTACTTCCTGAATAAATTTTTCATCAACTCTGTCATATTGATCATCGGAGTTGGTTTTATTAGTTGCCTATTGGGTATCAGCACAGCCTGGGTAATCAGTCGATATGAAATACCTGGCCGAAAGGTTTGGGGCATCCTTTTGTATTTGCCCTTAGCTATTCCGACTTACATCATGGCTTATATCTACGTAGGCTTAGTCGGTTATGGTGGTACTTTCGTTAAGCTGGGCCAGCTTGTGGGAACGAATGCTTCCGGTATAAACATCATGAATATTTACGGGCTGATTTGGGTCTTGAGCCTATCGCTATTCCCGTATGTATATGCAGCTGCACGGGCTTCTTTCAGCAAGCGACCCGCTGCATTGCGCGAAACGGCGACCTTGCTCGGTGCTTCGGAGAGTAAGTACTTTTTCAGCATTGCACTACCTATGGCCAGGCCAGCCGTTATCGGAGGTCTACTTTTGGTATGCATGGAGGTCCTTAACGACTATGGGGCAGCCAAATATTTTGGTATCAATACTTTCACGACCGGCATATTCAGGTCTTGGACAGCCTTAAGAGATCTGCAATCTGCTGTTTATCTGGCAGGGCTTTTGATTGCTTTTGCTATCGTAGTAACTGTACTAATAAGGTTGAGCAGAGGTAGAAAATCGTTTGCAACGGCCAGTGCATCGGGAAAACCGGCCAAGCGCATCAAGCTTTCGGGCAGAAAGAGATTATTGGCCCTTTTAGTGGTTGCCTTACCCATTTTTTTTGGTCTTATTTTGCCCGTTATTCAATTGTTCTCGTGGGTAATTCCAGCATTCGACGGTCCGAGTTTTGTGAAGAACCTCTGGATAGCTATTCAAAGTCTATCCGTTGCAGCCCTGGCCGCATTTTTGACGGTAATCACGGCTATTGTATTGCTGTATTTCAGCAAATGGAACGATTTGGCTCTTATCAAGCGCCTGCCAAATCTTTCTACTGTTGGCTATGCGATTCCCGGTGCTATGATCGGTATAGCATTGTTTAGTGGAGGCAGGTACTTTGTAGATTTTGCTGCCGACACTTTCGGCTGGCGTATCGGTTACCTGGTATATGGCGGCTTGCCCATTTTAATTTATGCTTATATCTTCCGTTTTTTGGCTGTTGCATATTATCCATTGGAAGCAACAAGTCTGCGTTTGGGCAATCAATTGGCAGAGGCCTCTTATACTTTAGGCAAGAGTAAACTCGATACCCTATGGCAAATTCAAATCCCTGTGCTCAAACCCGCCATTTGGGCTGCTGTTGTGCTGGTATTCATCGATACTTTAAAAGAACTTCCACTTACTTTGATCCTGAAACCCTACGACATAGATACCCTGGCTTTGGTTGCCTATAATTATGCCGAAGAAGAGCAGATGACCAAAGCCGCCCTTCCGGCACTTATGCTGGTTAGTGTTGTAGGTTTGCTCTCGTTTTTAATCGAGTGGTCAAAAAACTCCACCTCAAAAAACAAACGGTAAATGGGCATACAAGACCATAAAAAAGGTGCCCTTGTCCGTATCCAGGACATCAGCAAAACCTACCAAGGAAGATATCTTGCCCTCAAAACGTGTTCCCTGCAAATTGAGGCTGGAAAGCTATGTGCTGTAGTTGGGCATAGTGGTAGTGGTAAAACGACCTTACTCAGGTTGATCGCCGGTTTGGAGCGCCCAGATAGCGGCACCATTTCTATCGGACATGAAGAAATGAATAGTGAAACCACTTTCGTAGATCCGGCCAGAAGAGGAGTTGGTATGGTTTTCCAGAACTACGCCCTATTCCCCCATCTGACAGTGGCTAAAAATGTTGCCTATGGCTTGAAGAGGTCTGCGGCATCAAAAATCGATGAGCTATTAGAATTGGTCGGTTTATCCGGCTATCAAAAGAAATATCCACACGAGCTCAGTGGAGGGGAACAACAGCGAGTTGCTCTGGCCAGAACTTTAGCCCCCAGTCCAAGACTGCTGTTACTAGACGAACCATTCAGCAATTTAGATGCTGACCTAAAGTCGGGTATCAGAAAGGAAGTGAGGCGCATCATTAAAGAGACTAAGCTAACGGCTATGTTTATCACCCACGATCTGGTTGATGCGCTCGATATTGCAGACGAGATCATTCTGCTGGACCAGGGTAGTCTCGAAGTCCATTGCCAGATCAAAGAGCTGGCCGACTTGGAGGGGCATCAACCCAAACTACAAGCTTCCCTAGATCGATTATGTGACCGATCGAGAAAAATTCTGGAAGTCGTTGGAAGCAACCCGAAAAAAACTCAATGACAAGGACCAATCAACGCTTAGCGGGAACCCAGTAGGTTATTTCGATCCCCAGAAATTTCTGGGATCTGTATACACTCGAATACTCGTCCCAGAATTGCAAGCCGCCTGATAAGGTAGGGGTAAACTTAAGTTGAGATGCTATACCCAACTCTCGTTGGGGGATAATTCACATCTCGCCATCCTGCCCAGGCGGCAGTTGGGTCAAGGGTCCCAACTGCTTAGCTACGTGCGAGGATCTCGCGCATTCGGGGAATGCGCTCGACCTGCGGAAGTCTATATTTAAATAATCGATGTGTGGAACCAATCCCGATATTGATCGATAATTGTTGACCATTGGAAATTTTGGGCGATCTGCCTGAGCGCTTGAGCTGATACATTTGGTGGATTGGCTACCATCTCGACCAATTCTTCAAAGGAATTGTATAGGATCGGTAGAGATGCTGCACGCTCTGAGAAGACCAGTCTGTTTGGCAGCAATGGAATGACGCCTGCCCACTGAGCTTCGACTACACTCATGCCAAAGAAATCTTGTTTACTGGTGACCGGTTGCAAGGTCGCCTGACTCAACAAAGACCAGTACCGTTCTTTCTCTTCTACGAAACCGAAATGAATGATCTGATTTTGGAAATCAGTCTGGAGTGTATTAAATGCCGGCGGATGATTTCTGGCAGATTCGCCGATGACAATGAGCTTGAAATCAACACCTCTCTCTTTAAGCCGCTGACAAAGTCTCAAAAATTCATCTGGTCCCTTATCGTATTCCCAGCGATGATTCCAAAGTAAAACGGTTTCTTTAGTTTTTTGAGCATGAGTAGAAGGTAGGTCGGGAAAATCAAACCCAATAGGAATTACACACGACTTGGCGCCAATTCGTTCTACCACTTGCTTGGGTCTAAAATCTGGCAAAGCTTTAAGGAATTTGGGGATAGCATCGAGGAAAGCCTGCAAGTGGTAGCTGCTATTGAAAGCGATAGCATCTGCTGCCAAGGCACTGGTCATGTTGATCCAGCCGTAGTGACGATCACGGCCCATTTCCGGGTCTTGATCTCTATCTGACCAGGGATAGGTCAGCTGATTTTCATGAAAGTATAGCAAAGTGGGTACTTGATGTCGATAAAGGCTTTTGAAGGTGGCCAGATCGAGCATATCGGTAGCGAGTATAGCTGATGGTGGTGATTCACTGCTAAGCAGGTCAGCAAAGTGTAGAGCCGCACCGTGCATACGCCATTTCCAATGACGACCAGGCAGCGTGAATTTCTTGCAACCATCCGGAAGTTGGCGAGCCAAGCCATTTGCCCACGCCCTATGGGAACCGCTATGATGAGGATTGAGTAAGTAGACCATTATCGTTTGGAAAGGTAGACGATTTTTGGTGCTGGGGCTGTAGATGCAAGTCAAAATTTGAGAATTATTCACACTTAGTTTGCATTTTAAACAAACAGGCGCTATTTTTGCTAACGCACCTTAGTTTAAAAAACAAACTAATAAATATTTCACTTCTTAAATACTATTTCAAATGGGTTATGGACGATGGTCTTCTTCAAGTTATTCGCGTATGCGGTCAGCTTATAAAGGCAGACAACGCGATGAGATTTTCAAGGCCAATAAACACAGGCGCATAGATCCAAAGCTCGACCCCTTCAGGCTGGGCTTTAGGGAGAGTCGAGATTCGGAAGAACACCCCAATAGCTTGGCAATCGCACTATTTCTTGATGTGACGGGCTCTATGGGTCGCATACCTGAAGACCTGGTGCGCCACCAACTGGGAGGATTGATGGACACGCTGATCGATAATGGCGTACAAGATCCTCAGTTGATGTTTTCTGCGGTTGGTGACCAGTACAGCGACAGGGCGCCCATTCAGGTCGGTCAGTTTGAGTCGAGTACCGAACTAATCAACGACGGATTATCGCGCCTCTTTCTCGAAGGCGGTGGTGGCGGTGGTCGCACGGAGAGCTATCCATTGGCTTGGCATACTTGCGGTCGCCACACCAGTATTGATTGTTGGGAAAAGCGACGCCAGAAAGGATTTTTATTTACTGTAGGCGATGAAGCTTGCCACCGTAAACTAGAAGCGGGTAAGCTCATGGAACTCTATGGTTATGACCAGGCGCAGGATCTCGATGATATGAGCATGCTAGCCAGTGCACGCAACATGTATGAAGTTTTTCACATTCACTTGAACCAGGGGAGCTACCCCAATGATGAGCGCGTGCTTGGATATTGGCGAGAGCGACTTGGACAAAGACTGGTCGTGCTGGAGGATTATAGTAAACTGGGTCTACTGATTGCGACTATAGTAGCCGTTTTTAGTGGACAACGAGCGGAAGATATCCTTCAAAAACAAGATGCACTTACGCAAAATGTGTTGAGCAGTTCTATCGAAAGCACCTTAGTATGACTGCGCAGATTGTTATAGGCCTGGGGTTCGGAGATGAGGGCAAGGGGATGCTGACTGACTATTTATGCCGAAAAGCAGAGCGACCGTTGGTCGTTCGCTTTTCGGGCGGTCATCAAGCTGGACATACGGTGGCTTCACCGGATGGCAGATTGCATGTGTTCAGCAATTTCGGAGCTGGTACTTTAGCCAGCGCGCCTACATTCTGGAGTCGATACTGTACTTTTCATCCTATTGGTTATGCCAATGAGCTGGCTGCTCTTGAAGCTATGGGGCTTTCCCCGAAATTGTATGTAGATGGGTTGGCACCAGTAACCACTCCCTTTGATTTATTGTACAACAGAGCACGTGAAGAGCGAGATAGGCATGGCAGCTGCGGACTAGGTTTCGGAGCAACAATAGCCAGACACGAAGGTCCGCACAAGGTTCACGTAATGGACTTACTGGATGATTTTGTTTTAGCAAAAAAACTAAAATCAGTATTCCTTTACTACGATGCTAAGCTTAGGATCAAGTTTAATGAATTGGAGCTAAATCGATGGATGAATGATTTTCGCGAAGCCTTAAAAGTTGTTCGATCTAAGCTCCATATTTCCAGTGAGCGCGCTTTTTTCCAGACTCGATCATCTGAATTCAGTCATTTGATTTTTGAGGGAAGCCAAGGCATACTACTCGATCAAGAATTCGGCTATTTCCCGCATGTGACTCGTGCGTATACCAGTAGTAGAAATGCGCTGGAACTATTGGATCGCATCCGCAAAAGTATTCCGAAAAACCCTTCAAAAGAGCTAGCTAGAGAAGCCCTTATAAAAGCCGAGGTACACTACATAACCCGCGCTTACCAAACTCGCCATGGCAATGGGCCTTTGAGTCAGGAACTTAAATCGGGTCTCGATTTAAAACCTACGCCCTACGAAACTAATCAAACCAATGACTGGCAAGGCCCGCAAAGGAGGTCTCTGCTCGACCTTGATCAGCTGCGGTATGCGGTGCAGTGCGATGCCCACTATTCAGCAGGACTGGACAGATACTTGACGGTAAGCTGTATGGATCAGATCAAAGGCCCTTGGTTAGTGATGGAGAAAGACCAACCGATAGTCGTTGGTGAGGTCAAAAATCTCGGCAAACGGATCGGTGGTGACTGGGCCGGCGTATTTGCAAATTTCAGTCAGGAAGGCAACCCACAAAGAGATGGCATGCGGAAAAAGAATTTAGCGATGGTTTAAAATCGCCTAAATTGAGCGTCTAATCTCAATCAGATGGACATGCATAATTATACCATTCAACTTGAGTGGACAGGTAATAAAGGATCGGGCACTCTGGACTATCGCGCCTACAGCAGAGATCATGAGTTGGGGTCTGCTCAAAAATTGATGACGATACCAGGAACTAGCGATCCTAAATTTAGGGGAGATGCCGCAAGGTATAATCCAGAAGAGCTTTTTATTGCTTCGCTCTCTGCGTGCCACATGCTTTGGTATCTACACCTTTGTGCGGACCATGGCGTAGTGGTGCTCGACTATACGGATGAAGCCGAGGGTATCATGCAAATGAACGAAGACGGGTCTGGGCAGTTTCAGAAGATCATCTTAAAGCCCAGGGTCCAAGTAAGCAAGGACTCCATGATGGTCCAGGCTCAGGAGTTACACGAGCTGGCGCATGAGAAATGCTTTATTTCGCGGTCGGTGCGGTGCGAGCTTGTGGTTTTGGGGGAGGTTAAAACGTAAATTCGCATAGTTGTAAATTTACAACTATGCGAATTTACGATCAAGCAGCCAACAGATCAACCAAAAACTCAAAAGCCTCCCGCCGGACCACTTCTCTCAATCGATAGCCAACAGCCCCATCTTCCAAATAGGCAGATTCAATTAGATCCGACCGATCTAATACCCTAAGATGCTGACAAATAGTAGCATTGGATAGCGGTACTTGTCGCTGTATCTGCCCAAAACTCACTACCGGATTTTCCTGAAGCAATTTTAAAATTCTGATCCTGGCAGGATGACCAAGTGAAAAACCAACTTTGGCACCTACCTGCTCATCTTGCGAAAACTCGATTATCTTAGCTCTAGCCATTTTAAAAGTGTTTATTTCGACACAATAATAAACAAAAAGTTCTATTTTGAAAACAGATTTGCTCTGGAAACCAACAAAAAACTTCGTCGAAGAAAGTCACATAAACCAATATCGCAATTGGCTCTTCTCGAATAGAGGACTAAAATTCGATGATTACGAAGCACTTTGGAGATGGTCGACCACTGAAATAGCCGATTTTTGGGAGAGCCTTTGGCAGTATTTCAATATCAGAGATCACGGCGCATACACAGACGTACTCATCGACCATGGCATACCACGAGTCGAGTGGTTTCCAGGAGCCAGAATCAACTATGCCGAGCACATTTGGCGGCAAAAAAACAACCAGCGACCAGCACTTATTTTTCAAAATGAAATAGGCAGAAAAGAGATCAGCTGGACAGAGTTAGAACAGCAAGTCACAGCTGTCCAGCACCATTTGAGACGACAAAGCATCCAGGCAGGAGATACCGTAGCGGCCTATTTGCCCAATATACCAGAGGCCATTGCCTGCTTCCTTGCCGTGTGTGGCCTTGGCGCTGTTTGGTCATGCTGCTCACCCGATTTTGGTGCAGAAACTGTCGTAGAGCGTTTTGCCCAAATCCAACCCAAATTGCTTATCGCTTGCGATGGATACCGATATGGGGGAAAATCTTTTTCCAGACTTGCGCAGGTAGATGCTTTACGCCAACAGATAGATAGCATCGAAGCGACTCTGTTCATTCCTTATTTAAATCCAGATGCTGAACTGGCCAATAGTACGCACTGGGATGAAATGATTGGGACACATTTCCCGCTTGATGAGGGTCTCCGCGATGCTCCGACCAGCGCCTGCCTGCCGGTGCCAAGCAGGCAGGGAAGTCCCATCTTTACTCCCCTACCCTTTGATCATCCTATTTGGGTGCTCTATTCTAGTGGTACTACCGGCCGTCCAAAAGCCATCACTCATGGACACGGTGGTGTGCTCCTAGAGCATCTCAAATACCACGCTTTTCACAACGATACCAGAGCAGGCGAGCACTATTTTTGGTTTAGTACAACAGGCTGGATGATGTGGAATTTTTTGCAGGCGTCTATGCTTATGGGGGCAACACCCGTACTTTTTGACGGTAGCCCTGGCTATCCCAGTCTAGATGTGCTCTGGCAAATGGCCGAAGAATTGCCCATTCATCACTTCGGTACCAGTGCACCATATTTGACGGCTTGTATGAAGAAAGAATTACAGCCCGGCCTTAAGTTTAATCTCGACGCCCTGCGCAGTATAGGCTCTACCGGCGCTCCTCTCCCACCCGAAGCATTCGAGTGGATGTATAAAGACGTGAAGCAAGACCTATGGCTATGCAGCATGAGCGGCGGAACAGACGTTTGCACGGCCTTCGTAGGTGGTATACCAGAGAAGCCCGTACATAAGGGACGTATACAGGGTCGGGCACTCGGCTGCGCACTATATGCCTATGATGAGTCTGGTCATCGCGTGCAAAATCAACTCGGCGAAATGGTCATCGAGCACCCTATGCCATCCATGCCTATTTATTTCTGGGGCGACGAAGGAAATGAAAGATATCGTTCTAGCTATTTTTCCACCTTCCCAGACAAGTGGAGGCATGGCGATTGGATTAAATTATTCGATGATGGTTCGCTCATTATTCATGGCCGCTCAGATGCTACGCTAAACAGAAAAGGCGTCAGAATAGGTACGGCAGAAATCTATCAGATTCTCGACCAAATACCAGAATTAGCAGACGCCCTGGTACTCAATATCGAACAAGATGACGGCAGCGACATTATGCCCTTATTCATTAAACTGGCCAATGGCGCAGAGCTTAACGAAGAACTTGAAAACACCATCAAATTAAGCCTTCGCCAGCGAGGAAGTCCACGACACGTGCCCGATTATATTCAGCATGTTCCAGATATACCCTACACGCTCAGCGGAAAAAAACTGGAAGTCCCAATCAAAAAGATATTCATGGGCATGGATGTGTCCAGGAGTTTAAACCAAGATGCTTTGCGCAATCCAGAAGCACTCGATTTCTTCATCGAGCTAGCATCAAAAATTTGAGCCAAATCAAATTCAATATTTATGGTCGCCGATCTTCAATATCCAATCGGAAAATTTACCCCCCCAAAATCTTACGATCCGGACGTGGTTGATCAAAAGGTCGAGGACATCGCTCAACTTCCCCATATTATCGAGAAATTGATCCAAGACCTACCTCAGGGCTGGCTGGAAACACCATACAGAGAAGGCGGATGGACAGGGCGA
>JBCDFE010000035.1:0-25209 GCA_039178745.1 Bacteroidota bacterium | reverse complement strand
CTCGATGAGCCGGGAGACCTGGAAGCCCGCACAGAGCTTACAGCTGCCTTGGCTGCCCTGCGAAACCGCCCTATCGAGCAAACAACTGAGGTACCGCCATACAATCACCCCATAGATTGGTCTGTTCTGACCGCAGCTGGTAGTGAGCCGGAGGTACGGCTGCGAACAAATAAGGGTAATATGACGATCAGACTTTACCCAGATCGGGCACCAGGCACGGTATCTGCTTTTCTGGAATTGGTAAAGTCAGGTTTTTACGATGGCCTCCATTTTCATCGCGTCGCACCGGGATGGGTTACACAGGGTGGAGACCCACTTGGGCACGGCATAGGTGCAGGTGATTTTAGCTTGCGCACCGAAACGCCGCCTATATACTATGACCAAATGGGACTGGTTGGTGCACCCAGGCTTGGTCGGGATACGGAAAGTGTCCAATTTTTCATCACCCATGGCGCATCCCCTTCTCTAGATGGGCGGTACACCATATTTGGTCAGCTTACAGAAGGGTTGGAGCTACTCGAAGAACTGCAAATTGGTGACCAAATAGAGGGTACGGAAATTAGATAGCAAATGACGAAGAAAGCAAACTTAGACCTAGTTGAGCAAGTCCACGAGCTGGCCAATTATGCGTATAAAGGAGCAGTGGAAGTGCGCAGGCATTTGCACAGGAACCCGGAGTTGAGTTTCCAGGAGTTTAATACGGCTAAATATTTAGCCGATCAACTTAAGCAAATAGGAATTCCGCACAGATCTATTGCCACAACCGGTCTGCTGGCTGAGATAAAAGGTTTAGCCGGAAGTGGGCCAACATTCGCCCTGCGTTCTGACCACGACGCCCTGCCCATACTTGAAGCCAACGACGTACCCTATCGATCCGAATACGACGGAATCATGCACGCCTGCGGCCATGATGTGCATACGAGCTGCTTACTCACTGCGGGTAAAATACTCTGGCAGCTGCGTAGTCAGTTTGCCGGAACCATCAGACTGCTGTTTCAACCAGGCGAAGAGCGTGCTCCGGGCGGAGCGAGCATCATGATCAAAGAGGGTGCACTTAAAAACCCCATTCCCAAGGGCATCATTGGTCAACATGTACACCCACCGCTGGAAGTTGGTAAGGTGGGCATGCGCCCAGGATTGTACATGGCCAGTACCGACGAGCTTTTTTTGACCATACATGGCAAAGGGGGCCACGGTGGAATACCCCAAAGTACAGTAGACCCTATAGCCATCACGGCACAAGTAGTCACTGCGCTACAACAATTGGTGAGCAGGCAAGCAGACCCAACCATGCCTACTGTGCTGACTTTTGGAAAGATAGAAAGTGTTGGCGGAGCGAATAATGTCATACCCAATGAGGTACGCCTGGAAGGCACACTGCGCACCCACAACGAAGAATGGCGCCAGGAGATGAAGAGCCGTATTGAAAAAACAGCCAGTGGCATAGCAGCAGCACTGGGCGGGCGAGCAGAGCTAAAGATAGTAAAAGGCTATCCCTACCTGGAAAATGACGAGGCACTGACCCAGCGCGTGTTCACTGATGCACAAATGTATATGGGGGAAGACCAGGTAGTGCAGTTACCTCCGAGAATGACTGGTGAGGATTTCTCCTTTTACAGTCATGAAATTCCAGCTTGTTTTTATCGGCTTGGAACGGGCAACCCCTCCCGAGGAATTACCAGTGCCGTGCATACCGATACCTTCGACGTAGACGAGGCCTGCCTGGAAATTGGCTCTGGTCTGATGGCATGGCTGGCACTCAGGCAGATCGACGATCGAGTTTAGGTCGCCAGCCCACGCGCAAATTTCGTCCCCAGATGAGAACTTGAAAGCCATAGGTACACCACCAATACAACAAACCGCTGAACGAAAGCGCACCTGCCGCAGCGAAAAACTCCAGATCGCGAAGGTCTCTCTCAAAGAATTTGAAAGCAAAAAAGTCTACTAAGGCCACAGTGGCATAAATAGACCAGAAGACCAGGGTACCTCTGATGAGCTGGCGAACGTACCACTGTGTGCGTTTTAATCGCTTGCCAGAAATAATCTGGGTAGTAGTAGATAAATTGCCCGTACGAGCAGGAGAAACCGACCTGCGGAAGTACTGAAAAGAAAAAATCAGATACATGGGCAAACCAAATAGGAATAAAGCTTGCTCAAAGCCCCCGTAGAACGGGCTGTAAAACCAGCGGCCATCTGGATGCCTGATGTCGGGAAACAGCCAGATTAAGATAAAGTAAAAGGTCTGACCAATAGGCAGAGCCAGATGCTTGAGGTCTGAAATGCGAGGCCTGTACCGGGGAAAAAGGGTAAGCTTGATGTAGTAAAAAAGCAAGACTGGCAACCAAAGGGTAAAGTAAAATGGCCAGAATCGCCAATGAGGATGATCGGTGAAGGAGCCACTGAAATCTAAAAGGTAATGCAGCTGAGTGGCAGCACCCAGCAGCAGCAAGGCCCCGAAGGCTCTATTGGCCCATAGATGACCAGATCTTTTGAAGAAGAATAAACCGCCTATGCCCAGGCAAAGCAAGGTAGCCAATGCCATGAGAAGCATGGCGAGTTCGGAAATACCAAATGAAATCGAAAAGGGCATGAACCAAAGATAAGGTGTAAAAAAAAGCCCACCTAAAGGGCGGGCCACCAAACTCACTAATACTTGCGAAAAAATAATATGGGTTTAGATCATTCGGTTTTCAGGGGGTTTAAACTTATGGATTTCATTAATATGTATCTGGGGCTGGGTTATCGAGGGAGATTCATTTGACCCTATTACGCTCTAAATCGCGGAAAAAGCCATTTAAATATTGGGTTATATTTCTGCGACTACTGCGGTCGAGCAGGGTGTAATTGTCGACTTGCGCCAGTAGTTCCTCTTTTAGACTTAGGAAGTGTTCTGCTGCTGTATCCAATTGCGCACTCTGGTCGAATTCCCATATCCAAACCCGATCGCTAGTATCGTTCTGGCCCAAATCCGTGCGAAGGGTGGCATAATCAGCCCCAACGAGGCCAGAAAAATCGAAATCGTAGGGTACAGCAGTTATACGTCCGTTGGCAGCAGTCATTAATTTGACGTTGCGACCTTGAGTCAGACTATAATCAGTATTTCCTATCATGTATTGAAAGAGACTTACCGATTCTGCATTCGTAAAAGTGCTGTAGCTGTTGCCAAATTCGTTTTCGGCCTGATCAGCAGACATGCGGTCTTCCAGCTCGTCGGTATCTTCTATCAATATGGCATAGCTGGTTTCAGTAGAACCATCTACTGTGTTGACGTAAGTTACTTTGAAGAGCTCTGTGCGGAAGGCTTCATCGCCAGCTATGGTTCTGTACATCTCGTAAGCCAACTGCTCACGTAGCAGATACTCTTGACCTTTGCGACCGGCTGTGCAATGCGTAACCAGTTTGAAGTCATTGTGTCTGTTGAGGCCCTGAGACATGAGCTCTTGCTTATCGAATTTGATCTTCAACGGAGGCATAGCGCAAGTCATACGACGAAAACGACCTCTTACGCGTACCTTCAAAGTATAAGACTGATCACCATCTACTAAGGTAGCGGGCATATAATCTTCGGTGCGGCGATTGCTCTCCAATTGGTCATAGTCAAGTGCTATGCGCAACTCAGATACTCCTTCTTCAGCAGCCAGACGGTCGAAGATGCCCGCTGGGCTATCTGTATCGGCAGCGAAAAGGCCAGAGGCCAAGAAGAAATAAAGGACGGAGAAGAGGAGCGTTTTCATAATTAGGAGAATTCGAAGTTTCAGGTGGTTTGTGGTAACGGTTATAATGACTGTTCTTTTTTTCAACCGTTGCACCAAAAGTATTCCTGAACTCGAATCGACGCTATTTTCTTCGGCAAGTCCTAGTAAAATGTCGATGAATGAAATGGCGGATCGTTGAATGTGCAATTTTCATCGACGAATGCCAGGGGTATAAAAAAGCCAGCGGCCGGTGAGACGTACTTCACCGGCCGCTGGCCTGATTTGAGATGTGGTAGACTATATGGGCCTACTGTTGAGTGTCTTGAGCACTGAAGTCGAAAATGAGGCTAAACCTCAAGGTGTTGTCGAGTGGGTTCCTCTGATTGCTGGTCGGTACGAGGTAACTGAAATTGAGTCCAAATATGTTGTACTTCAATCCCAGTCCGGCCGTCAAGTATCTGCGCCCACCTTTGGATCGGTCTTCGTGGAAGTAGCCGGCCCTGACTGCAAATTGCTGATCGTACCAATACTCAGCACCAACGGAGAAGGTGAACTCGCGCAACTCTTCGCGAAATCCGCTCGGTGCATCGCCCCAGCTGCTGATGATGGCTGCGATGGGCGATTGATCTCTGCGAGCTTCGACATCACAATCTTCACCCAAGCATGGCGTGGGTACCAATAGTTTATCGACCTGCCCGGTGAGGGTAATCGTATTGTATTGATCGAGCTCGAAAGTATAGGCTGATCCCAAAGAGAAGTTGGCAGGCAGGAAGTCGCGGATGGTATCGCGGCTATAGCTAATCTTAGAGCCAATGTTGGTGATGGCCAGGCCGATGGCAAATTTATTGTTTCTGCCGCCCGCCGTTCGGATATCATCGTTGCGGTAAGTGAAACCGAGATCGGCGGCAAATGCCTGGCCAACTTCGAGGACAGTCCCTCCAACTTCCTGGCCTGCCGCAAGGTCGCTATGCACATACTTAGCGGTTAGGGAAGCACCGAAACGATCAGACAAGCGACGAGTATATGCGAAGGCGACTTCAAATTCATTGGGCTTGCCCACACCTACTGGCTGAGCATTCTCGTCAGTAAACTGAATATCACCGAGGCTGAAATAGCGCAAGCTAAGACCCAGACTTTGAAATTCATCCAGGCGCTTGTAGCCGGCCAGATAAGCAAGATATACATCATTTAAGCCCAGCGCTTGCAGCCAGGGCGTATAGGTAGCTGAGATGGCAAAATCTTCCTCGGCGAAGGCTAATCGGCTAGCGTTTTGTGCCATAGCGTTGGCGTCTGGCGACAAGGCGACACCTGCGTCGCCCATAGCGGCAGAGCGTGCATCAGGTGTGATGCGAAGAAAAGGTACCGCAGAAACTACGGTATTTACACAAGGACGGCCATCGATCTGAGAAATAAACTGGCCATTTTCTTCAAAACAAGCTTGAGCGAGTCCCTGACTGTATAGGTTATTGGCTACGAAAAGACCGCAAAACAGGGTCAGAAATAGAGGGAATAGTAAACGACGATTCATGAGCAGTAGTATGGATCTGTGATTTGGATGAGTCTCGATGATGTAGCGAATCAGCGCGAGAATCTTTTCTTTTGATTGTTGTTTCCAATTAAGCGCCCAGAGGCGGTTGCATATTGGCTTTTATGGTTTTCTTAACGTATACCAGCAGTAGCATATTTCAAGCTGCTTGTGCCTATACGCGACTGAGCATTCATTTCTTTAGAGAGCTCGATTGCGCCGCAAAGGTAAATAATTGCGGCCACCTAAACGGTCTGTTGGTCCTACTTGTCTTTTGACAGCCCATTCAAAGCCCTATCTTGCGGGCCATGAAATTTTGATTATGCCTGCCACCATCTCCGAAACCACATCTACCACGGTAACTGTAAGCTCAGAAGTAGGACAACTCAGCCGTGTTCTCGTACACAGACCCGATAAGGGCACCAGCCGAATTACACCCAAGCGCGCTGAAGAATTGTTGTTCGATGATATTGTTCACCTGCCGAGTATGCAGCGAGAACACGATGTCTTTACGGAAGTCTTAAGAAGATTCGTAGGCCAATCGGGAGTCCATGAGGTCAGCCAACTATTTGAAGAGGCGCTCGATCACGACCGTGACGCCAAAGAAGAAATGATCGAATTGATCGTCTCTTGGGAAGAACTTCCAGATCGATTCGTGAGCCAGCTGGGAAATCTGGATCATAAGACGCTTACAGAGGTCCTTATTACCGGCTATTATCCTCCGGAAGATCGGGTATTATTCGATCCGATTCCAAACTTCATTTTCACCAGGGACATTGCCATTACCATCAATGATCACTTAGTCATTGCCAAGGCAGCCAAACTGGCCAGGTCGAGAGAAAATTTTTTAACTCGCTTTCTGATGTGGGCTCACCCTTTGTTCAGCCCACTGCGTGAAAGCGGCAAGATCATCAATCTCAATGATGTAAATGTTTTTCCACCTTCGCCCAAAGGAGAGAAAATAAGCATTGAGGGTGGTGATGTCATGATACTGAACTCGAACACCGTTTTAATTGGCACTAGTGAAAGGTCCTCTGACTACAGCGCCCGGGCCCTAGCCGATGTGCTATTTGCCAAAAATGTGGTAGACACAGTAGCTAAAGTAAGTGTACCGGCAGACCGATCTTTTATGCACTTGGATACGATTTTCACCCAGATTGACCGGCACGACTATGCTTGCTATAAGCCCATCATTATGGATGGCTTTAACAACACTGTCGAGGTCTGGCGCAAAAATGGCAAGACCACTAAATATGCTAGTCTGAGGGCCTATATACTCGAAGAGCTGGATGCCGACGCCAAGTTTATACCCGCAGGAGGAGGTAGATCTCCTTTTCAAGAAAGGGAACAATGGACCGATGCTTGCAACTTGGTGGCCCTAAGACCTGGCGTTGCCCTCTCGTATGATAGAAACACCATAACGGAGCAGGCCTTCGAAGCAGCGGGATACCGGATTATGGGCGCTGAAGATTTATTGAAAGCTATGGATGACGGTATCGTGAGGCCGGATGAAATCCAGAAAACCATCATAGCCCTGCCCAGTGGAGAACTGAGTCGTGGCCGAGGGGGGAGTCATTGCATGACTTGTCCCATTCTCAGGGAAGCTCTATAGAAAAGGTTTCCCGACCAGAACACCGGGGTAAAACCGAAGCGGTCATTCTACCTTCAGCTACAATGTAATAATCCGATATGGTAGAGATGGGCATTTGGGTGGTATAGATTCCGCCTTCGCTCGGCTCCATCCGCAGTCTTTGCCATGGATGGTACTGAGCTGCTCTCCTAAATAGATAAACGGCTTCTACTTCTTCCCCTTCTTCTGATATAGACACATCGACTGTAATGGTAGCTATTTCATTATCGATGGCAACCTGGGGTTGGCTAATGTCTGGGGCAACAGCATTGATTAGCGGGTGAGTACTCAAATATGCCGAACGTCCATCCAGCAGCTCGGCAACTCCGATTATATCCAAATCTTCTGTTTCTAGATTGACGGTCTCTTCGTAGTTGACATCGAATAGCTCAGCAGGATATAGCGCGTGGGGTTGTTCCTCTATTAGCGGTCTTATGGTTGTCCTTATCTCTTCGGCCAGCTGTTTGTACTGCCCTTCGGCCAACCAATCCTCGTATATGGTTCTGGTATGAGCGATATACATTTTACGGTAGAGTGGCTGCGACAAGAGCTTTAGCACTAAAGGGCGGCGTTCATCGCGTTCGCGCAGGTGCAAAAATGGACTTAGGGTTTGCAATTCTTCGTTTTCCAGGCTGCTGCCGTGCCCGGTATGTCGAAAACCGCCAAGACTCATATTCATATCCCAAATCACCGGGTGCCAAATACCGAAGGTATCTTGATATAAGTAGTAGTTGTGGCACAACAGACCGATGTAGCTATCGAGATTTACAAGGACGTTATCGTAGGCCAACATCCAGAGCACTTCGTCTACATTGAGTATTTCATGGATTTCTTCGGGCTGGTCATTTAACCTTTTGGTGAAGTTGGCCAAGGCTCGCCAAGCTGCTTCATTGTCTGTCTTCAGCTCATATTTATCCAGATAGCAGGCGGTATCATCACCCAGATATTGCAGGGTAGCCCTCTTTTCTCTATTACAACCAACGGCTACATCTTTTTTCCAATCGGGATCACACTTGAATAAGTTGCCATCTCGATCTCCAAAAAACTGGGCCAGCATATCTTCGTCTACCGATTGCGTCAGATTGTACAAGCCTAGATATTCGCCATTCACGGTTACGCGCGCAAAATTGGCCCGAGGCGCGTTCATGTATTGCTGAGCAATCTCGTAGCTCAATGCTTCGCGCAGGTAGCTCGGATCCCTGAACACATTGCTCAGCTTCAGGCGCGTGTACCCACCAGGAAGCGTTTGGGTGGAATCTTTGTAATCGATCTTCACGTTGAATGGCAGCTTTAGCCCACCAGAATTGAGCACAGCATATAGGGAGCTATTGCCTTTGTATCTGACACCCACACCTGCGTAAGTCTGCCCATCCAAAATCAGCTCGGCTTTGAGTCTCTTGTCTTTCCTTTGCTCTTTGTAGGATGTGAGTTTGCGCTGCCAGTTGGGATCTTCGAAATTGATTTCGATCTCAACTATGTGGTCTAATGCATATAAGTCGCGCTGTGCTTCGGACTTGTAGAAACAGACCGAAAGCAGCAGTAAAAAAAGTACCAATCGTTTTGACATGGGGCCGAAGTATATCGCGGACAAGATACGACGAAAAGCCTGCAGACTTGAATTTCATTTCATCGTATCCACCTATACGTTGCTTTGAGTAAAAAGGTATTGTTGATGGACCCATCGAATAATTCGTCAGTCAATGCATTGAATACATTGTTAGCTGGGTCTCCGAAAATTGTACTTCCCTGTGCCCACACCAGAAATAGCTCAGAGCCGGGCAAGTATTCCCAACGCGCTACTAAATTGGATCGAAACTGCATGAAATTAAAGTTCGGATTGCCAAACTCGTAATCAATAGCTCGATCATCATCATCGTCTATCAGGTAGCGGTCCTGATCGGAGATGAATTGAATCTCGGCGTCTGAGAAGGTATGAAAACGATCAGATAACTTCATGGCCAGTGGGTCGGCCACTTTCTTGAAATCCGAGTACACCCCGCGGGCTATGAAGGGCTGCCCGTAGTACTGTATGGTGAAGTCGGGGCTGATGTTGTAAGTAAGCCTTAGCGTTAGGCTAAGTGTTTGCCGGTCGATCTCGCCCACTAGGTATTCTACGCGCTCACCATCTGAGACGGTGGTGAAGTACTGCTCTTCTCGGCGACTTTTTCCAAAGCTCGGGCCAAACGACATAGATAAAGCGTTGCTCGGTTGGTAGTTAATGAAGAGGTTGAAGTTGGCAGAAGCTACATTGCCATCGTAAGAGCGACCACCGTTGAAGGATGGGTTGAGCACTAAACGCTTGCGGCTATCGGTACCGAAGCCAAAAAAACCGCCAAAGCCAACAGGCCGCCTCAGCAACGGCCCACCGCGCAGTATATTCTTTGTAATATCCAACTGCTCAAACCCCATACCGCCATTCATCGTCCAGAAATTTTTGAATTGCATCCAGGCATTGGTGCTGTAATTTCTGGACAGGGCAGTACCGCCAAAGTCCCATCTCAGGTTTAGATTTTGATTCCACTGCAAGCGCCTGAAGATCCCGAAAGGCTGCTGCCACCTTCTGGCTCCAAAGGCAAAGAAGTTCATCTCGTCGGCATTGATCAAAAACCCGATATCGTTGAGCTCCAAGCCCGGCGAACGCCAGGTAAAACCGGCATCAAAAATCCACTTACCCTCTACTTCACCTATTCGCAAGGTACCCCCGGTGCCACTCAGGCTCGTCAGGCTACTATCTATTTCAAGATGATCGGCATCGGGTCTTTGGAAGAGGCGCTCAAAAGCGGTTTGTGTAGAAAGGATGGCTTCATGGGTGCCCTCTACCCTACTCACTACGGCATTGGCACTAATGTACCAGGCTCGGTCGTCCCACCGGTGCAATAGGTCTATACCTGCAGAATTAGCCGTCCGGTGCAGGTCGCTCAGCTCTTCAGTTTGAATATCTCTATTGACCGAAGTTATCATCAAGCCAATATTGCTGTTGCGGTCATTGAAGTCTTGCTGAACCCGGCCGACCGAGTAGACTGTCAGTGGTTCTATCTCTGTGCGAGAGCGCTCGCCATTGAAGTCTATCTGTGCAAATTCGCGTTGGGTCATGCTAGTCAATAAGCCCAGCGACAAGCCACTTTGGGTCTTACCACTCACTTTTGCTGCGCCGAGAATGGTTGAATTGTCGGGCTGGTCTACGTAGTAACCGATGGCAGCATTGTCGCTTACAAAACGGCTGGGTGGCCCACCAATTCTACGAGAATAAAACAGCAAATCGGAGTTGAAATCGCCGCCGGTCTCGGCCTGCGTCAGTTGATAATCGAAAATGTTTCTATTCTCAACGAAGAATGGTCGCTGCTCTCTGAAAAAGATTTGAAAGCCATCTAGGTTAATAGCCCCCGGATCTGCTTCTACCTGACCAAAATCGGGATTGACCGTAAAATCCAGAACGATGTCGTTGGTTAGTCCGATTCGACCATCTAAGCCGGTATTGATGTCTGTCTCAGATCGGCTACTAAAGGGATTGTCTGCATCGAAGACACCTCCTGTTTGAAGCCTCGTAAGTACATAGGGTGCAATTTCCAATGGCCGCCTTGGTCTTACGCCCGATATGCCGGTCAGGGTTCCGAAACGACTCACCCAACCCTGTTGTGCTTGCTTGAGTGGGGCCCAGGTATCAAATTCGTCGTATCTGAAGAGCCTCCTCGTACTTTGAATTCCCCAGGTTTGTACTTCCTCCTGCCCAAATCGCAGCTGAGAAAACGGTATGCGACACTCTGCCGTCCAACCGAGTGAGTCGATCTGGGTGCGCGTCAACCAAGAAGGATTCCAGCTGTCGTCCCAATTGTTTCCATCCTGGCTTATGAATTCATCGCCTTTAACTCCGCTGGCCGAGGTCGTAAAAGAAAAGCCTGTCCGCTTGTCGTTAAAGCTATCAAAGTTGATTTCCACCCAGTCGCCGGGAAAATTATCTCTTCTGGCCAATCGGGCTTCTATACTATCGGGGTGGGTATCAAAACATCGCCAACCAACGTAGATGTACCGATTATCATACAGTATCTTGAATTGGGTCTGCTGACTGGCAGGCGCACTATCGTCTGGTTCGCGCTGAAAAAAATCCGTACTCCAATCGACTTGCTGCCAGGCCGCGTCATCTAGCCGCCCATCAATCGATGGAGATTCTCCTTCTATTCGTTTCGTTTCATAACTAGGTCTGTCTTGGGTGTTTTGACCGTACAGGCTACCCAAACTAATGAGTAGATAGCACAGAAGAAGCCGTGATCTGTATTTCCGATGCATGAGTGAGTGTAAAAAATCCAAAGTAAAGACGAATTCAGGAAGACAATGGTTGCTTATCAATGCATAGATGATGACAGGTAGTAGTTACCCCCACAGCTAGAGCTTGTTTGAGCGTTGCTTTTCGAGCGAACGCGGCTAGGAGGGTAATGCCTGGACCAGCACTTAGTTGTAACTGGCATCATCGGGCATATCGGCAATGACTTTGTAGACATTGCCTTTGTTGCCCATGACCTGAGCCCAAAGCGCATCGGGCTTACTCTTGAACAGGTAGTTTATATCCATAGGCGCAGTTACCCACGATCCATAACTCAGCTCAGATTTCAATTGTCCGGCAGACCAACCGCTATAGCCCACGAAGAAACGAATGTCCCTGTCTGTTATCAGCTCGCGCTCGATCAAAAATTTGAGCTTATCAAAATTGCCTCCCCAAAACACGCCGGGAAAGACCTCAAAACTCTCTTCTAGTAGATCACCCATCCGATGAAGAAAGTGGACCGTATCGGTTTGGACCGGACCGCCGTAAAAAACGGAGGCATCAAATTCTGGAAAGTCCTGAATGAGCTCGTCGACACGCATATTTACTGGCCTGTTCAATACAAACCCTACTGTACCTTCCTCGTTGTGTTCTACCAATAGCAGGGCAGTACGCTTAAAGTTGGGGTCGAGCATAAATGGCTCGGCCAACAATACAGTACCAGACTTGACTTCAGGTTTAACCAAAATACAGTGGTTTATTTTGCTGAGTTTTTACCATATAACATGGACTAACGAACAGTATGCCCAAAAAGTTACTACCGAGCACCAAAGATGAGACTACCAACCCGCACCATTGTACTGCCGGCGTCTAAAGCTATGTCAAAATCGCCCGACATACCCATACTTAACTCTTTAAAATCATCCTGATTGTCAAAGAAATGGTGCTTGAGGGTCCGAAACGAATTGGCTAGCGTGTCAAACTCTGCTCTTACTTGCTGGCTGTTGTCTGTGTAAGTCGCCATGCCCATCACTCCCACGATCCTGGCGCCTTTAGTGGTGGCCTCATCACGACTTTCCGACCACTGTTCCAAGACAAATTTACCTTCTCCATCGTCTAAACCATACTTGGTCGACTCCTGTGCGATGTGATATTGCAGCAGGCAATTGATCGTGCGATTGCTCTGCTTGGCGCGTTTATCGATCTCACTTAACAAGCGAAGACTATCTACAGCGTGTATGGTGTGCACAAAAGGCGCAATCTGCTTGACCTTATTGCGCTGCAAATGACCGATCATGTGCCATCTGATGTCTTTGGGAAGCTGTTCGTACTTAGTAGCCATCTCTGGGGCTCGATTTTCACCAAAATCGCGTTGGCCAAGCTCGTATAAAGCTTCGATATCTTCAATGGGCTTTGTTTTAGAGACGGCCACCAGAGTAGCTCCGGTGGCTTCCACTTGCTGTACAATACGATGATAAGCATCGCTATCGATCATGCCTACTTTAATTTATTGTTAGGTACCTTTTGGCACTTCCTTAACAGCAGATCATGGGGGCGGGGTTTACATTTGTAACAGAACGATTTTTCAGGATATAGAATATGCACCGACAATCTTCGTTTGAATAAATCAAATCCAATTTCCCAATAACAATTTTAGCCCACATGACTTCCTACCAACTCGATAAAAAAGATCGCCAACGCCGCAGGGCCGCCCTACTCAAAACGGGTTTTGTTGCTGCCGCACTTATTCTGATCGTATTCGGCTGGGAATTCGTTGAATCCATCCTGGCCCTATTTCAAGAGCCCAAAGTTGTAGAAAGCACAGGAGCCTGATCCTTTTTTAGGACTTCCGCAGGTCGGAAGCACAATCTTGAAACGCAGACCATATTGCGTTCAGCCGAAAAATGCTTAATTTTTTGGTCGCAAATAGCCACGCGGTTTATATGAGACTTTCCGACCCGCGGAAGTACTGAAGAAAAATGTGCCTGCTTATTTTAAACTTCCTCGAAGAGTCCGTGTAGCTTTGCATCTACTAGATTGACCACCTTCCCCAGATCTTCGGGATCATTGGCAAAGTCTACGCTATCGGCATCTATGATCAGGATATTGCCCGTATCGTAGGTTTTAATCCAGTCTTCGTAGCGTTTATTGAGTCGCTTTAGATAGTCGAGGCTCATATTGCCTTCGTAGTCGCGCCCCCGGCTTTCGATATGGCGAACGAGTGTACCAATGCCCGCCTTGAGATAAATCAGCAGATCTGGCGGATCTATTTGGGCGCTCATCGTTTTGAAAAGCTCGGTATAGTTTTCGAAGTCGCGCTGGGTCATCAGCCCCATTTCGTACAAGTTGGGGGCGAAGATGTAGGCATCCTCGTAGATGGTGCGATCTTGAATAACCGTATGGTTGCCTGTCTGAATATCTACGATCTGAGAGTAGCGTTTGTGTAAAAAGTAGATCTGCAAGTTGAAGGACCAGCGCTTCATGTCGTTGTAGAAGTCGCTCAGGTAGGGATTGTCGTCGGTACTTTCATAGTGTACCTGCCAGCCGAAATGGCGGCCGAGTTTGGTGCACAATGTGGTCTTGCCGGCACCAATATTTCCGGCGATTGCAATATGCCGGATACGTTTCGGATCAGAGGTCATAGTAGATTGGATGACTATTAAAAAAGCCGGTCATCTGTCTTGAGGGAGCTCAAAGATAAGAAGCTTAACGGGGAATACTTCCAGTTTAGCTAAAACAATGCAGACTCCTTATGTGTCTTCCCCTTAAACTCAACCCTCCTATGGCCTATAGTCTCCAAAACTTAAGTGAACACGACCCCAGCGAACTGCCCGACGCATCAGAGACGAGGATAGGCATCGTTTGCTCCGATTGGAATAAATCGATTACGCATTCGCTCTTGGAAGCATGCCGTGAAACACTACTGGAAAGCGGTGTGAACCCTGAAGAGCTGCACATCATGCATGTTCCCGGCACCTTTGAACTGCCAACTGCAGCTCGCCTCTTGGCTATGGAAAAAAAGCTCGACGCCATCATTTGCCTGGGCTGTGTCATCAAAGGAGAAACAGACCACGACGTCTACATCAACACTGCCGTCAGTCAGGGGCTTGTCAATTTGAGCCTGGCACTCAATGGTCTACCCGTTATTTTCGGTGTGCTAACCCCAAACAACGAACAGCAAGCACTGGATCGAGCTGGTGGCAAACACGGAAATAAAGGGGTAGAAGCCGCTACGACTGCCCTGAAAATGGCCGCACTCTATCGCAAAGTGACCCGTCAGGGCAAAGGAATAGCCATCAGGTTCTAGCTCTATTAACGAGCTGCAAATCGGGAGGAGTTATCCTCTAAAATCCCGATTGCCTAACTTGGCGTACTTAAAATCTGGATCTGGGCCCCAATCAGTCCCATCCATAGTCGTATTGGAAGGAAAGTCGACGTATTTAAAGATGGCTTCATCTCTGAATACGGCTCTGCTCATATCTGTATCGCTATTAAACTCTGTATACTTAAAGACGGCATCACCTTCGAAGAGGGCACCTGCAAATGAAATAGCGTCGTCAAATTCTGTGTACTTAAACGTAGCCTCATCTCCGAAAACCACCCCTATGAAACTGACAGCGCGATCAAACTCTGTATACTTGAAGCCTACCTCCTCTTCAAACTCGGACTCCTCGAAGGTAACGGCCTGTCTGAAGTCCGTATACTTGAAATTGACTTCCTCTTCAAAGGTGCAATGCTGAAAGGCAACCGCTGCTTCGAAGTCTACGTTCCGCAAAAAAGTGCGGTTGTTATTCATCCAATTATTTCCTCCAGAAACCGGGTTCCCCGTTCTTCTATCGATGCGTACATACCCCTGTACCTTACCTTCAAAACGGCAGTTGACAAAACGAATGGCCTGACGCACGGTACTGCGCACATTGTCTTCTCCTCCATAGTCACTGTTTCGATCTGGTCGCTGATCTGCTACCGCTGTAAAATCTAGTATTCCAGTAATGGTGGTATTTTCCAAGTTAATGGATTGGCCAGCATCTAACTGATCGATGATCGATTGTGCCGAGACTTGGTTTTGAGCCTCTAGGCTAAAGGCGCAAAAAGTCAGGTAAAAGAGTAGTAGGAAAGAGGTTCTCATGTCTTGGTTTTTCATCAAAGACGAATGCAAAAGATGATGGGTTGCATCTGATTGATCTACGTTAAATAGCACCAAGTCTACTATTTTGCAACTAGACTTTAAAAATAGGTCTACTATTTTACAACTGTACTTTAAAAATAGTGGACTTAAAACGTATTTTACCGATTGATCACATTCTTAAAGCGTGGTCGCTTTGGCGTAGTATCTCCGAGTTTTTCTTTGCGCATAGCTTCGTATTGAGAGTAGTTGCCTTCAAAGAAGATAACCTCGGCTTCGTCTTCGAAGCTCAGAATATGCGTGGCCAGTCGGTCTATAAACCAGCGGTCGTGGCTGATCACCAAAACGCAGCCGGCAAAATTGTCTAGCGCGTCTTCGAGTGCTCGAAGGGTATTGACATCGATGTCGTTGGTTGGCTCATCGAGTAGTAGCACATTGCCGCCTTCGCGAAGCGTCATGGCGAGCTGAAGTCTGTTGCGTTCACCTCCAGAAAGCATACCTACCTGCTTTTGCTGATCCTGACCGCTAAAATTGAAGCGACTCAGGTAGGCCCTCGCGTTCACATCCGTATTGCCAACTTGAATAATGTCGTGCCCCTGGGATATGACATCGTAGACGGTCTGCTTCTTGTCTTGGAGTTGTTCATGATTTTGATCAACGTAGCTGATCTTGACCGTTTCACCGATTTTGATATCGCCCTTATCGGGTTCTTGCTCGCCTACGATCAGGCGAAATAGCGTAGACTTCCCTACCCCATTAGGACCGATGATACCAACTATAGCCGAACGCGGAACCCTAAAGTCGAAGCCCTCGAATAGCTGTCGCTCCCCAAAACCTTTGGAAACATCATCGCCCTCGATAACCTCTTCCCCTAAGCGCGGGCCTGGAGGGATAAAAATTTCCAGGTTCTTGACGCGCTCGCGGGCGGCTTCTCCCGACATCTTATCGTACGCATTAAGTCTGGCCTTACCTTTTGCCTGCTTGGCTTTGGGGGCCATGCGTATCCATTCCAGCTCGTTCTTAAGGGCCTTTTGCCGCTTGCTCTCTGCTTTTTCTTCGGCCTCCAGGCGCTTGGCTTTTTGTTCCAGCCAGCTGCTGTAGTTGCCCTTCCAGGGTATGCCTTCGCCACGGTCCAGTTCCAAAATCCAACCAGCCACATTGTCGAGGAAATAGCGATCGTGGGTCACGGCAATGACCGTACCAGGGAAGCTCTGCAAGTACTGCTCCAACCAGTGTACTGATTCTGTATCTAGGTGGTTGGTAGGTTCGTCTAGCAGTAGAATATCCGGATCGCTCAACAGCAAACGGGCCAGGGCTACACGTCTCCGCTCACCTCCTGACAAAGGGCCGATCAGCGCGTCATCTGGCGGGCATCTAAGTGCCTCAAGGGCCGTATTAATCTTGTTGTCCAACTCCCAGGCATTGGCGTCCTCCAATTGCTCCATGAGCTCGGCCTGCTTGGCGATCAGCGCATTCATCTCATCATCGCTCATGGGTTCTGAAAACTTGAGGTTGACCGCCTCGTACTCGGCCATCAGATCGACCAATTCCTGAAGACCTTCTTCGGCAATCTGACGCACGGTTTTTTCGGGATCAAGTTGAGGCTCCTGTTCCAGATAGCCTATCTTGTATTCGGACTTGAAGCTGATGTTGCCTTCGTAGTTCTTGTCTAATCCTGCGATGATTTTCAGCAAGGTAGACTTACCAGAACCGTTTAAGCCCAGCACACCAATTTTGGCTCCGTAGTAAAAGCTCAGCCAAATATTATTGAGGGTTTTCTTTCCTGGCGTAAAAGATTTGGAGACACCCTCCATGGAAAAGATGATCTGTTGGTCGGACATGTAGATGAATTTGTTTTTTTAGACTTCCGCAGGTGGATATATGGACGGAGACGCAAAGTTAAAGGTGCTGAGGTCGTCAGACAAAGTTCTGCGCGAGATAAGTTCGAACAAGGGAGACCTAGGGCCAGATGAGCAAGTTGTTGCAGTGTTCGCGAAAATGCGAATAAGTTTGGATAAAGGATCACCTCGACTTTAGAATAAGTTCGCTCAAACGACGGATTGGCTTTTGTCTCCACCTGCGGAAGTGCAAAAGAAAGAAGCCCGAAACCAAAACATTCAGGTAAAAGGGAATGGATGAATAGGATTGGCCCCACCATCACTTGCTTTGCCCGTGACAATGCTCAAAGTGTTTTTCTTAGGCTGTTAAACTGAGACATAGAATTTGTAATTACGACATTTGTCGTATACATTTGCTTGCATAAGTTCAACACATGTCTCTCTTCTCTTCAGCCCCGACCGAAGCCCAGCTCGAAATCTTGCAGGTCTTGTGGGCACATCAACCCTGTAGTGTCCGGTTCATTCATGAGACCATATCTAAGAACCGGGACATAGGGTATACTACAGTACTCAAACAGGTACAACGCATGCAAGAAGAAGGGCGCTTGATGCGAAAGCCGGGACCGGGGAAGAGTTATTTGTACGAGGCTACAGAAAGTGCTAAGGAAACCCGGGGGCGAGTTTTAGAGCGAGTGGTCAAGAATGCCTTTGGCGATAGCTTGAGTGAGTTGATGCTGCATGCCCTGGGCAATGGCAAGATCAAGGATGAAGAGATAGCCAAAATCAAAGCACTCATCAATAAAATCGATGGCGAATAAGCCTAAAATACAAATCTCATGACCCAGGAATTGCTCTTTCATTGGACATACGCATTAGGTTGGTTCGTACTCCACGCAGTTTGGCAACTCGGTTTAGTAGCTATGATCTGCTGGCTTTTACTCACCGTTTTTCGCGATGCCCCGGCTAGGCGCAGATACTTCATTGCTTATTCAGGGCTGGTACTGGGTGCTCTCTGGTCTGGCTACACCTTTCTTCAATTAGCTTGGCTACCTGAACTAGCCGGAACCCCGTCTACTGCCGATCACTTTTTGCAGGCTGCGCTTTACAATGAACAGACCATCGACATTTTCGTGCCCGCAGCAGAGCAAACTTCGAGTTGGTTCGGTTTTCTGATTGCTCAGATATATTGGCTGGGCATAGCCTGGATGGTAGGTGTATGCTGGTATGCCCTTCGTTTAGGTTATGGCCTAAGGCAGGTCGGAAACTTGAAAACCGACGGTATCACTTCTGCTGCTGGCTACTGGGAAACCCGATTTACCGAACTCGTCCTAGCCGCTGGTTTAGACCCAAATCGCGTACAAATCAGATTATCCACCAAGGCTCTAGAACCTGTAACCCTTGGTTTTTTACGACCCCTCATCATTATTCCCTACAGCCTAGTCGGAGAAATCCCACCAGCTCAATTGGAGGCCATATTGTGGCACGAGCTCGGTCATGTAAGCCGCAATGATTACTTCTTCAATCTAATTCAAAGACTACTACTCAGTTTCTTTTTCTTTCACCCCGCAGCTCATTGGTTATCTCGCCAGATAGATCGAGAGAGGGAGCACGCCTGCGACGATTTTGCTATTGGCCAGTCCAGCAACCCGCATGCCCTCGTACGTGCACTCGCCTTTTTAAGCATGGGCTGCACTTCTTCAACTGACTACGAATTGGCTATGGCAGCCATGGGAAATCGCAATAGCGTTTACACCCGGATGCAGCGCCTCCTTAAGTATAAATCTCCCCAAAAAACCATGAAAACAAATCGTTTATTTCCACTCGTGCTGTTCGTTATTCTCGGAGGCGCATTAGTTGCCGCCACCATCAACGAACCCTATAAGCCCAGTGTGGATGATACAAATCCATCTACATTGGAAACCACAGCTGTGCATCAAACTTCGCCAGATTGTGTAGAGATCATCATCCAAGATACCCTGCCGCCAGCTGCCGTTGAACGAAGAGCCCAGCGCCTAGCCTTGATTGAACAGCGACTCAGGGATCAAGAAGAGCGACTGCGCGAGCACGAAGCCACCCTGATAGAAAGAGAAGCTGCCCTGGAAGAATGGGAAGCATCGCTGAGCTTTAAAGAAAACGAAGCCAACGCCATGACGAGTGACGAGGGTGTAGTTTCAGTCAAAGAAACATTGGTCGATAAACTCCGCACGAACCTCACAGGCGGAGATTTTTATCAGAACCTGCATTCGAGCCTCATCCAATTACTAATCGAAGACCAGTTATTGGCCTCAGACGAATGCGCTGCTGTACTACACCTTTCACCAGGTGGTCTCATCATCAATGATCAACCTCTATCGACAGAGAAGGCCAGACCATATACCGATCTTCTTAACCGATTCAGTATAGAGCGCGCACCAGGTCGCCAAATAAGAGTGGAGCGCCAGGGGCTACGCATAGGCCATCCTGGTCAAGAGGCTTGTAGCTGGGAAGGAGAGGTGTGGTCAGCAGGATAAGCTGACGCTCTACTCGGAAACAATAGCGATCTGACCTGCTCCGTCTACTGCTAGCCTGGTGATGTTGCGGATTCCGTAAAAACGCAAATCCACGACTTCTCTCCATCTAGGACTTCTGATGCGGTCGTAGTGAAAAATTTTGCTGCCTTGCCCCATGAGTACGCTCCCGTCTGAGAGAATGACAAAGTCTTCCTGCCTGGGAATTGTTTCTGCAAAAATAGTAGGCTCATCAGTGAGTCTATACAAGTTCTTCTGCATGATATACCATGGTCCAGTTGGAGCTTTTTGCACATAGAGTAGGTTTCCATTGGGTAGTCGACTGAAAGTGCGTCCTACATTGCGGGCAATGCCTTGAGGCTGATCACTATCGGGAGAAGCGAGTGCCAACTGGTTGGGTTCGCCCAGCAGAAAGAGAGCCAACTGCCGTTGGTTGATCCACTCATAATAGCCAATACCTGTTAAGTATTTAAACACAGGTTTACCATTGGTACTTCGATCAAGCGGGAACTCCCACAGTCGCAAAATGGTATCCCGACCAACGAACTCTTGCCTGACTGCGCTAAATCTGTCGGATGCCCCGATGGGTTTGGGGCTGAATTCTCCTGAGATGGTACGTGTTACCCTGGTACGCGTTTGGTTGCTCAAGTCAAAGGAGAACACATCGGGCTGCGGCATATCAGGCAACTGGACAGCCATGAGCAAGGTACTGCGGTCTACAAACTGTGGCTGATTGTTGAACCCACGCTCATTGAATGCCGTGAGATACCTGGGGTTATTGAAGGTGAAGGTGGTGTCTCTGCGACTGTAGTCAAATAAGTACACCTTGGTATTGGGTAGTTGGGCAAATAACGGGCTTGCCGTTAGGACGACCCAAATGGCTAATATATAACGCATCTCTTGTAGAGCTTTGCGACAAATGTAGTCAATATGAATATATGATTGGGCTATAAGTTCAGCATGTCTTCCATACCAAAAACTCCAACTCTACCTGACAACCACTCTGCTGCGGCGATGGCACCTTGGGCAAATCCTACTCTAGAATGAGCAATGTGGCTAATTTCCAACTCGTCGATTGCTGACGCCCATCTTAATTTATGCGTACCGGGGGTAGGGTCTATACGTTCAGATGATACGGGTAATATGTGATTGTGCTCTATGGCCGATTCAGGCTCATTGACCAAAGCCCAATCCTCTATTCGATCTACTTCTTCTATGAGATCTTTTGCTATACTAATAGCCGTGCCGCTGGGTGCATCTAGTTTTCCAGTATGGTGAATTTCGATAAGTCTAGGGTTGTAGTCTGGCTGCCTGTTCATCCATTTCGCCAATTGCCGATTTAAGGCAAACAGTAGATTGACTCCCAGGCTAAAGTTGCTAGCGTAGAAAAAGCTACCTTCTTTTGCTTCAACTTCCGAGGCCCATTCATCCCAATGATCCAGCCAGCCGGTGGTACCACTCACTACCGGCAAGCCCAGTGACAAGCATCTTTTGTAATTGGCTATTGCTGTTTCAGGTCGGGTGAACTCGATGACCATATCTGCCTGACGAAGTTCATCATCGCTTACCTGCTCTGCATTCTCTGCCGTTAATCGAGCTATAACATCGTGGTCCTTCTCTTTAAGTAGGCGGTCGATCTCCTGGCCCATTCGACCGTATCCGTAGAGTACAATTTTCATGTACACCCAACGCTCGGCAGGTCAATATTGATCTACTTATCTTTTTCCAAATGGCCTTTAATGTCCTTCAAATCTTGATGAAGGGCTTTTTTTGTGGCGCCCTTAAACATCCATCCCATCAGGGCATTCATCAGCTTAGCAGAGGTAGACTGAGGTGTCCCTTTGAAGTTCATTTCTAACTGAAAGGGCTGGCCTTCACCTAAAATTCGAAAGCTAGTCTCGTACTTAGATCCATGAGAAGCAGCGCCGACCTCATAGAACTCAGGTTCCTGAGCTTCGGTTACCCACATGGTTTCTGTGGCTTCTTTTCCAAACATGACGCGCGTTTCCCGCCATTTGAAGCCGACGATTCCAGATTTGGGTTTTTCTAAAATCTCAACCGATTGTATACCCGAAATACGGTCAGCCAAGCCCTCCCAGTCGGTAATGGTATTCCAGATATCTTGACGTGAGGCATCAATCTGCACGGATGATGAAAGTTGCATAATCTAAGTAGTTTTTGAGCTGAAAGCTCATCTCAACTTAATGACATCTGGCTTTGTGTACAGTCGGATTATAAAAGTTTAGATGAGTAGAATATAAAAATAGGAGTACCAAAGTCAATTTACAAACACTTTGTATTAGGATTTGGTCTGAAAACACGCTTTGGATTGTTGGGGTGGGGCCACTGGCTGGAAATGGGGATGAGCATAAAAAATTCACAAATTCTATTGGAAAATACTCGTAACCCACTACAAATCAGCAAATTTGTTTATTTGTAAATTTACAACTAATCCTCACAAAACCCCTAAAACTCACCCCCGAACCAAATTCAAAATGCAAACTCCGGAGGCGGAAACCCAGATTCGCGCATGGCCTTTAGACTCTGCGCCCCTTGGCTTTTTGCCAATTTCTGTCCGGCAGCATCCAGGATCAACGGGTGATGATGAAAAGTGACCGACCTGCGGAAGTCCAAAAAATCCAGACACTCCGCTAGGTGAAGCTGTGCAGCAGTAGAAGGGATGAGGTCTTCGCCACGCACGATCAATTGAATACCGTGATCAACATCATCGACTAAGGAAGCAATTTGATAGGCCGGTAGTCCGTCTTTTTTCCTGACAACGAAGTCTCCCATTTCCCTATGTATATCTACGTCTATATGACTATCTTTTTTAGTCAGTTCAAGGCTTGTTTCTTTTGGAACCTTTACTCTCCAAGCTACCCCAGCTTGGTCAAGGCTCAATTGAGAATTTCTATTCTCGCCTCGATAAATACCATCAGTTGTCATGGCCTGTATCTCTCTCCTGGAGTACGCGCAAGGATAAACCAGATTCTTTGCGCGTAGCTCATCCAGTATCTCCTGATAGCGATCTATACGCAATTGCTGAGACCACTTGGATTCGAACTCCTGGATGGTATTTGGCCCAACTTGATAATCAATGCCTAACCAATCCAGAGAATCAAATACATCCTGCACATAGGCTTCCCGGTATCGAGCGCGGTCTATGTCATCAATACGCAGCAGCAGCTGGCCACCATGCCTTGTAGATAGTCGGCTGGTCAGCAAAAAATTGTAGGCGTTGCCTAGGTGCAAATAACCAGAAGGCGTGGGTGCAATGCGTGTGTAAGCCATCTGACCGTAAAATAAATGCACAAGTCCGTATAAAAGAAATTGGGTCAGGATGCGTTAGAGTGAAGTCTTTTGGGAAATCCGAAAGGGCTTTGACATTATACAATCATACCCCATGCGCATTTCATGCTTTGCTATCATTTTTCTTCTTTCTTCCACTACCCTTTTTGGTCAGACCGATCCGCGAATAAGGGCTGAAGCAGCCCCACTGGGTATAGAAAACCTACAAGACATAGATCAACTGATGATGATCGTCGAAGGTGTCGGTGCCAGCAGCCGGGAAGACCTACAGAGACAAAACATCAAGGCATACATGATGCCCGTAAGAGAGGCCACGGATAATCGGCTGGAATGGGCCTATATACTCGCTGGTGCCTTGGAATACTACACCAACATCAACCAGAACTACAAGGACAATCTAAGTCCGGATATCATTGCCTTAAGCCTGGCCGCTCAAGGAAACAACGCAGATATGGAAGCCGGCCTTGGCTTTCTGCGGGATGTAGGGACCGTCAGCTCAGCCATTGTACCCTACGGCAGCCAAACTATTCCGCCAGCGGTATATTCAGTTCCCAGACGAAAAATTGCCAATTTCGGCTACTTGTTCAGATCGACGACCCGCGCCAGAAATCGCGTATTCGAAACCCGCAAAGCCCTATCGCGGGGCAATCCGGTCATCGTAGAGTTGGGCACAGGAAGCGACTTTAACGGCTTGCGCAGTGCCAGCTACAGTGCGCCATCCAGCGCTACAGAATCACACCACCTGATCGTGGTCGGATTTGATGAAACCGCACAAGAATTCGAAATGCTGGCCGCCAAAGGACGCGGCTGGGGCGATAAAGGCTACGTACGCATCGGATACGACGACTTCGGCAGGCTGGCCAATGGAGGTTATGTGTTGTTTCCGGGTTAGGCATACCTATCTACCTAGTGCCAGGGCAAATATTGAGTTCTGTTTAATCCATTCAACTGAATGATTTTCTAATAGTCATTCTACCTCTATTCGCCCACCTGCCGAATAAGCACCAAACTCTGGCGCATACATACACTGCACCTGACTAAGTCCGTTGCTGAAGTCACCCTCCTGAGTTACGAACAGATCATACTCCAAGGTATGCGTACCGCGCGGCAATTGGTCAAAGAAGAAATTGACGGCCAAATCGGTAGGATTGAAGTAAAAACCTAAACCCGATCTGTACCGATAGCCACTCAGCTGCTCGGTAGGCTCCAACCCGGCTGCTCGCCTATCTTTAAGATGCACGAAATCCATGTCCCGATCAGAGGTGACCACCAACTGAACGCGAATTCTATCTCCTGTTCGTAGTTCAGTTGCTTGAGTGATGGGCTCTATGCGTTCGCCACGATCTGTATTTACCCGCCTGAACAGCTTTCGTTGCATAGCCAGCGGACCATCGGCATCAGCCTGCACTTGGTCTATGTCTTCGGTAAACTGCCAGTACATAGCACCCCAGGCTACCGAACTGCCTGAATTGGTCAACTCGACAGTAGCCAGGTCTGAACTCACTGACTCGGCGGGAAGGCTCATCCGATAATAGCCCGTTCCGGCCTCTGCTCGATTCTGGGCGTAGGCCAACTCGATCGACCATCGATCTCTCGATGCATTGGGCAGATTTACACTCACCACATTGGGCTGACTCAGCCAGTCGCTGCCATTTTGCAGCAGGGCATATATCGCAGCAGCCGTAGACTTGGTGCTACTCCATCGGTTGGTGCGTTTATTTTGCAGCAGCCATAGCCGCATTTCGTCCAGTTCTTCCTGGCTGGCACCATTCACCAGAAAAGCTTCCATGAGTCGGGTGTGGGTCTCGATGGGCAGCTCATACCAGCGATAACCCCGTCCATACGGCCAGTGCATACCCAGTTCGTCTTTGCGTAGGGCACGCTCGCGCAGGCTGATCATAACCTCCTCGGCTCGATTTGGAGATTCATCCCAGACGAAGGCTATTGCGATCAGCGCTTGCTCATAGAGCTTGCGGTCTGGCCAGGTCGCATCAAGTCGATCGCCCAGCAGCTTCCAATACGGCAGCAGTCTTCTTTGAATTTCGTACTTCCGCAGGTAGGTATTGTCATAGTTACCCTGAGTAGAAGCCAATACTTCGCCATTTTGATAAAAGCTCCTTAGGTAGTAAAAATGTACCTCTACACTCGATGGGCGGTAAGTCGCCGCCAGGCTGTCGGTCAGTTCACGACCCTGTAGCCACCGCTGAAAAGCATCGTACCTGTGATCGCCCAGATACCTTAGTCCGCTTTCAACGACATCTAAGACTTCTCTGATTTCTTCACCATTAAGTACGCCTAAAGCGATCAACCTCGACAGGCTT
>JBCDFE010000034.1:0-25438 GCA_039178745.1 Bacteroidota bacterium | reverse complement strand
CTCAGCATTCGGGGAATGCTTCATCCCGCTTCTTCTGCTACAAGCAGTCGCGCGAGGATCTCAGCATTCGGGGAATGCTTCATCCCGCTTCTTCTGCTACAAGCAGTCGCGCGAGGATCTCAGCATTCGGGGAATGCTTCGACCAGCGAAAGTCTAAAAATAAAAAGGTCCAGCTAAGAGCTTACAAATTTTGCACGCTCCTGAGCTTGACCTTCCAAAAAGGTTACTATGTATTAGTAGTCAGCTTAAATTTTATAAAACTGAGGTGTGTTTTCCTTGGAGGGCTAGACGACTTTGTCTTGCTGATGCAATGATATAAGCTCTGAGCACAATTCTTAAGCATTTTAGGATGTAATGTTCTGAATGGTAGCAATTTTGTTCTGAGTGGCAAATGGAGGCAAAAATTTCACCATTCAGAACAAAAAACGCACCATTCAGAACATCGTCTCTCTAATTTGGCGTATTACCTCTTTCGAATCTTAGCTTGCAAGCCTTATCACTTATTT
Organism: Bacteroidota bacterium; assembly: GCA_039178745.1. Classification (GTDB taxonomy): domain Bacteria; phylum Bacteroidota; class Bacteroidia; order Chitinophagales; family Saprospiraceae; genus Neolewinella. The sequence continues at coordinate 24,932 of JBCDFE010000034.1, read as the reverse complement.
CGACCTAAAAGTCACACTATGAGGTGGGCTTATCACACCTCTCTACTCTATACCATGATGCTGTTTTTGACAGCACTGGATGTTTATGGTCAAAACTGTGATGATGAGCAGCTGAGTTTAGGTCTACAGCTCGTCAAAGAGGCTGGAGATGCAGACCTGGCAGAGCAGGCCATAGCAAGGGCAGATTCTGTTTTGGCCGCTATTCCTGCACAAACGGATGTCATTTGCCCAGTCCGCTTAGAGATTTTATTCCACAAGGGGAATGCACTGGAACTGGCGAATCTGATAGAGGAAGCACTCATTTTGTATTACGATCTGATCAGGGACGCAGAATCTATGGACCTGCATAAATTGACGGCCGAAACCTATTTATCAGTAGCTCGGGCACATGAAACCATAGGCCGGCCGGAGAATTGCCTTCGCTACCTGCAGAAAGCCAAGAAACTAATAGAACAGTACGAGCTACTAGACACCTACTCTAGGTTTGGGGTTAGATATGGCTCTTATCATCGGCTGTACGACGACCGAGACTCTGCCAGACATTATGCGAGTATAGGCCATGAGTACGGCAAAAAATATGGTCGCGAGCGCTCGGAGCTAGATGGCAGCCTGCTGATGGGCATACTGGCAGATACCATCACAGAAGCATCGAAGTACTTTAGGGCAGCTGTGCGGGTATACCTGCGCAGGGGCTCTTACGAGGGTGCCGCTACCCAGTACAACAATCTGACCTCTAAATTTCTCGCCATTCAGGAACTCGACTCCGCCCGCTTTTGGTTGGATTCTGCATTTTACTATGCCGCAAAATTTAAAGCATCTACTCCTGAGCAGTACTACACTATGTCTCGGCTGTATGATGCTCGCCGTTTAATCTACTACATAGCAGGCAATATCGATTCTGCCTATCGCTATTTAGATCTGTCTAGAGTGACTGAGCAAAGATCTCGCACAGACAGAAGCGAAAGTGCCATAGATGAGCGGGAAACGGCCTTCGCCATAGAGCAAGAACAACAAAAACTGGCCCTGGCAAAGGAGCGGGAGAAATTTTTGAGTATCGGACTGATATTCGGTATCGGTATCTCAGCCCTACTGGCTATTCTCCTGATCAATAACCGCCGTAAACGCCGTCAGATCAGTGAGCAAAGTGACCTCATAGCCAATCAAAACGCACAACTGAGCTCTTCTGTAGATCGGCAAAAGCTGCTCTTGCACGAGATACACCACCGAGTTAAGAACAATTTGCAGCTCATTATCAGTATGCTGGCCCTTCAAGGTCGGCAATCTGAAGAGCAAAATACACGTGTACAACTGGAGCAAATGTCGAATCGCGTACGCAGCATATCACTCATACACGAGCAGCTATATCAGACCAAAGATCTAGAAAACCTCCACCTACCTACTTACTTTGACCGACTAGCCAACCACTTTTCCAATTTGCCGGGAGAAAATGAGCCATTCAGATTTGAACAAGATATTCCAGATATAGAGCTAAACCTAGAAACCCTAATGCCAATGGGGTTGATCTGTGCCGAACTCATAGGCAACTCCATAAAATATGCACAGACTGAGGACAAGGACTTGGTTTTAAATCTGAGGATCGAGAAGCGTGCAAGCTCAGATTCCGACAAGTCGATGTACAATTTTATATACAGAGACAATGGCAGCGGCTATCCGGCAGGTAGCTTGTTTAATCAAACCAGCAGTATGGGTACCACACTCATCAATAGTATGCTGCGGCAGCTTAGAGCGAAAGGGAGAAGCTATAATGACGAAGGGGCCGTATTTGAGGTAAATTTTGAGGAAAAGGTCGTTTCGAGTGTATAATTCTTGTTGTTGGGATACGAAGAACTATAATCTGGCGTATTCAGATCAATATTTATATCTTCGTTTCGTATGTCGCTCAAGCTACTGATCGTAGAAGACGAAGTTCTAATTGCAGAAATGATGAAAATGTACCTGATCGAGCGTGGTCATCAGGTTACTGACATCTGTGTATCTTTTGAGGAAGCCGTAGCATCTTATAAAAAAGAGCAACCTGACCTGGCGCTGCTCGACATCAGGCTGTATGGAGAAAAATCTGGTATAGAGCTGGCGCGCTGGCTCACCGAACAACCAGAAAAAATTCCCTTCATCTATGTTACCTCCCAATACGACAGACGTACTCTAGACCTTGCTCTAGACACCAGCCCCTTCGGCTATCTGACCAAGCCTATACAACACGACAGCTTGTTCACGACCATTGAAGCTGCCTTCGCCATGGCGCATCGAGAAGAGGAAAAGGACAAGCAGATCAGCCTTCAAGACGGCAGCCAACAGTATAGACTGAGCGAGCGCCAAATTGTATGCGTGCAGGCCGAACATGTATATGCCAGAGTATACCTGACAGATGGCAAACAACTGCTCAATAGATCTTCGCTCTCAGAAATTTTAAACAGACTAGAAGGAGAGTACTTCTTACAATGCCATCGATCTTATTTGGTCAATCTCATGCATGTCAATGCCTGGAAGGACGATTCCCTGAGCATGAATAACGGCGTATTAGTCCCTGTGAGCCGAGGTAAAAAAAGCGAGCTGGAATCTAAGCTGAACGATATGGGCTTTAGGACGTAGAGATATTGAGCTTATCAAAGAAATTAGCCATATATTAGTTATGTGTTGGTCTTTCGCAGCAATAGCCGTCCCCGTATTTTTATAGCTAAAGTTTTTCTCAAGCTATTGGTAGGCGCGTGCTTATTACTTCCAGCTATAATACATGCTCAAAACTGCGGGCTAACCGACCTTCCTATGGCCTATCAGCAGCTCAAAGAGGCTGTAGATGCGCACCAAAAAGACGAATCTCTTATTTTGGCAGACTCTCTTTTAGCGCTATTAACCAATGACGGAGATAACGCCTGCCCCTACTTTGATAGCATAACCTATGAACGTGGTGAGGCATTGGAATTTAGTAATCGCTGGGCAGAAGCACTAGAGCTATACTACGCTTTGATGCGAAGTGCCGAAGTCAACGAGCACTGGGCATTGCTGGCAGAAACTCAGCTTTCGGCAGCCAGAGTTCACGAGAGTATTGGGCGAGGCCCAGATTGTCTGAGGTATTTGAACCTAGCCCGCGACAATATCAAATCTCATAATCTCGGTCCAGCAAATTCCAGATTTCATGTACGGTTCGCCTCCTACCATCGAATTCACGACAGCCGCGACACAGCCTACCAATACGCGCTTAAAGCCATAGAGCTTGGTCGAGAATACAACAGGTATCGATCAGAGCTCGATGGAAACCTGGTAGCTGGCATTACAAGCCCGGACCCAGAGAAAGCAATAGGCCATTTGCAAGATGCTGCGCGGATGTACCTGAAGAGGGGCAGTTTTCTGGGGGCCTCGTGGCAAAAGAGTAGCATAGCCAGTAAGTATGTTTTATTAGATCGCTTTTCTGAGGCGCATCTAGAGCTTGATAGTGCTTTCTACTATCTCAGTCAGACTCAGGTAGACTCCATTTCTTACTACGATTATATATACCGTCTTTACGATAGAAGAGCCTATATTTTCACCAAAGAGAATAAGTTTGACTCTGCATTCCATTATCAGGGCATAGCCCGATCGGCAGAGCAGTTAACTGGCGACCGAGCCAACCAAACAGCAATTTCCGAACGGGAGATCGCTTTTGCCATAGAGCGCGAACAGCAAAAAGTGGCTTTCGAACAGCAGCGTTCTCGTCTGCTTGGCGGGGTTTTGATAGCAGGTGGCCTGGCGCTTATATTTCTGCTCTTTCTCTTATTCAACAATCGGAGAAAACGCCGTGAAATAGCTCTTCAAAATGAGATCATAGGCACCCAGAATAGTGAGCTCAATACCGCCGTAGAGCGGCAGCGCACCCTCATTTACGAGATTCATCATCGGGTTAAAAACAATTTGCAATTGGTCATGAGTTTGCTGACCCTACAAGGGAGACAAGCGGAAAGTACCAATGTACAACAGCAGCTAGACCAAATGGCCAATCGGGTGCGCAGCATTGCCCTGATCCACGAACAGCTCTACCAGACCGAAGAATTTGCTGATCTGCATTTGCCCACCTATATGGAGCGATTGGCTAAGCACTTTGCAAGCTTACCAGATGATGGTAGACGTTTTGATCTTCAGCTAGATATCATAGATACCCGGCTCAATTTGGAGACCGTTATGCCCATCGGCCTGATTTGTGCAGAGCTCATCGGCAACTCCCTCAAATATGCGCGAAGAGACCAGGAAAAATTAAAGCTTAACGTCAGTATACAACCAACAGAAAACAGCGCATCTATCTCTGCTTACTTACTCAAATACCAAGACAACGGCCCTGGCTATCCCGAAGGCACCTTGAGTAGTAAAATAGGTAGTATGGGTCGACTACTGATTCAAAGCATGACCCGCCAATTGAGAGCAAGCAACGAAAGTTTTAATGATCATGGAGCCGTATTTAAGCTCGTTTTCCAAGAAAAAGTAGTTTCCAATTCATAGTGCATTTATTTTTGGACTTCCGCAGGTCGAAGCATTTCCCGAATGCTGAGATCCTCGCGCGACTGCTTGTAGCAGAAGTTGCGGGATGAAGCATTCCCCACCACGAGAGTTGGGCTAAGGATCCTAACTCGAACTTAGATCCTCGCATGACTGCTTGCAGATAGGCTTAGACCGAGCCATTCCGATCAAGCCAGGATGAGTACAATCCTTGTCGCCAATCATACATGCGTTCATCCTCAATCTTGCTTACCTTTAGCCCAAGCATGTATACTATCGGTCGTCTCTTGTTTTTTGTGGCTTTGTTTTTGGCAAGTTTTGTCTTAGATGCTGTCAAGCTGGGTGCGCAGACCGCAGCCGATTCGATCTATGTAGAAATAGTGAACATAATAGGGCACAAGAAAACAAGGCCTGGTGTAATTTTCAGAGAAATGCCGTTTGGAAGAGGAGATCGGCTGGCTATAGCTGATTTACCCGCCCTGGTGGAAGAGGCCCAAAACAACTTGATGAATACGGGGCTTTTCACTCGCGCTGATTTAAAATATGCCGATTGGGAATCGCCGGGCAATCGAGTCACCTTTGAATTGCACATAGAAGAAACCTGGTATATCTATCCTGTACCGGTTTTTGAGCTGGCCGATCGCAATTTCAATGTATGGTGGTCTGAGCAAGGCCGGTCGCTAGATCGAGTCAATTTCGGTCTTAAATTCACGCACTACAATTTTTCTGGAAGGCGAGACCGATTAAAGCTCAATTTTCAATACGGCTATACCCGCGAATACAGCGTAGGCTACAGATTGCCCTATTTGGGAAAAAAACAAAATCTAGGGTTGGATGTCAACTGGTCTTTCAACAGAAGGCGAGAACAAAACTATGCCACCAGCAACAACACCCAGCTTTTTTATCAAGATAGAGATCAATTCGTCTATCGGCGGTCTGATCTTAGAGCAACACTCTCTTATCGAAAGAAGCTCTACACCCGCCATGATTTTACTATGGGCTGGAGACACGAGCAGATCGCAGATACCATAGCCCAGGAGCTGAATCCCAATTTCTTCGGATTTGGGCGAGATCGCCAGGATTTTCTATCTCTCGAATATCGGTTTACAAGCGACCGAAGAGATGTAAGGGCCTATCCCTGGTCAGGCAACTACTTTGCCTTTAGACTCAATAAGGCAGGCCTCGGCATACTCGGACAGCGCAGCGGGCTCACCTTCAGGGGCGACTACAGACGGTATATGCCCGTAGGAGAAAAATTTAGCTTCAGCACGAGTGTAGCGTTAAAGTATAGCCTCATCAGGAGTCGCCAGCCCTTTCTCGACAACCAGGCCCTCGGATTTGGAAACAACACCCTGGTCGGTTATCAATTTTATGTGATAGATGGGCTGGATATGCTTATTCTGCGCGCAGGCCTGAGAAGAGAGCTCTTCAATACCGAAATCAGGCTTCCCAAACTCGTTTTCATAGATGCATTCCGTAGGGTTCCGATTAGGCTCATGGCATCTGCTCAAGTAGATCAGGGATGGGTGAACATGCCGTTTCGAGCCGAGACCAATGCCCTAGCCAACAACTGGCTAACGGGTATTGCCGTAGGCTTAGACATGGTCATTTACTACAATATGGCCGCTAGTTTCCGGTATCATCGCAACCATTTGGGCGAAGGGAGCTTTTTATTGGAGTTCGACTCTAACTTCTAGCCATCTGTCATGCAAGTAGTCGTTTTCGGCAAACGCTTCAAAAAAACCGATCAGCCATGGGTGCAGCAGCTCTTTGATTCTCTTCAAGAGGAAGGCTTCTCTACTTACGTTTACGGGCCGTATCTGGAACAATTGCGAACCGACATCACGTTTACTCAAGAAGTAGCTCCTCTTGAGCATTACCTGGATTTCAAGCTTAAAAAGTTTGAATTCGTGATTACGCTGGGCGGAGACGGTACGATACTAGAGGCTGTTACCATTGTGCGAGATAGTGGTGTACCCATTTTAGGGATCAACCTGGGCCGCCTGGGTTTCCTGGCCCGGGTCGAAAAAGAGCATATCGCCAAAACGATAAAAATGATGGCCAAAGGCAGGTACGAGCTCGAACAGCGCCGAATGCTCCACCTAGAATCCAATGTGCCCCTTTTTGGGGAATTGCCTTTCGCGCTCAACGATATGACCCTACTCAAGCGCGACACCAGCTCGATGATCACCGTACATACCTACATCAATGGTGCTTATTTAAACTCCTACTGGGCAGATGGAATCATCGTGGCAACGCCCACCGGGTCCACGGGCTACAGCCTGAGTTGTGGCGGTCCTATTGTTTTTCCAGGCAGCGGCAATTTTGTCATTACCCCGGTTGCTCCGCACAATCTAAATGTCAGGCCCATCGTCATTAGCGATAATTCGGTAGTGAGCTTCGAAATAGAAGGACGCGCAGAAAGTTTTTTGTGTACCCTAGACAGTCGGTTCGAAACGATAAGTGCAGCTCATCAGATTGCCATAAGACGGCATCCCAATTTGCTCAGGCTGGTCAAATTGCCAGATATAGCGATTATGGATACCCTTAGAGAAAAGTTGAATTGGGGGGAAGACAAAAGGAACCATTAAAAGCTGACCTCCGCATATATTAACATCTATTTATCTGGGTATCAGGATAGATGCACCATGGTAAAAGTGACCGACCCAGCGGAAGTCCTAATTGTGGCTATCACACTAATGTACATTGCTCATTTAATTATCTTTGCGCGGCAACAACCAACCTTTGTTTACAGTTTCCCCTTCTATAATCGTACCAAATCAAACCAATGAAGATGCGCGTTTTACTTTGTTCCGCCACCTGTTTGCTTCTTACTCTTTGCCTGAATGCCCAGGGCTTTTCGGGCGGGTTCAAGGCCGGGTTGAATTTCAATCAGTTCAGCGGTCCACAAGAAGGAAATGAGGACATGAGCTTCGAAGACTTCCGTACAAGTACAGGCTTTCATGTGGGCGCAACTTTCGCCTATGGTTTTACCGATTTGGTTGGCTTGAAGGGAGAACTGATTTACAGTCAGAAAGGGGGTGAAATCAGGTACGAAGGTCCCGGATATTTTTTCTTGTACCCAGTTGGAAGCGACCCCGTCGCACTGAGTAATGGCACTACGGTTGTTCAGGAGCTCTCCGTTATCAACTCATACATAGATATCCCGATCACGGCTTATTATCGAATAGGTCCTATTGAGGTAGAAGGCGGTTTCAATGTCGGTTTACAAATCTCTAGCCGAGGCAGTGGTAGTGTCAGGTACAACACCAACAGTAATTTGCCAGCCCTAGCTGAAATCGCGCTGAACTACGATGCCAACTTCAATAGTGACGGACCCGGAGCAGAAAGTGTAGTGAGTAGAAACCCCATGCCCCTACCCGACGGCTCCTTGCTTCCTTCTGTTATAGGCGGTAATTATAACAGCGACAGAGATGACAACAGATACGAGCGCCTAGACTTTGGTCTGGTGTTTGGTGTTGCGGTATTCGTGAATAGCGGGCTGTATATAGGCGCTAGATACAACCACGGCCTGACTGATGTGACCAAGCCTGAAAATGACCTGCGCATATCTGAGCTGGGCAATAATGGGCAGCGCTTGTTCAACGAAGACGACGAGGATTTCAATAGGTCTATTCAGGCGAGTGTTGGGTTTAGATTCTGATGCTTGACCCTAAAATTAAAATTGCCTTGCCGATTTGTCATCAGCAAGGCAATTTTACCGCATAATCGATTGCTATTCTAGAGCAAACCGAACGGGCAAAGTAAGCTCCATAGTGACTGGTTCGTCACCAATTCTGGCGGGTTGCCAATCGTTTTTGGGAATCTTATTCCAAGCAGCCATAGCCGCATCATCGAGTGCTTGATAGGCTTCGCGTTCTGGCTCTGTAAGTGCATCAGTATCTTCTACATCTGCGAGGCTACTTCTCTTAAGCATCGCGTATATCGTGTTGTCACTAGTATTTGCAGGGACTCTCAGTTTTAAAAATGAGGTACCTTCGATACCCAGCTCTTTGGCTGTCGATGGATATAATAAGTGCTTGCTTAGCTCTTCCATTAAATTCCTAAAGCTACAGTTGTGTAGCGCTTCCGAATCATTGAGGAAATCATCGCAGTTGCCGTATATGGGAAAGTACTCTGCTTCTGTGTATATGACAGATTCCACAATTTGCATATCTTCTTCGTAGGTATCGGGGTCGAAGGTAACGATGGTATCTACGCTCACACTCGATGCATATTCTACGGCAGTATCTTGTGTAGTCAGATCAGGTGCCGTGTTGTCTTCTTCCTCTTGTATCTGCCCGCAGGCAAAAGTCAAAATGGGAATGAGAAGTATGGCAATCCAGCATTTGTGAACAGAGCCATTGGATTGGTGTAACATATTGATGCGTTTTTTGATGAAACTTTGATGAAATGTGTGGGCTTTAAGCGGATGTTCTTTTTCCAATCTGGGGAGGAGGAGTAATCGCCCGTAGGCGTTTCTATCGGCTTTAGAAGTACTGATAGCAGCATGATCAGCCAACAATTCGTGCTGTAGTCTCAGAATGGACCTTTGCAGCCAAAGTAACGGGTGCCACCAAAAAACCACGCCAATCAGATCCATGAAAATCAGGTCATAGGTATGTCCCTGATCAATATGAGCGCATTCATGTGCCCATATTGGCTGCCAATCAGGATCTGCCGGATCTGTATCAGACGGCCAGAATAGCAGATGTGCGAAACTGAATGGCATAGTAAAAGCGGGTGGAAGTAGTCTGACTCGTCTTCCTATTAATTGCCGCACCTCAGTCTGCCGAGTAAACTTCAAAATTTGCAGGCAGCCGTAGAGTATCCTCATCAACATAAATAAGCTTCCGAGGCACCATATCCCCACAACTAAATTAATTCCTCCCTCACCATCTGGTGTTTCACTGGCATATATCATAACTTCTGGCAAGAAGACGCTATCGATTCTTGAAGCTGATTCGCCAATCATACCAGAAACTCTCGGCCAGCCGGAAAACCAATTAGCAATTGGTAGAAAAGGGATTAAAAGTCCTGAAAAAACGGTGCCCAAAATGATGAGACGCTTCTGCAGAGGGAGTTTTTCCTTGCCCAACCACAAGCCAACAAATAAATACCCTACTAGCCAAACTAAGCTAAGTTGAAGTAAGAAGATGAACATATATAGCTATTTACTCTTCTTCTTTTAATTGCTCAGTTAGCTCTGCCAAATCAGATAAACTAAGGTCGTTTTCGGCAACCAAGAAGGAAATCATGGATTGAGCACTTCCACCGAAAAAGCGATTCACAAATGCTCCGAGCTTATTTTTGCGATACACATCACGATCTATGGCTGGGCTGTACACCCAGGTACGCCCGTATACTTCGTAATGGACATAGCTCTTTTCAACAAGGTGCTTCATAAGCGTACTTATGGTGGAGTGTGCTGGCTTTTTACCCTTACTCTTTCGCTCTATAGCCGAGCGTAATTGCCCTACCGTCACCTTCTCCATTTGCCATACAAGGCTCATTAATTCTTCCTCGGCTTTAGTCAGTTTTTTTAATTTCATAGATCGTTAACTAAATATTTAATCAAATAACTACAAATATAGTTATAATATTGTATTAAGCTCTTCTGTTACTTATCCCACAGTCTTGCATTATACTTACAGCTAAGGGCGAAAAGCCTCGATTCTAAGCTACTCTTCCTATCGTGATTTGAGCTGCTCTCGCATATCAAAGCTTCAAATCACACCAAGATGTACAAGATAATTTTTCTATTGATGTTGCTTTCGGCCACACAAGACTCTTTTGCTCAGACCCAAGAGCAGCCTATTGATGGGCTCTTTGCAGAAACCGGTCTCGAAAGTAGACGCCTACTACCCTATCCGAGTATTCGAGCGGCTGATATCAGCTGGCAGAAAAAGCAAACCCGTGTTATTGACACCAGGGAGCTCCTGAATTTGCCCTTCAGGCACCCGGAGTTGGGCCTCTTTCAAGCTATAGAGACCGGTGTGCTGGCTGGTGAAATTACGGTCTACGACCCTGCATATCCTGATTTTAGCCAACCTATGGATGCCCAAGAGTGGTTGAATCAATTCAATAGAACTGATACCGTTCGAGTTACTGACCCAACAACGGGGGAAGTTACTTGGCAAGTTGTCGAAGATTTGTTCGACCCCGAAACAGTTGTGAGATACCGCGTTCGAGAAGTCGTCTATTTCGATAGACAAAGCTCTACTCAGCGCACACGAATCATTGGGTTAGCCCCGCTTCAGCAGACTACTGATGAAAGAGGGGAACCCAGCTTTGAGTTTGTCATGGGTTGGATATATTGGCCGCAGGCACGTGCATGGTTCGACCGGCAAGGGTACTACCTGGATGGCACCGATCAGGCAACTATGAGCTGGGCCGATGCTATGGATATGCGCAGGTTTAGTAGTTACATTATGGAACAATCGAATGTGAGAGGAGATAGGCTAAGCAACTCCTATACTGGGCGTGCCCTACTGAAAGAAAGCCAAAACCTGGAAGCTGGACAAGCCAACCGAGAACACGATATGTGGTCTTATTAGTGCTTGTGTAGCTGTAGAATTGCCCATTGAAGCTTGACTTTAGCAATTTTTAAACTGCTAAAGTCAAGCTTACTACCTTTGCCGGTGAGGTATGGAGCTAATCCTACAAATCGGTATCTTTTCACTTAGTATCGCTGCACTCTTGTGGTCTAGCGACAAGTTTGTCTCTGCCGCTGAGCGGATCGGGCTGTCGTGGGGAATCTCCCCTTTTATCATAGGAGTCACTATCGTAGCCTTTGGGACCAGCCTTCCTGAACTAGCAACCAGTATAGCCGCGGTCATTGGTGGGGAATCGGATATCGTTATCGGGAATATCGTTGGTTCTAACATTACCAATATCGCACTGGTCTTAGGATTAACAGCGATTGCTGTGCGCACCATAGAACTCGAGTACAACTTGTGGCATATCGATGTGCCATTTCTGATTTTCTCGGCCTTCTTTCTCTATTTTATCGTTGGCGACGGGCACGTCTCGCTTTTTGAGACCACCTTGTGCTTGTTTGGAATAAGTATTTTTCTAGCCTATTCATTCAAAGACCAGGAGCGCGCCGGTCAAGAGGACCGACCAAAGTCTAGTTTGACAGATTACCTATGGCTGCTAGCAGGTGGTGCTCTGGTCAGTTTTTCTTCTACATTTATTATTGATAGCATAAGCCAAATCGCAACAGCGCTTAATATTGCGCCAAATGTTATTGCGCTTACAGCTGTAGCCTTGGGAACTAGCCTGCCCGAAGTAGCTGTGAGTTTAAATGCTGCGAGAAGAGGTAAAGCGGGTATTGCCGTAGGTAATGCCCTGGGCTCCAATATCTTCAATACCTTCATAGTCCTGGGTATCCCCAGATTATTTGGACCACTGGAAATTCCCGCTGATATTCTGCAATTCTACTTGCCGCTTATGATTGTTATGACCATTCTCTTTTCAGTCATGGCAAACAATCGGAAAATAACCCGATGGGAGGGTTACGCTTTACTTATATTTTATGTGTGGTATTTAGGTCAGATTATCGAGTCGGCCATAAACGAGTAGAATCAATCTAAATAACGAGAATTGATCGGTTTATACATTTGATTGACAGTCTGGCATCGGCCGTCTTGTACTTTTGTACTGTTCAATTATCAGATGTTAGGCCACCTCCACATACTCACGTTGACGCATAGAAGTACTGCCTTGCGCGATATTGGTCGAGTTGTAAGCTCAATCGACGAACAGTCTGGTGGTAGATCGAACTATCTCCAATCAATCCGAGAAAGGCTTGGAATAGATGAGCTTTTGTTTGCCACCACATGCAACCGAGTCCTGTTTTTCTTCAGCACCCGCAACCGGGTGAGCCAAGAATTCAAGATGGACTTGATTCCCAATGTAGACCCAGAGATAATCGATCAGCTCGATTACTATCAAGGATCAGATGCCATAAACCATCTATTCGAAGTTGCTTCGTCTGTCGACTCTTTAGTTGTTGGCGAAAGACAAATACTGGGACAGCTTAAGGAAGCCTACAATACTTGCAAAGCGATAGGACTCATAGGAGACGATTTGCGCGTCATTACCCAGCAGATGGTATTGACGGCCAAAGCAGTCTATGCACAAACCCGCATTGGTGAAAAGTCCGTATCGGTAGTATCACTTGCGATGCGGTCGGTTGTGCGGAAAGCACCTAAGCCAGATAGTAGGGTTTTACTTATAGGTGCTGGCCAGACCAATACCTTAGTAGCAAAGTTTCTACGCAAGTATCATCTTGAGCAGGTAACGGTATTCAATCGCAGTCTGGAACGCGGTCAAAAACTAGCCGCTACGTTTAGTGAAGGAAAAGCGCTTCCCTTAGATGAACTTGCCCAGTATCGGGAAGGATTCGATATTCTGATCGTATGTACGGGTGCTGTCGATCCCATTGTCACTCAAGATCTCTGGGAGAATCTACTGGCAGGCGAACCTGAAGCCGACAAACAAGTCATAGACCTTTCTGTACCTGCTAATGTGTGTCCTTCACTAGTCGAGTCTTCGACATTTGAATATATCGATGTAGAGCTGCTCAAAGAAGAAGCCGAAAAAAATCTACAGTTCCGGACAAAAGAAATAGCACGCGCTCGCGAAGTTATTGAGCGCCATTGTGATGAACTTGAAAATATTTATCGCCAGCGCTTACTAGAGCGAGCACTTAGTGACTTACCCATCGAAGTTCGTAAAATCCGTAGCCGAGCTGTTGATCAGGTCTTTAGAAAAGAACTCGAAACTATAGATCCAGAGACGAGAGATCTTATCGATAGAATTATGGGCTATGTAGAAAGGAAGTACATAGGCCTACCTATGCGCACTGCCAGAGAGGAACTTTTTGGATAGGATAGAAGATCCCTAAGCCGGGAAACCACTGCAAGAGGCAGCAGCACACCCAGAAGTTCCTTATCAATAATGTCTTAGATCTTGACTACCTCCGCTCTGATGGGATAATCAGCCAGAATGCGATTGGTAAACGCCATGTGCCCGCGAGGCACAGCTAAATAAAGCTTACCATTTTTGATGTCTGCCAGATCAGAGAGTAGGCGCCATTTGGTAATCAGTGCACGAGTATCATCGTCATTTTCAGATTTCATGCCTAACTCGAAGTAGCTTTTACGACCATTAATGGTGCCTGTAACATCGGGGATGTAGATATTTTCAGGCTCGCCTTCCGTTCCCTTTCTACGGATAGGCGAAGGTGTTTCATACCCGTCTGCATTGGCCCTGACTTGATCGAAGCCCTTGCGTTCGACTATCTTCTCTATCATTTTCTTGATCAGTTCCGGATCTTTTCCTTGGGCTTCTGTCAAAATACCTTTGTCCATAAAGAGCGGTTTTCTATTTACTCGAGTGCGGATAAATTTAAAAAAACAGTGTACTAAAGCAACTTAGAGAGAACAAGATAGGCAGTATTCCGGTTTAAAGGTGATCTTTTCCAAAAATTAGCTGCATGAGCTGCGCTGATCCGGTAGGGGGGGATTCAAAGAATTGGAAATATTCAGCTTACAGCTGATTTCTAAAATAAAGAGGCTCCCTGGATAAGAAAATATATTTTCTTATCCAGGGAGCCTCTTTATTTTAGATTCGGGCTTCGCCCGAAATTTCCTATTCTTTGAGGTCGGGAGCGGATTCGAACCGCCGTATCAGGTTTTGCAGACCTGCGCCTAAGCCACTCGGCCACCCGACCAGGATGAGCAAAGATATGTCCTTTATCTGGCCCATTAACCTTTTAAGTGCGAAAAAAGTTTCTAGCGGATCAGGGTAACATCTCCTACTTGCTCTAAGCGCTGGCCACCTAGATCGATCTGGAGACGATACAAGTACACTCCACTCCCTGCTTCACGCCCACTATCATTTCCATCCCAACAAAATGATGGGTCATTGCTAGTAAATACGTGCCCACCCCAGCGGTCCCATATATCCAATTGATAATTGCCAGTGGGCACGCGGGCGAAAAACGGGCAAAACTCCCGATTGAGGATCTGAGTCGCCACTGGGCTAAAGACATTGGGGATGTACACCCCCGGTATTTGCTCTTGGCAGACTGTATTGGACTGGGCAGTAAGCGCTCTTCCACCAATTTGATAGTTGACGAGAATCTGATAGCACAGCCGAAAACCGCCCTCGGCATTTGGATCTACTTGGTCAGCAAAGCTTAAATCAGCTCCAGTATAGACTGTTTCGGTATTGCCTAAGCCGTCTGTACGCACCAACTGGTAACTCAATAACTCCTCGATCTCTGTGGTATATGGCGTCCAGCTTATCTGGTTTATTCCATTTTCTCCCGTTACGGTCAACCAGGAGGTGTTTATTAGACTAGTAATTTGACCATTTCCACACTGGTCCATAGCCGTTAGAAACAGCTCATGTGGCCCATCGGCTACCTGGTCGCCTGGTATGGTGAGGGCGTTATCTCCATTGGTCAATACTGAGAAATCAAGCTGGCTCGGCATATTATTCCCTGATGAAAGCTGTACCAAATTTTGTTCGAGCTCAGTGGTAAGAGCTGTATTGTCCCATTCGAAGAGGTACGTAATACCTCCGGTGGGATCATAAGAGGCAGACAATAGTGGGAAGGGCCTGATGGGCTGTAAAATGCTTACTTCTATTCTTTGAACGGCAGATCGGACACGCCCATTACCATTTGCAGCTACTCCTTCTATGACGAAACAGAGCGTTTCCCCATCATTTGCCTCATTATACGAGAAATTAGTAGTAGATGGTGGAAAGGAGCCCGCTAGCTCGAAAGTCATACAATCATCTCTAGACACCAGCAGCTCCAGGGCCGACACGGGAAGCATATTCGTCTGCTCGAAGGGGACCGTATTTAAGATAATCTCACTTACGCAGCCATTTCCACCACTAAGTTGAGGAACCAAGGTGCTTACTTGCGCACCAAAAAGGCTGTTGTTGTTGCAAGCATCCAATGAGGTGACCGAATAGGTTTGATTCGGGTCTAAGGCTGCAAGCCCCTGATCTACGTAAGTCAAAAAATCAGAAGAAACAGTATCAATAGGTTGAAAGCCCGTCGGTTCTTGCCGATATATGATATAACGATTCACCTCTGGCGAGGGGCTCGAAAGCCAGCTTATCAGAATGTCATCGCCTTCTATACTTACTCCCTGCACCTGCACACCTATGGGGATTCTATTGTCGAGTGTGTCACTGGTCACGACATTCTCTCCAGGACAATCGTAGTTGTACTGCAGGTAGTAAAATCGCTGCTCGCCAGTTGGGTTGTTATCAAAAAAGAAGTCGGCTGTTGGATCAGCGAGCTCTACAAGTAGACCATAAGGTCCAGCCTGATCAGTTGCGCTAAAAATCTGGATGCCTACGAATGGCCCACATGTGCTAGACACATTAGTCCAACGCAGACTATCATTGGTCACACACAAAAAGTCGGGAGGATCGACTTGAGCCTTGCTATATGTGGGGAGACTCGCCAGCAGAAGAATGGCAAATAAACGTATCAAGGGACTATTGATTTTTGGCTTCGGGGCGCATCATGTGTATAGAGTCACAGATGCTCCTAGGATAACGCGTTTAGCCTAGGCTTAGGTGCGATACCGAAGTAAAAAAACAATCTGCTTGACCGGTTTAATAGTGAACCTCAACCGGAAGGCGCGAAAGACTAGGCTTCCCTAAGCGCACGCCTCAATATCTTTCCTACGGTTGTTTTGGGTAGTTCGTCTCTAAACTCAATAGCCTTAGGTACTTTGTATCCTGTCAGATTTTCGCGGGCATAGGCTTCCAATTCTTTTTCATTCAGTGAATTGTCTTTCTTGACCACGAATACTTTGACGACTTCCCCAGACTTTTCATGCGGAATGCCTACTGCGGCTACTTCCATCACTTTGGGGTGACCCGCCAGTACATCTTCAATTTCGTTTGGATAGACATTGAAGCCCGACACCAGAATCATATCTTTCTTTCTGTCTACAATTTTGAAGAAGCCATCTTCTTGCATCATACCGATATCTCCGCTGCACAGCCAGCCATCCTTGATGGTCTTAGCCGTTTCATCTGGCCGGTTGTAGTACCCTTTCATAACCTGAGGGCCCTTGATCTGAATCTCGCCAACTTCTCCAGGAGCACCGACCCGACTCTCTTCATCTATCCAGATACGCATATCTGTACTCGGTAAAGGAAGTCCTATAGAGCCGATCTGCCCACCATCACCAATTGGATTCATGGAGGCACAAGGCGAGCTCTCTGTCATGCCGTAGCCCTCACTCAGGGGAATGCCCGTGAGGCGCTGCCAAGCTTCTGCAACCGGACGCTGAACGGCCGTACCTCCACCTACTACAGCGCGGAGGGCAGAAAAGTCTAATTGCTGGAAGCCGGAATCATTATTCAGGGCGTTGTACAGGGTATTTACACCTGTCATGCCCACCATTTCGTAGTTTTTGAAGGCCTTGACCAGAGAACTAATGTCTCTCGGATTTACAATCAGTACATTCGACAGGCCATGGCTAAAGAAAGCCAAACAGTTGACTGTAAATGCAAAGATGTGATACAAGGGTAGCGGACACATGACGGTACCGCTAGATTCTTCTATGCTCTGAGTGAGCCAGGTTTTGGCCTGGATGGTGTTGGCGACCATGTTTCGGTGAGTCAACATGGCACCTTTACTTACACCAGTTGTACCACCTGTATACTGGAGCGCAAGTATATCATCGGGCTTCGCTTGATGCGGCTCGATGCGGTGTTTCTTGCCCTCAGACAAGCAAGTAGAGAACGGAATGGCGCCTGGCAGATTGAACTTGGGCACCATTTTCTTGATGGTTCTGACGCCAAAGTTGACCAGCGTCCGCTTGAGGAAGGGCAGCATCTCTCCTATACTGGTGACCATTACGATCTCAATCCCTGTATCGCCTTTAATTTTTTCCAGATTGTGCGCAAAGTTTTCGCAAATCAAGACGGCCTTAGCACCAGAGTCATTGAATTGATGCTTCATCTCCCTGGGTGTGTAAAGTGGGTTGGTATTCACCACGATGACCCCAGCGCGAACGGCCCCGAAGAGAGCAATTGGATACTGGAGCAAGTTGGGCATCATGATCGCCATTTTATCTCCAGGTTTCAAGCCCCGGTAGCGCAAGTAACTGGCAAACGCTAGAGATAGCTGATCTATCTCTGCATAGGTAAGCCCTTTCCCCAAACCATAAAAAGCGGTTTGCTTTCGGTATTTGCGAAAGCATTCGTCGAGCAGTTCACCCAGGTTGGTAAACTGTTCTGGATTGATTTTAGTAGGAACACCTGCTGGATAGTTGGATAACCAAGGTTGGGTAGCGGACATGATCTTTAAGCTTTGGAGGGCCAAATTAATAAATCTGGACCCACTTATCTTGCTTAAACACCAATTCAATTCACTTTTGTTCAGATGCGTTTTGAAAAACGAATGCTGTATAGACAAATACCGCTCTAAACAAGCAAACCTTAAAATATTTATTAACCGCCTAGTACTTTCCGTAGGAACTCAGCCGTGTAGCCCTTCTTGCCCTTTTTCGCGACTTCTTCAGGCGTACCTGAAGCTACTAGCTCGCCGCCTGCCTTGCCGCCTTCGGGTCCTAAATCGATTAGGTAGTCGGCAGACTTGATGACATCCATATTATGCTCCACGACCAGAACGGTATGGCCTTGCTCTACCAGCGCATTCAGCGCTTTGAGCAATACGGCCACATCGTGAAAGTGGAGTCCGGTAGTCGGCTCGTCGAAGATGAAAAAAATCATTTCACTGCTGCGCTCTTTGGTCAGAAAGCTGGCCAGTTTGACTCGCTGAGCTTCGCCGCCAGAAAGCGTACTACTGGACTGGCCCAGCGTAACATAGCCCAGGCCCACATCGGCCAGAGGCTTAAGTTTGCGCAAAATATCTTTTTGCTCGGCAAAAAACTCAATGCCCTCGTCTACGCTAAGCTCCAGTATCTCAGATATGTTTTTATCCTTGTAGGTGACTTCTCGCACGTCCTTTTTAAAGCGAGTGCCATTGCACTCATCGCACACCAGGCGTACATCGGCCAAAAACTGCATCTCTACGACTTGCTCGCCCTCGCCTTTGCAGACCTCGCAACGACCGCCGTCCACATTAAAACTGAAATGGCCTGGTGCATAGCCTCTGATCTTACTCAGCTGCTGGCTGGCCATCAGGTTCCGGATGGCGTCGTAGGCTTTGACATAAGTGACGGGATTGGATCTAGAACTTTTGCCTATCGGGCTTTGGGAGACCAATTCGACCCGCGTAAGTGCAGAAAGATCGCCCCCCAGTTCTTTGTGAGATCCCGGCGCTTGAGCGCTAGCCTCTCCAAAATGCCTGCGCAGGGCTGGGTGTAAAATGCCTTTCACCAGGCTTGTCTTACCGCTGCCAGAGACGCCTGAAACCACCGTCAGGCATTGTAGTGGTATCTCGATATCGATATTCTTCAGGTTGTGGTGCCTGGCTCCACTCAGCTTCAGCCAATTTACGCCTTTGCGCCTATGCGCTGGAAGCGCGATCTCCATTCGACCGCTCATGTATTTGGTCGTCAGGCTTTCCGTGGCTTCGGTATGTATATCTTCGTAGGGACCAGCAAAAACCAGCTCGCCGCCGTGTATGCCGGCTCGCGGCCCCATATCGATCAGATAGTCTGCGGCGGCAATCACGCCTTCTTCGTGCTCCACTACCAACACGGTATTTCCCAGATCGCGCAGTCGCTGCAAGACCTTGACCAACCGGGCCGTATCGCGAGGGTGCAGCCCCACACTCGGCTCATCGAGTATGTACAGGCTGGCTGTCAAATTGCTGCCCAGTGTGCGCGTCAGGTTTATGCGTTGGCTCTCTCCTCCACTCAGGCTATTGCTCAGTCTGTTCAGGGTTAAATACCCCAAACCCAAATCGAGCATATTTTGCAACCTGTTGTCTATTTCCAACAGTAGGCGGTCGGCGATTTTGCGGTCAAAAGATGGAATGTCAAGCTTGCGCAGGGCTTCGGTCAGCTCGTCGATAGGCATCATGACCAACTCAGTAATGCCATAGCCCCCTACTTTTACGTAGCCTGCCTCCTCCCTGAGTCTGCCGCCTCGGCAGCTGTGGCAAATCGTGCGGCCTCTATATCTAGCCAGCATGACCCGATTCTGGATTTTGTAAGATTTGCGCGAAAGATCATTAAAAAACTCATAGATCCCTCCGAAGTACGCATTGCCTTCCCAGAGTAATCGTTTTTGCTTTTCCGTCAGATCTCCGTAGGAAGTATGGATGGGAAAATCAAAGCGCCCGGCCACCCGCAAAAAATCGCGTAACCAACCGCCATGTACCTCCCCGCTCCAGGGAGCTATTGCACCTTCTGCGACAGACAGGTCGGGTAGCGGCACCACCTTATTCTCGTCTATGCCCATTGTACGGCTAAAACCTTCGCAGGTCGGGCAGGCCCCAAAGGGGTTATTAAAATTGAATAAGGCCGGGCTAGGCTCGATGAAGGTCATATCATCCAACTCAAAGCGATTATTAAAGGCTCGCCATTCCAGCTCGGGCTCTCCTTCCCTGGCTAGTGGCATAACGATGGCCTCGCCCTGGCACTCCTGAAAAGCAATGCCCACAGAGTCAGCTATTCGCTTTCTGTTCTCTTCGTCTTCGCTCTTAACCGCAAAGCGATCTATGAGCAGCATGATGTCTTCTTCCTCGGTCAGTTCATTGAGCTTCTTCTGCAAAATGGAGCCATTTACTTCCAGCAGCTCTTCGATCTCTGTCAGTATATCCTCGTGCATGACACGGGTATACCCCTTTTGTAACAGCAGCTGAAGCTCTTGCTCTAGGGTTCGCTCTCCGTAAACTTTAGACAGTGGCCCAAAAAGTTGTACACGCGTCCCTTCGGGCAGTGACTGAATGTAGTCTACAACGTCTGTAACCCGATGGCGCTTCACCTCCTGTCCGCTTATGGGTGAGTAAGTATGGCCCACTCGCGCAAAAAGCAGCCTCAGATAATCGTAAATTTCGGTCAGCGTCCCTACCGTAGATCGGGCATTGCTCGTAGTGGTCCGCTGTTCTATAGCTATCGCTGGGCAAATGCCGCGTATGTAATCGACGTCGGGCTTTTTCATCCGCATCAAAAACTGGCGGGCATAGCTACTCAGGCTCTCTACATATCGGCGCTGACCTTCTGCGTACAAGGTGTCCATGGTGATGGATGACTTACCCGACCCACTGACTCCGGTCACTACAACCAGTTGATTCTTGGGAATGTCGATATCTACATTCTTCAGATTGTTACTGCGCCCACCTTTTATGAATATGGACTTCCGCGGGTCGTGTACTTCCCCATTGGGCAGTATGGTTGCTTCTACTGTCCCGTTTTTATTTTGGGTTGCTGCCTTTTTAGCACGCTTCTTAGTTTTTTTCTTGTCCTTGGGTGCAACGCTTGTCTTGGCCATAGGTAGATGTAACATAGTGGCCTAGATTGGGTTTGATCTGGCAAAACACAAACAAAAGATTTTATTCCCTTCACACCACAATAATCTGGGCTTAACACATTGCCCTCATATTTGCAGTGCAAGCAAGGTTAGCGCTGGATTGCGGCAAAAAACGATCGCGTTGAATGTCGCAACCAGCTTTTTTATTTAAAATCACTTTTTACCTTTGCAGGCTGCCGAGTATGGCCCGTTCATCCTGACTTTCAGCCTGCTATGATAACCTATCTAAAAGGACCCATCGCGCACAAGAACCCCAGTTTCGTCGTCATCGAAGCTGGAGGAATAGGCTATCATGTCAACATCAGCTTGTTCACTTATACCAAGATTGAAAGTCAGGAGACCGTAAAGCTGCTCACGCACTACCACGTCAAGGAAGATGCGCATACCCTCTTTGGGTTTGCTGAAGAACGCGAACGCAACTTATTCAGGCTGCTGATTTCTGTCAATGGCGTGGGGCCGGCCACTGCTTTGGTCGTTCTTTCTACACTAAACCCCGACGAGTTGAGGGCCGCTGTAATTGGTGAAGATGTTGCTGGCATCAAGCGCGTAAAAGGTATTGGGCCCAAGACCGCACAGCGCATTATTTTGGACTTAAAAGACAAAATGGTGAAAGAAAGTGGCGAAGCGCTAACAATGATTACACCCCAGAGCAATACCCACCGCCAAGCAGCGTTATCAGCCTTGGTAAACTTAGGTTTCCCTCGCCCGGCTGCTCAGCGTGCGCTCAATCGGGTGACCAGCAAACAAACAGGAGAAATCTCCGAAGAAGACCTGATTAAACTGGCGCTCAAAGAGCTTTCATCTTGATGGGTCTACGCCTTTTGGCAACCCACCAGATTTTATACCCCATTTGAGCGTTAAAATAAGACCCCAATATCTTAAGCCCACTGAAAATTACCGTTTGAGCTAACATACATACGGAGCAACCACACGAATCACTACCCTAAGCGACACCCCAAACGCCACGATCAGGAAGGATCGACACCATGAATAAGACGTTACTACTACTCTCACTAGCCCTCTTGTCATTCGGTTTTAGCTGGACAGAGCTATCTGATGTTCTTATATTAGATGATCAAAATGACCGCTCGCCATCAACTGAATCAGACCACAACGGGCCTCCATTCCGGGTTGTTTCAGACACCCTGCCCCCAATCGAAGATCGATCGGGAGACTATATCAATGACCCCAATCGCAACCCCATCGATTTGGCTGACCCTGCGGTTATTCGCCAAACTGTGGAGTACGATCCCGTCAGCGGCCGGTATATCGTTAGGGAAACGATGGGCAACTTCGAGTTTCGCCCGCCTACCTACCTAACGACGGAAGAGTATTTTGCCTATCGCCGCCAGCAAGACCAAAACGACTACTTCAGAAGACTCGGTGGAGTCGGCATCGAAGATCAGATCACCTTCGACGACCCACTATCGGAAATCGATATAGAAGAGAGTCTGATCAACCGTTTGTTCGGTAGCAACGAAATCGACATCCGCCCGCAGGGTGGTGTAGACCTTACCTTCGCCTACGACCGCCAACTGGTCGAAAACCCATTCCTGATCCAGCGGCAGCAAGGCTTGGCCCGCTTCGACTTCGACATGGACATTCAGATGAATGTGACCGGGTCTATAGGTGAAAAACTAAACCTTACGACCAACTTCAACAATGGTGCCACTTTCAACTTCGACAACCAAATCAAACTCGACTACAATAGCGAAGCTTTTGGCGAAGATGACATCATAAAGAAAATCGAAGCAGGTAATGTGAGCCTGCCACTCGGCGGAACATTGATAGAGGGCGCTCAGTCGCTATTCGGACTTAAGACCGAACTTCAATTCGGGCACCTGCGCCTCACGGCTATTGCCTCACAACAGCAATCACAACGCGAGAAACTGACCATAGAAGGCGGTAGCCAATTGCAAGAATTCGAGGTCTATGCCGATAGCTACGACGAAAACCGCCACTTCTTCCTATCGCACTACAATCGCGATGTGTATGAAACGGCCCTTCAGCGCGTGCCTCAAATTCAAACTCTATTCGAACTAGAAAATATCGAAGTCTGGATCACTAACGAGCGCAACGAAGTGACCGACACCCGCGATATCGTAGCTTTCTCCGACCTCGGCGAATCACAGCGCATCACCAATACAGATTACATCCGGCCGGTCTTCGATCCCGGTTTTCAGGAAATCTGTGATGGCCTTCCACTACCAGATAACCGATCAAATAACCTATATCGCGAATTGGTCAATCAAGGCGAGCGCATCCGCGAGATCGACCAGACCGTCAACATCCTGCAAGGGCCACAATTCAACCTGGAGGCCATTCGCGACTTCGAAAAGGTACAGGCGCGCAAGCTCAACCCAAGGGAATACACTGTACATCCCGAACTGGGTTTCATCTCCCTGAATATCAATGTACAGCCAGACCAAACCGTAGGTGTAGCCTACCGCTATAGTTACAATGGCAACATCTTCAAAGTAGGAGAGCTCTCCGTCAATACAGACAACGTCAGTGCAGACACCAGCAACCTGACCAACCGGGTGCTATTCGTAAAAATGCTCAAGTCTTCGACTCAGCGCGTTGGCGAGCCCGCCTGGGATCTGATGATGAAAAACGTCTACTCCCTTGGCGCTTTTCAGGTCAATCAGGAAGACTTCCGCCTAGATATTCAATACGAAATTCCGGGAGAGGGCTTCCAGCGGTTCCTGCCCAATACCAACCTTGCAGGCCAGCCACTCATTCGGGTATTCAATCTCGACCGACTGAATACTCAAACCGATCCAGCACCGGATGGAATTTTCGACTATGTGCCCGGTCTCACGATCAATCCGACCACCGGACGTATTTACTTCCCGGTCCTGGAGCCTTTCGGTTCTGACCTGGCTGACCGAATAACCGACCCGGAGCTGGCCGAGTTCTACAGCTACCAACAACTCTACGATTCCACCATATTCAATGCCAGGGAATTCCCGGAAAAGAATCGATTTGCCATACGAGGCAGCTATAAATCGAGTGTCCAATCCGAAATATCGCTAGGTGCTTTCAACATCCCATTCGATTCCGAACGGGTTACTGCAGGTGGTGCCGTGCTGGTCAGAGACCGGGATTATACCATAGATTATCAGACGGGGCGCATCCGCATTCTAAACGATGCCATCCTGAGCTCTGGTGTACCGATTAATGTGAGCTTCGAAGACAACACCATTTTCAGTCTGCAATCTAAAACCATGATCGGTTTGCGAGCCGATTATGAGGTGAGTGACAACCTGGCCCTGGGTGCTACATTCCTGCAACTCTTCGAGCGGCCATTCACACAGAAAGTTAACCTGGGTGAAGATCCAATCAACAACCGCATCTACGGTTTAGACCTGACCTTCAATACAGAATCCAACTGGCTGACCAGGGCCGTCGACAAGTTGCCCTTATACAGCACCAGCGTTCCTTCCAACATCAGCTTCACCGCTGAAACGGCCCTACTGAAACCCGGCCACAGCCGGGCCATCAACCAATCGAGATCAGAGCGCGGAGGTATCGTATATCTCGATGACTTCGAAGGAACAGCGAACCCCATCGACCTCATGACCCCGGTCAATCGTTGGTTCCTGGCATCGGTTCCGCAGAATGATGCACAAAATAATAACCCGCTATTCCCGGAATCTCGTGAACCGGGTACCGTGAGTGGCGCAAACCGGGCCTTACTCAACTGGTATCGCATCGATCCGCAAGCCAGAATAGGCCCAGACAACAACAACATCTATACCAACCGGGTGCCCCAGGCAGAAGTATTCCCGAACCTGAATATTCCGGTACAGCAACAGCAGCGTTTCCCATTTTTCACCTTTGACCTCAGCTTCGATCCGCAGGCGAGAGGGCCATACAACTACGATGTGCCCGACGGTATACCCGGGTTTACTCGCGGTGTCGACCTGGTCAATGATCCGCTCAAACCCGTTGAG
>JBCDFE010000033.1:0-25493 GCA_039178745.1 Bacteroidota bacterium | reverse complement strand
TCGCGCGCGGCCACACAAGACCCCGGGCCAATTCGACGATGCGCGCGCCGCGCGCACGGACATCGTCGCCGAGTGCCAATGCGCGCCCAGACCCTGAGTTTTCCTTCGAGTTTACAGAGATAGAAGCCGAAAGCATTCACGAAGGCCTCGATCAATACATGGATGCCAGCCCAGTTGATATGGCCATAATTGTGACCAAGCAGCGCAACTTCTGGGAGCGACTATTTCATAGATCTGCAACCAAAGAGCTGGCATTCAATGCCAAGGTGCCGCTCATGGTTTTTCACTTGGAGGAGTAGGAGTTAGATTTATGGCCAATCGCCTGTTTACTGCATCCACTTCTTTGGCTAGGATAGTTTGATATGTAAGTAGATTATCAAAAACAAAATAAAATGAACACCTATAAACTGTGGCTACTATTTGCCTTATTCTTATCTATTGGCCAGACTACCTACGCCCAGGGTGGTAATTCTTCTCAAGGCTACGTCGTTCTCATGAACGGAGACACACTTATGGGGCAAATAAAGGTAGAGAGTGCATTTGCCCATGCGCAATATGTATCCTACAGAAGTCAGTCAACGGAAAGCTGGGAAAAGTACTACCCAGATCAGTTAAGCGCCTATTACTTTGGTCCATCGAGTTCTTACACCTCTGAATCGATCCCATTCAGAACTAATACTTCAGATTTAAATTACCGACAGTTATTTGTGAAAAAGCTTATTGTCGGAGCTATAGAACTTTACCGACTAGACTACGAACTGCGAGAACGCATTTCTCCAGTGTACGAGTTTGAATCAACTTTTTATTTCTTTAAAGATATTTCCTCTGAAGAGCTTATTGATCTTCTTCCGATAGATTATAAATCAAAGATTAATAATGCGCTGGGTAGTCCCGGCTGTAACTTTAATGATTTAGGCAGCTTCGGAGATGAAGGACTCAAAAACCTATTCATAGCCTATAGTGATTGCCGCAATTTAGGACTCGAAAGGGTCAGCACGGAGAAAAAGCTCAAAAAACTACAGTGGGGAATTAGTCTAGGCTTAGCATCAGCAGAGGTAAATGTCAACAACAGTGAAAACCGAGGATTTTCGAGCGGCAGTGAAATCGGGTTTGACATCAGTGCCTTTATAAGTCCACAGCTCAGTCAATCTCTAAATCTTCGAATAGGCATAATGTACAAAAACAGGGTACACAGAGGTAGCAGTAGCGAAATTGTTCCCAATACTTTCGTTAATGCAGGAGATGTTCTCAACTTAAACTCAAGCTTAGACATTAATCAAATTGTTGTTCCAGCTCATCTAATATTTAGTCATTCACTTGGGAGAATGCGCCCTTACTTATTAGCAGGCGTAGGGATCGGTTTTAGTTTGAATAATACTTACGCTTTCCAGGAAACGCGATTTACCACCGTAGGCGGAGAAACCACTTTATTTGTAGAAGATATAAACGCCGAGATCACCCAGTCTAACTTGAATGCGCTGGAAGTTAGTTGGAATCTAGGCCTAGGCGGAGCATTCAAGCTCAAAGGCGGCAATCATATTTTTTTAGAGCTCCTATATGGCCACAGTTCCAGTAACGATTCTAGTGACAGCCCAAGTTTCGTATCCCAACGTGGATTTTCACTAGTGATCGGGTACGGGTTTGACTAAAGCTATTCAACATATTGTATTTAAGAGAGAAAAGCTGTAAAATCAGAGGACGATGATGCGTTTGTACTCCACTAGTCCAGAGTTGTAAACGACTTGAATAAAATATGAGCCCGCTTGAATTGGGGCGAGAACAATCATTTCGTTTTGGGACCCTGTCATATCTTGGGTATACACCTTTAATCCTGCGTTGGAATAGATGGCAAGTGCAGATATTTCCTCTGGCGATCTCAATATTAAGGGATCGCCCCCGGAAACGGGGTTTGGATAAATTAGTATTTCTTCCTGTTTGCTCACCCTAATTGTAGACGATGGTGTTGTTTCATCTTGTCCCGGAGATCCACAAACTGCATCTTGTGAAACTTGCCAGAGGGAAGCATCATCTTGGCTTCCGATGGGGTTTGTAGAAGTAGGAACTAAGGAGGGTCCATCTCCATCAGCCTCTGTCGGCCACGGGCTTTGGTCATCGTAGGTTAGTGAAATGAATTCTGTGCCGTCGGCACTTGCAAACGCAATACGCTCGCCGCCATTACTCAATTGCCCTTCGTACTCTCCAAAAATCGCAATATCAGGACATTTCATCAGTAGTGATTCTGGGTTACTGGCAATAACCAGCAGTTCCTGGGCTTGCAATACAGTACCTACTGGAAAGGTAAATTCTATTCCATCGACTATTTCCAGGCCACTTATATCCAAAGGATCTTCCAGGCTAGTATTCTTTATTTCTAAAAACTCTAACTCCGTACCTGAAACCATCCCGAAATCAGCTGGATGGTACATGATTTCAGTGATCTTGAGATCGCTGAAATCATTTTGAACGAAGATCTTCAAGCAGTGTAGAGCACTCCATGTATTTCCCTCTTTAATACGCGCTAACAGAGTTATAGCATTAGTGACATTTATTTCCTGAGATGAATAGAGTTCTGCATTTGGTGCAATAGCTCCTCCTGGCAGTCTAGGGTCAGTTCCGTCAGTAGTGAAGTACATCTCTCCTGATTCATTGGGATTCAGTAGACTGACAATGAAATTGGCAGGTACAGCTATTTCTTGATCTTCTATGACTACTTCCTCATTAAGGAAAAGCGGTGGGTCTATTTCAGGATAGTATTCTTCCTCGATCAGCGCATCTATAAATCGTTGAACATTACCGTCCATCAGCGCATCTACTCGGTCTACCTCACTTTGCCAGTGAATATCTCTTGTACGGGTTTCGCCATCTTCCAAACTGTCTCCCCAGCGAGCGGATTCTGCAACTACCGCATTTCGGATGAAGTTGTTTAATGAAGCCCACCGAGAACGCGAGTTTTCATCCGTTAAGGCGCCATTGTTGAAGCATAACTTATAGACGCGATCGGCAAAGGTCATCATGAAATCATCATTGACCTTCGCTTTATTAAAGATCAATGCTGAGTTATTACCTCCGGTATCTTCGCGCCTAAACTGAGGATGCACCCAAGCCCCGTTATTCGAATTATTCGTCACATCCCATGACCATTCATTATCCCATCCGAAATACCGAAGTTTTCCCGGAGGATTATTGCTGATTCCAGCCCACCAATTATTGCCAGGCCAATCGCTAACGCCGGTCATCCAGGAAACAATCAAATAATCAGAGAAGGCAGATACATCGAGATATGTTTGTAACTCTTCATAGACCATTGGATTTGTCATATCCTCTTCTATGAGTTCGTCTATAAGGTAATCGTACCGGGTAGGATCTCCTCCTTGTGCACCTCCATGACTCACAGAAAACCAATCTTCCTTATCTCCTCCCAAATACGACGAAGTAAAGCTCTCATCCGGGCGTTCGACGGGATTGTAAAGCCCCCAGTATAGCCCATTGACGTACAAGTGAACAAAGGTTCCTCGCGATCCTATTCCCGATGCAGCCAGTTGAGATTGCCTATACCATTCATCCCTGGTGAATGCCGTGCGATCTGGGTTCCAGGCTCTCGACCATGCTCTGTTGTTGCCTCCTCGCAATACGATTCTATCTAATTCATCTACCGCGGTTTCGCCCCCCAAAGCAGCATTCCGAAAAATATCGGACTCCCACATCGACTCACCATATTGAGATTTAAAAGATAATCGCATGGACCGCTTTAATCGAAAATGACTGTGGGGTTCTACTCCGCAATCTACCTGCTCATTTTCTGTAATGCCATCGGCATATAGCAGTTCGATCGAAGTTTTCTTCTCGGCATTACCGTCATATATGTCCCAGAAATCCTCAAAAGGCATAACGATGGACAGACTGGGAATATCCTGTAAACCCTGAAGGATATCTGCACTGTACAAGGGCGAATCAACAATGGAAGAGTCCATTCCATAATCGTGCACTGCTTGATCTCCGGCTCCCAGGCTGTAGGTATTATTTGGCCACCCCTCAACAAGGCGAGACTGCCTGATCACATCTTCTAAAAAGAGATAAGTATGTGTATAAATCCGAGAAGTATCTACCCCTGGATCAAAAGCTATCGCGCGAAGAACCGTCGTAGTTGTTACGGGAATAGCGCCCGTATATATGATTCCCTGAGCAGGAGTGGGTTCCTCTCCATCCAGGGTATATCGTATCACTGCATTGGGCCTGGATGCGCTAAGTGAAAGATTGAAATCGGCATCATAAAAGCCCCTGGTCTGAGAAAATTCCAACTCAACTTGGGTGTGCGCATCATTTACCCAACTTATAATAAGAAACGCTGTAAATATGTATTTCCCAATGAAGTGTGCCATAATAGTCGTTGGTTTTATAATAGGATTAACGACATACTATGTGAAAACATGCTTGTACCTGATTTTTCCATTCAAAAATTACAAAGACAAAGGGGTGTCCTATAAGCTGTTACTACTTATACGACACCCCATTTCTAATACAATCCCCTACTCCACTTCGAATACCGCTGGATCAATATCTCCATTAACTTCTACTTCAGATACTTCCATCTCTATCGGGAACGGTGCCATTCCAGACAGACTGAATGAGAAAGGAAATTTAATACCATCTACCTCGCGATAGTCACCATAGTCGAAGGTCTGAGTTTGTCCCATCTCTACAACAACACTTCTCAGTTTTAGCCCAGTCTCGCGAGAATAATACTCCGTTTGGCTAATACCATCATCTTCTCGGCTTACGGCATAGGTGGCTTCTCCATCGATGACTTCTCCGGCTTCAACCGAATACTCGCTATAATCTTCGATCTTAGCTTCAGGAAATATAATGGCCTGCTCACGGAAGGCGGAAACCATAGTCTCGTCAATTGGTGCACTCTGACCTTGTACACTCATTTTGGCTTTGCCGTCATTGTATCGTTGGTCAGATAAGACCATTCCCATAGCTTCGGTGATGGATGAAAACTTGTCGTTGTCTGCTTTATAGCTGGTTTGTACCATGGTCATCCCTTGTACGTTTCCGCCCATGACCATCTTTAAACGTTGGACTTCAGCCAGTTTATCCTGCCCACCTAAAGCTTCGACATAGTCATTGAGTACTTGCTCTGCTGTGATATCTCCGGCAGCTTCCGGCTCTACCATTTCAACAACTTGGCCATTGGCGTCGTAAAAATGTATTTCACCATCAGAGGCAAACGGTATCAGCTTATCGGCAATCGACTTATCACCTACTACGAGTATGTGCAACTCATCGGGTTTGATATACTGCTGTGCGGTGCGCAATAATTCGGTTGTAGATATATCGTCTGCCCTGCTACCAAGGGTTTCATAATGATCTTCCGACAATCCGTATCTCACCGTATTCAGTGCATACAAGGAGATGGTTTCCGGACTTTCCATAGCTTGAGCAAGTTGGCCGTTTATTTGGCTGCGTCCTCGTGCCAGCTCGTCTTCCTGAGCCAGATCAGTGGTCATTTTCTCCAGCTCGGTCAAAAACTCTGTTACTGCACTATCGGTCACCTCCGTACGCACATCGGCGTATGCGAGCATATTGCCCACTTCTTCGTTGGCTCTAATACTTCCGTAGGCGCCATAGGTATAGCCTTTATCTTCCCGCAGGTTCTTAAACAGCCTACCATTGAATGGGCTACCCAGTACACTACCCACCAGTCTGGCTGCTAGTGTGTTGGGATCTCCTGGAGATAAGTTGACCGGATGCCCTACCCTGATGATGGACTGTACGCTACCCGGACGATGGACAAAGCTGATGCGTCTTCCACGAGGTCGCTCTGGCTTATTGAATTCAGGTTCTGCGACCTCTTTTGGCGTCCAATTACCAAAATAGCGGTTGGCTAGGAGCCTAGCTTCCTCCATCGTAAGATCACCGACCATCACGAGGTAAGACCTGTTTGGTACAAAGTAGGTATCGTAATAGGACTGAATCTGTTCAACCCCAATGGCGTCATAGCTTTCCTCTGTGACCATTTCTCCAAAAGGGTGTTCTTCTCCATACCAGAGGCGGCTTTGTACGCGATCTGCAATACCGGCAGGTGTGACGAGCGTTTGTTGCAGACCCGCTTTGGCTTCGGCCCTCACGATGTCGAGTTCTTCCTCTGGAAATTGAACTTTCAGGATCGTCTCGGCCATCAGTGCCATCAGATTGTCCTTGTGCCTACTTAAACCTCTGGCTGTACCTCCCGTACTGCCAATGGAAAGGGAAGCCCCCAGGAAATCGATGGCCTCATCGAGCTCTGCTTTGGTTTTAGTCTCTGTTGCCCTTCTGAACATTTGACCGGCCAGCTGGGCTGTGCCTGCATATTCTCCCTCCAGATGAGCAGGTACGTCTACAAAGAGTCGATAACTCACCCTTGGCAAGGCATCGTCTTCTACTACGATGAGTTGAAGTCCGTTGTCTAGGGTAGCTGTTTGAAATTGCCCGAGCTCTATAGGTCTGGCCTGAGCAGCCCCCGGAGCTTGGCTTCTGAAATCGTCACTGTCCAGAATAGTTGTTTCTGTGCGAGTGACCGTGGTGGTTTTTGTTGAGTTGCATGCCCAGGTCAATGATACCAGGGCGAGTATGGCAATAAATTTGTTCAGCATGTCTGGTTTGGGTTAGCGGCTTTGTTCGGGTAGCCAGTACAAGACAACTCGGTTGTCTTTGTTAAAGTAGGTTTGAGCAACTCTTCGGATATCTTCACGGCTTACTGCCTGATACCTGTCGAGTTCTGAGTTGATGCGACTAGGATCACCATAGAAGGTCTGATACTCGGCCAGTAGCTGGGCAATTTGTGTGCTTTGACTTACCTGATTGACCAGTTGGGTTTCAATCTGATTCATCACCTTATCGTACTCTTGCTCGCTGATCAGTTCGGTGGCCATTTTATTGACCTCTTCGCTCATCATCGCTTCTGCCTGGGCCAGATCGACACCAGGGCGCATAACGGCAAAAGCCACCGATAGACCTGGATCTTCCATCTCAAAGGATAAAGAGGCAGTCTGCAGTGCAAGCTGAGCATCATCGACGAGGCGTCTGTTAAGCCTACTGCTCTGTCCCTGAGAGAGTATGCTGTTCATAACACTTATAGCCGCAGCATCTGGATGATTGAGTTCGGGCACGCGATAGGCAAAAATCAATGCGGGCAACTGAACCTGATCGTATACCGTATCGATAACTTCAGCGGTCAGTTGTGGTTCTACAACCTCAACTCTTGGCACTTCCCCACCCATGGGTATACTCCCAAAGTACTTCTCAATCCAAGCTCGCGTTTGTGCGACATCGATATCGCCAGCAACAGCAAGTACGGCATTATTGGGTACGTAGTAGGTAGCGTAAAATCGCTGAAAATCAGCTTCTGTAGCCGCGTTTATATCCTCCATATAGCCAATATTCGGATGCTGATATGGATGCTCGCTAAAGGCTCTTCGGAAAATTTCATAGAGCAAAGAACCATAAGGTTGATTTTCCATCGTCTGTCTGCGCTCCTCTTTTACCACCTCGCGTTGTGTTTCTATGCCTTCATCGAGCACTTCGGCGTGCAGCATTCGCTCACTTTCCAGCCACAAGCCCAACTCCAATTGATTGCTGGGCAGGGTCTCTGTATAGTAAGTGATGTCTTGGCTGGTAAAAGCATTCAATTGGCCGCCGGCGTCTTGCACGTAGGTCGCATACTCGCCACGACTTATGTTTTTACTTCCTTCGAACATCAGGTGCTCAAAAAAGTGAGCAAAACCTGTCCGCCCTTCAAAAGAATCTTTTCCACCAACGTGATACAAGACAGATACATTGACAATGGGGGCCGTATTCTTTTGATAGAGAACGACCTGGAGGCCATTATCTAGGGTGTAGGTCTCAAAATCAATTTCGAGGGACATGTCGTTCTGTGCGTCTAGCTGGAGCCCCGAAACCAGCAAAACGACCAGGGCTGTAAACCTGGATATGGTTTGAATCATAAGATGAAAGGTTTTTCAACAAAACGCAATCAAAAGGCCTTGGTTCGTGAAAAGCTAGTTGATAATTTAGCACAAGCTCTATTATACATGTTCCGCCATTCAAAGTGGCCAAATCCTATCTCAAAATCCAATCTGCTTCCGCTGTATACTCAGTGTTTTCGGGTCCATGAGCAAGTGCTCAACATCTGCTTTCGCAATTCGGATAGCAGCGTTTCCTGACTTTTGCTTGTTGTTTTTGGACTTCCGCAGGTCGTGTCTCCTTATGATATCCGAAACAATCTGCCGTGCTGATCTGGCATTGCCGAAAAATCTATCCCTGTATTTATACAAGAATCTAAAATAGGCTGCAAGATGATCTTCTGCACTTTTATTTAAGCTTGCGCCAGCATTTTTGAGCATGGCTTTAGCGATATTAAGCAGTTCTTCACCTGTGTAATCTTCAAACTGAAGCCTATCATCAAATCGAGAATTCAAACCCGGATTAGCTCTTAAAAATGAGTCCATATTCTCAGGGTAGCCGGCTACAAAGACAAAAAACTCACCACGCATATCTTCCATCCGCTTGAGCAAGGTTTGTATAGCTTCGTCACCAAAGTCACCTCTTGGTCCTGTCCTGGAAGTAGTCAGGCTGTAGGCTTCGTCTATAAATAATACGCCACCTTTTGCTTTTTCGATCTGTTCTGCGGTCTTTGCTGCAGTTTGGCCTACATAGCCCGCAACCAGCCCCTGACGGTCTGTCTCTACCAGATGGCCCCGCTCCAGAATACCCAATGCCTTATAGAGCTTAGCTAAGATCCTGGCTACCGTAGTTTTGCCCGTGCCGGGGTTGCCAATCAAAACCGTGTGCAGATTAAATGCATTGAGCACGTCCCTACCCTCTCGTCTGTAGTATTTGACCAGGCTTACCAGTTCGTGAATCTGCTTTTTGATGGCCTGCATTCCGATCAGTGCATCTAATTCGCCAAGAGCAGTGCTCAAGAGATCTTCGTCAATTGGAATATTTGGCCGATCACCTACCATACGAATGTCGATTCCAGCAATATCTTCAGCACTTATGGTCTTTAACTCCTCCTCTGTGAGCTCTTTTTTATTATCGACTCTCATAATCCGAAGGCCGAGTTGAATCTTGGCTTTCTCGATGAGGTCGTGCACAAATCGTGCATTTCCAAAAGTCCGGTCTCTCTCTCTGTAGGCTTTGACTATGATGTGTTCCAGGCTTTCCTTAGCCGCTACGGAGAGCGATACTTCTTGACGCTCGCAGGCATAGCCAGCAATAACATTAAGCTCTTGAGGGAGAAAATCTTCAAAGGTATAGTGGTGCTTGAATCTCGAATTCAGGCCAGGGTTGCTCGACAGGAAGCGATCCATTTCATCAGGATAGCCCGCTACGATGACCGCCAGATCGCCTTCTCCGTTCGACATTTCCTTGACCAGTATTTCAATGACCTCCCGACCGAAATCTTTGCCATCGTCATTGGTTCTCGCCAGCGCATAAGCTTCGTCTATAAACAGCACACCACCTCTGGCGCGATCTATAACGTCTCTGGTCTTCGGTGCAGTCTGGCCTATGTATTCACCAACCAGATCTACACGGTCTGCCGTAACGACATGGCCACTGCTCAGCAGCCCCATTTTTTTGTACAATTGTCCCATCATAGTGGCCACAGTCGTCTTGCCAGTACCTGGATTGCCTCTGAAAACGGCATGCACATTGATGGGCTCTGCTTCTTGAAACCCTCTTGCCTTACGTAACTGTAGAAACTGCAAATAAACAGCGTGCTCCCTCACCTGTTTTTTGATGGCCCTCAGACCAATCAGGGAGTCGAGTCTGATCATGATGTCTTCAAAAGAGGATTCATCTTCCTCGCCTGGCGCCAACACTGTAGCCTGATCTCTTCCTGGCAATAAGACTGCCGGGTGTCCGGGAAGTGTTTCATCACCTACTTCTATAGGTACCGTAACCAGTAGCTGATCCATAAATACCACACTAGCTACATATCGATCTTCTCGCCATAAAGTGGGCGCAGCTGCCCCCCAGCCTGCAGTGATGTGTATGGTGTCATGCCCTTTAGGGACCTCCAGCAATCTGATTACCTGCCCTTTTAATTCTCTGGCTTCATTGTGAAAACGAGTGGCCAGCTCAAGGTGCCAATTCTGATGGGGCTGCAAGTTTCTGAACTGCAGCTCGATATAAATGTATCGACTCTCCTTTCTGGAAAATGACTTCAGATACTCTCGATCGTCTTTCGCCACATCATCGTAAGGGCCCTCGTACAATCGGACAGAATTTAGCTCGAGAAACTCATCAAGAGGCTCTCCAAATTCATCCTCTGCGGTGGGCTCTATGATATAAAAATGCTTATACGCAATTCGCTCTCCATTGATATAGACTTCCCATAGATACGTGCCGCGTTTCCAGAATGTACCGGGCTTTTGATTGCCCCAGCCTTCGCGCAAATAAACCACCGGTTCGTATCTGCTTACCTCCTTGTCTATCGTCAGGTGGCAAACTTCTGTTCTTTGGCGGCCCTGAACCTGAAAACACTTCAGCTCGACATGAAGCGACCAATCGGCTCGATCAAACTCCTTGTTAATCAGGGAAAGCTCTGCATAGACATAGGTCGTACTCCTGCGATCAAAAACCTGGCGATATTTCTTGACATTCTCCCACAAGGACTCTGTGGAGCTATATACTTTCAACTCCCTTACTTTGTAGGGAACGACATCTACCGATCTGTCTTCACTTTGTTGCATTTGCCTGGTTAACAGCTAATTACCCTTAAAGATAGTTGAAGATGCTTAAAAAGTTTCACCCAGCAAACAATATTGCAAAAAAAAGAGGCACACCGCGATGCTCAGCAACCGGTGCGCCCCAAAACCACCTATCTAAACTTAAATCTTTGCGAGGCAGGAAACTCAATGCCACCTGCATCTATCATTTCTCATACTGTCGTATTTGTTGAAATGATGTTGGCTTAACTCAGATAACGAGATTTGGTTTTTACAAAAGCGAAAAAAAATTAGAAAACAGAAACTTTACGACGTAAGCCAATTGTTAAACACATATTAAATCCTGCCTTTTGGGCTTTTTTGACAAAAAAAGTTGATTGCTTAGCCCGAAGAGCATCTTATATTTGGGGAACCTGATTGTACATTATGCAAAAGCAACTAACAGAAATGAAATGGCGATGCTTTGATGGTCGCCGAATCGAAAGCCCGATAAAAGAGGCTGTTGCTCAAGCCATAGAACGAGAGCAAGCAGAAGGGCACCGACTAAAGGTTTGTATAGGCACAGATTCACAAGTGCACGGAGGCAAGGTGGAATTCGCCACTGTCATCGTGTTTCTACGCGAAAAGAAAGGTGGTTTTATGTACATCGCTAACTATAGTGAGCAAAAAACCATGAGCCTGCGAGAAAGAATGATCCTGGAAGTGGCCCGTTCTGTCGAAATTGCCTACCATCTATGCGATTTGCTGGATCAATATGGGGTAGAACTGGAAGTGCACGCCGATATCAATACAGATCCTCACTTCGAGTCAAATGTAGCCCTGAAAGAAGCTATGGGTTATATACTGGGTATGGGCTTTGTGTTCAAGGCCAAACCCGATGCATTTGCCAGTAGTTACTGCGCAGATAAAGTTGTATAAAAAATGGTTTGATCGGCACAAATGTAATTGTGCCGATCACGCTTTTTTTAATACCCATGCGTAGTAGTCGAAGATAGCCTGCCGTTTTAACTTTTCTTCCCTGTCTACACGCCAACCTAAATTATAGAAGGCCTCGATATAATGTGCCCTACTATGCTGTTGAGGGTGTAGTATGTCTCCGGGTAAGATCTGAAATATAGATCTCAAAACCGAAAAGCGGTGCACATCACTACTCAAAAGAATGGTGCCGCCAGGGCGAACAAGTACGTCTATATTTTGCAGCGCCCTACCCCAGTCGGCTACGTGATTTATGGTATTGAAAGCGTAGATCACATCAAATTTTTCAGCAACTCTGTAAGACTCCATAGTGGCCTGCTCAAATCGTACATCGGGGTACATCCCTTCATTAAAATGAGGCAGATCCTCACTGTAGGCTTCGATCAATGGATCTATGGCCGTTATTGTCTGAGTGTTGTGTAGCAGTACAAAAATACCCGCCGGACCACAACCGAGTTCTAGCGCTCTGTCTCTAGCTTTCGGCTGATAGTGAAGTGTCCTTAAAACTCTCTGCCAGTAAGCTCGCTTATCGGATAAATACTGTCTCTTGTCTTTTTTAGCCAGATAGCTTCGCCACCAGCGCCTCTCACTAAATTGTGCCGCCTTCCATCGCCAATTCGTAGACATCATAAGCTACAAAAGTAGCATCTTTGTGTACTAAGAAAGATAAATTCCAAATTCAAAGGCCTAATGCTCTTTACCATTGGAAGCCGGGTAAAACTAAAAAGAACGGGCGATCTGGCCACCGTTTCGGCCATACTCGGAGATGGACTCATAGAGGTGAGGCTAGACGATGGGCTCGGCCATATCCCCGTACCTACAGACGGCATTACCTTCCCTGAAGACGAGGCCCCTACAGAGAAAACAGATGGCGCCAAATACGTAGCTGGAAAGAAGAATGCGCCGACAGAAGTCGAGGCAGACGATTTGGGCATGGAGTACGCCATCCTAGATCCATGGGGTATTCAGTTATGTTTTGACCCGGTTTATAAAAGCGATGGATCAGCACCGGAGCGCTATCGGGTATATTTGGTAAACGACCTGCGGAAGTCCTTAATATTTTCTGTCTCCTTGCGCTTAAAAGACGTACAAATCTGGGAGAGAGTGGGACAGTTGGCCGGGCATGCCACCTTCGAACTCGGTGATCTCAGATACGACGAACTGAACCGATCGCCGGCCGTCTCTGTAGAAATACGCGAAAAACAAGAAATGGGCACTGGCCCTGCGCTGCGAAAGGTCCTGAAGATCAAGCCCAAGACTTTTTTTACAAGAACGCGAACTGCGCCCCTACTCAATAGAAAAGTACATCACTATATCTTGTTTCGGAACTTGGATCGGGAGATAGCCGCCCCCAGAACCAAAGAGGATTTGAGAAGCTACACCAAAAAACAAGTCAAAGAAGGCAGACGGACAGATTTGGCTAATCTAAGATACTACCAAACCGGTTTGGATTTAGAGGCAAAAGCAAGCTTTCCTACCGAGCTGGATTTGCATTTGGAAGCCTTGGAGGAAGTACCCCCGAAAGGCAAAGAGCTGTCTACTCAGATGGCCCATTTTGAACGATATCTCAATAGGGCCATAGAGTTGGGCATCAGTCGGGTGGTCATCATACACGGCAAGGGCAAAGGAACGCTGAGGGATGCCATCGCAGCCAAACTGAGATCCAATGCGCAAGTGCGCAGCTTCAAAAATGGATATTTAGAAAAATATGAGCACGGAGCTACTGAGGTATTCCTGGATTAGCATACTAGGTATGGCCATGCTTGCTTGTCAGATGGGTGATAGTACAGAGATGCCCGCTGGCATGGTGCTTTTGCCGGCTACACAGGAGAACGAAAGCCCACTCTTAGTGGATGAAACGGAAGTGACCGTTGCACAATTTGCCGAATTCGTTGCCCAAACAGCCTATCAGACAGAAGCCGAAGATTACGGATGGTCCGGCGTATTCAATCCCGATAGCATGGCTTGGTTGCCGGTAGATGCTGCCTATTGGCTATTTCCCTTTGGCCCGTCGGGTGAGCAAGCGCAAGACCACCAACCAGTTGTGCATATCAGCTATAGAGATGCCAAGACCTACGCCCAATGGGCAGGTAAAAGACTACCGACAGAGGCGGAGTGGCTCAGGGCTGCTACAGCTAACGGAAAAAACCGGATTTTCCCTTGGGGAGATACCGAATTGATGAACGGCAAGTATCCTGGAAATTGGTGGCAAGGCCCGTTTCCACAACACGATCAGGTACTCGATGGGTTTGTCGGTATAGCACCGGTGAAATCCTTTCCGCCAACAGCAATCGGTCTTTACGAGATTGGCGGCAACGTCTGGGAATGGACCAGTACTCGAA
Organism: Bacteroidota bacterium; assembly: GCA_039178745.1. Taxonomy (GTDB): domain Bacteria; phylum Bacteroidota; class Bacteroidia; order Chitinophagales; family Saprospiraceae; genus Neolewinella. Next base: position 11,461 of record JBCDFE010000033.1, on the reverse strand, counting down.
TCAATGGTCAGTTTGTGATGAGGGGCGGCTCATTTTTGTGCAGCAACTCTTACTGTAGCGGCTTCAGACTCGATCAAAGACAGCTGACTGATGCCGATAGTGGCCTAAATCACCTGGGGTTCAGGTGTGTCAAAGATATCTAGAAGTTATAGCCAAGGCGAAGCTGCCCCCGCAGCCGACCAAACCGAAAATCGCTATTGTCGGCATACAAGCGGGTGGGTCTAAATCGAAGGTCAAAACCTGCAGACCAGCGGCTGCTAAAGGCAACTGTCGTTCCAGCAAATAGCTCGAACTGAAGAGGCGAATAAGATAGTGAGACATCTTCCCCTAATCTGGAACTGCTTTGGTTAAGTATATTTTCTAAGCTGTTATCCAACTCTAAAAGATCGGTGCCGGAGGTAAATAAATTCTGAAAGGTACCACTTGCTAGTGCGCCATTGCTCACTTCGGGTCCAAGAGCCTCTAAGACATACTGGAGGCCAATCCCTGTTTCTATCGACCAACGATTTGAGATGAATTTGCCTAATCGAAGATCCAATCCAAGAAAGGTAAATCGGCCAAAGTTGAGTTGGGCACGATCCAATTCTGCACCGATTTGGTCGAGGCTGGCAGGGCTTAGGTCTTGTGATTGTCCACCGGTTTGCTGCTCCATAGAAAAGGCTTCATTTTCAGTACCACCATCGCCGAGAAATAAAGGCAGTTGCTCGCGACGCAAGTTGAATGCTGCACCTGCAAACCAGCTGCCCCCTAAGCGAAATTGAGAACCTAAACTCAGGCCATAACCAAGGCCAGGTGTGGAAGTACCTTGCGATAGGAGCGCATCTATCCGAAAGTTGACCTTTCTCAACCCTACACTGCCCGGTGGGTTGGAATCATCTTCTACTTGTATGTGAGGCAAATCAATCGGTGTATGCGGAGCCTGATCCATCTGATAATTGATATGGAAATCAAGGACTTCCGCAGGTCGATTCATTCCCCGAATGACGATATCCTCACGCGAAGTCTTGAAGACCGAGCTGCGGGATGGATCGTTTTCACTATTCTCGATATCCTCGTTTGCTACTTTAGATGGAGACTCTGGAGTAGTAGGTCCTGTATTCGATGCCGACTCTCTTCTCCAATCTGAGTCCGAGCGATAGGTGTCTGTTGTATTTTGAAAGGGATCAATTTCTGGTTTTGGTACAATTGTGGTTACTGGTTCTGACTGTTGATCATCTATTTGTATTTGATCAGTTGGATTTCCTGCTAAAATCGGAGGTGTGGTTGGGGTATTTATCGACTCTGACTGTTCTGCTACTTCTATGGGCTCCCTATCGTTGTTGGCGTCCTTAATTGGTGAAACGGCATTCCAGACCATTAAACCAAGCAAAGAAAAGATCAGCAAAAAAAGAGGAATCCATAGCGCAAAGCCGGTCTTGGAATCCTTGTCTAGTCGCGATTCCATATCGGCCCAGGCATTATCCCAAAACTTGTCATCTGCTGCCCAATTGTCTTTACTATCCGGCATATCTATTCGATTTGTAGGCCGATGAAGCCAATCGTTCTTTCAAAATGGTTCGGGCTTTATTGAGGTGCCATCTCGAGGTCCCTTCGGTAATGTCCAGTTTGCTGGCTATTTCGGCATGAGCGTAGCCTTCCACGGCATGCAGCCAAAACACCTCGCGGCTGTTGGCGGGCAGGGTGTCTATTATTTTGCAAAGGTCTTCGGCATATAGCTCGTGGGTAATGGCGCCTGGTGTGGGCTGATCCCAGTCGGCTATCTCAAAGGTAGCAGGCTTGCGTTTAGAGCGGAAGTGGTCAGCAACTACCCGAAACACGACCCTTTTGACCCAACCCTCCAGTGATCCTGTGCCCTGAAAGCTATCGAGCTTTTGAAATACCCTGAGCATGCCGCTATTGAGTAACTCCATAGCTTCCTGTTGCGAGTGAGCGTACTTGCGAACTACGCGCAGTGCAGGTGGTGCATATCGTCTGTAGAACCGTTCTTGTGCTACTCGGTCTCCCTCGATGCAGGAGGCCAGCAAATCGGGATCGTGCGTGGCTGGTGCCGGTTTTAGCTTCACAGACTATAAGACACTCTTGCCACCAATCGGCGATAATTGGGCTGTCTGAACTCGCTGTTATTGAATTGAGTGATGCGATAGGCCGTTTGTAAGAATCTATATCCGAGATCGACAGAAAAATGACCCAGCACCCCAGACAGACCATTGAAAGCAACACCAATGGAAGGATGTATGGCTAAGCCGCCCTCCCGGTCGCTTACATTCAGAAAATTGCTTCCTAATGGCCACTCGTAGGCGGTTTCTGCTTGCATTAAGAGACCGATTTTTTGCAAATTGGAGTTGATGCGCCAGCGCAGACTCAGGCTTGGACCCAGGGTTCGCTCCTCGCGTTCGTATCGATACATGGCGTAGTGCAGGCCAGCAGATAGCTGAAAGGATTCGCCCAGCCTTCGGCCGTATTGAAACCCAAATTGGTAACCCACTGAATTGCGACTTTGGAAGAAAGAATTGAAAAAGTCTGGCTCTGGATTTCGACCAAAGTTGAAGCCCATACTGATGCGGAAGAAGCTACTTTTTGGTTTGTTTAGAAGCTGATTATGAGTGGGTAGGGATTTACTACCGTTAGATAGCCGAAGGAAGCCGACCCTGCGGAAGTCCCGATCTGATAAATCATGGACCTGACCTAATGTGTCCCGGTAACTAAGACTGCCATCCTCATTCCAGGCTATGATCTGCCCTACCTGACTCTGGCCACCACGCAAATAGATGCGATCGAGCGTGGCTATTTGCTGAGCATGCAGATAGGTGCCGAGAAAGCAAGCGAGAATGAGCAAATAAGACTTTGGCATAGCGGCAGTAGATTTTAACTATTAATCGGCACAGACCTCTATTTGACTGAGGTCAGATAGCTGCCCGTCGGTATCATAAGCCAGTTGCGACAGGCCGCTTTCGTCTATGGTGATCAGCTGATTGAGCCAGTGGAGCCCAATCACATCCAAGGCATCGATGTCTGCCCTATGGGCCAATTGCTCGCCGAGTAAACCATTGGGTTGTAGATCAAACACTCGGAAGCCCGCTGAGCCTTCGCAAAGAAATAACAAGTCTTCAGTAACGGTAAGTCCTGCGGGAAAACTCAGATCGTAGGCCTCGATCAGGCTTGGATTGCTGGGGTCGCTGACATCTACGATTTCCATTCGGTTTGTGATGGTGTTGCACCACTGTTCCTCATCGCCAGAGCGTAGGGTGACGTAAGCGAGATCTCCTCTGACGAATACCGGATCACAGCTCTGAGCATGCTCAAATACGGATAACTGCTGTGGGTTGAGCGGATCTGATCCATCGTAGATATGCATACCCGTGCGAGACCCTATGAATAGCAGATCTTCATGCGGGAAGATGGTTTCAATATCCCAGCCTAGCTGTATGGTTCCTCGCTCATCGGGCACGGCTGGATTAGACAGGTCGAAGGTCTTGAGTTCTGAATTATCTACAGTATAGAGCGTACCGTTGTTGATGGTAAATCTAGCGAGGCTACCACCTATGCCAGTACCTCTTTCGGGCGTGGCAGCTGACTGATCGGCAGCGGAGGCAAACTCCTGAGCCACGGGAGCGGAATTGTTGACAAAAACAAGGCCGCGATCTATCCATATATCTCTGGGCTGTTGATTTCGTGAGCAGTCTACGGTTTGTGTAATATCAGTTGCTATATAATCGATTACTATACCACCATCGGTTTGCAAATAATCTCCTGTGAGGCTGGAATAGGCTGGAAACACATCTTCGACTCGCTCCAACATATTGGGCTGTGCAGGAGTGCTGAGATCGAAAGTCAGTAGATCCGTCACATTATTGATGTAGAGCACATCATTGTATACGGCCAGGCCAGCTGCGCCTTTTACCGGCAGAAAGCTCACGAACTGAGGATTGGCAGGATTTTGGTTGTCGATGATGTGCAGACCTTCGTTCTTTTCTATGACCAGCAGGTAGTCTTGGTAATAGTAAAAGCCAGCTGGTGTGCATAGCTCTTGCTGGGCTTGGGCTTGTACATCGATTCTGAATTCTTCGGGATAGATCACAACCGGTTCGTATCCCAAATAAGTAACCACGGCTTCGCAGTCTTCTTCCAGGCAAGCGGTAAAACTGAATACGGCTACAAAAGCCAGGCAAATGGTAAGTAGTTTAGTTGGCATCTTGGGTCTTTTTTACAATAAAAGTAAGAAGTTGAGTTCCTTATTACTTGGGTAGACGGGATTTTGGCCTGGATATGTTGGCGATAACTAAAATTTTTTCCCGCTTCCTCTTTTCGACCTAATCCCTGTCTTCAATGTTTGGATGCTAGATCATAAGCTACATATATTAGCTCGGCTCCGTCCAGGGGTTTATACTGTTTAACAAATATATGCCCGCCACCACGATTCAACTCATTGATTGCCCGCGAGATGCCATGCAAGGCATTAAGCCTTTTATTGATACAAAGATCAAGACTGCCTATCTGCAATCTCTTTTGGCCTGTGGTTTTCACACCCTCGATTTTGGCAGCTTCGTAAGTCCTAAAGCCATACCTCAGATGCGCGATACGGCAGAGGTGTTGGAAGGTCTCGACCTAAGTAAGAGTAAGACTAAACTTCTGGCTATAGTCGCCAATCGCCGAGGTGCCGAGGCTGCGCTCAGTCATGGTGAAATCGATTTTCTCGGTTATCCTTTTAGTATCAGCGAAACTTTTCAACTGCGCAATACCAATGCAACCATAGAGGAGAGCCTAGAAAGAGTGAGCCAAATCCAGGAAATGGTCGTTGCCAAAGGAAAGCAGCTGGTGGTCTATATCAGTATGGGTTTTGGTAATCCCTATGGTGACCCATGGAATGTAGAGGTAGTGGAAAACTGGGTAGACCGCTTGAGACAAATGGGCATTGGCATATTTCAGCTCAGTGATACCATAGGTGTAGCCAGCCCGGCCAGTATTACTTATTTATTCAGCAGTCTGATACCGCGTTATCCCGATTTGACGATCGGTGCGCATTTGCACACGACCCCAGCTACCTGGCGAGAGAAAATAGACGCTGCTGCCAAAGCAGGCTGTACCCGATTCGATGGTGCCATGCGCGGTTATGGGGGCTGTCCTATGGCTAAAGACGAGCTGACCGGCAATATGCCCACCGAGTTGGTAATAGAGTACTTTGGTTACGAGGCTTGCGGCATTGACCGAGAGGCGCTGATCGAAGCCATGCAAGAGAGTAATCAGGTTTTTCTGTAGGCTATCGAATAGTGATTATTCGAGTTTCGGGCAAGCTTGTGCGGTCATCGAACACCAGGATTTGATACATGCCAGATGGTATGCCTTCAGTAGAAATTGAAGCATTGCTGACACCAGAATAAGAAATCGACCGAAGCTGTTGTCCTTGTAACGACCAGATTTCTAATCCCACAATTTCCCGATCCTGAGCATTAATGGATAACTGGTCATCAACTGGATTTGGGTATATGATGAATTCTTCCTTTTGATCTGCTTCCATGTCAATCCGCAAGGGACCATATATGGTGAAACCGCCGTCAAAATCATATTGGAGCAGGCGGTAGTAATTTGTGCCAACGGCAGGTGAGCGATCTGTCCAGGAATAATTTTGTCTGCTTGTGCTATAACCAGCTGCTGGTATTTGGACAATGGGCGAAAAGCTGCGTCCACCATCGGTAGAGCGCTCCAGGTGGAAAGAGGCTGCGTTCAGCTCGGCAGACGTGGCCCAGCTTAACTTGATCGATTGATTTTCGGCTTTAGGGTGGGCACTAAAAAACGCTAATTCTACAGGCAATACCATTCCACAAGTGCCATCTGGTATGAAGTAATTGATGGTTCCAAAGTTGCAGTTTTGCCCCATGAGTGAGATGAGGTAAGTCCCACCTTCCATCATATTATTGATAACGATGAATCCTTCGTTATCAACTCCGGGATCGTCCCCATCCACTTCGGGCATTGGAAGCCCCGGAGGAGAGATAGGCGTTACGGTAGTGGTAAAATTGGGATCGGTTCCGGTGAAGGGTATACTCAGATTGACCGGGTCGGGATCGGTTGTTTCCTCTACGCAGGTAATGACTGCATTGATCAGATTTATGGCCAGATCGCACTGCGCATGAAGTGTAACTGACAGCAAAAGACAACAAGCTGTAGTGAGGAGGGGAAGCCGTTTCATGAAACTAAAGTCGGTAAAAGTTTCGACTTGTCCCGTCCGTCATTGAGCGGGTAGGCGATCAATGGTTTTATTATAGCAAGGGGGGATACCTGAATTGATTACATCGGTGTCTCTCTTCACACACAGACAGGGCAAGCTGGCAGATTTGGGAAAGCCGGATTCGACACCAAAAGTTTCGAGTCCAGAATCAAAAAAGAACGTCCAGGCGAAGGCATCATCAGCCTCTGTTCCCGTCCAGAAGCTGATTCGTCGGTTTGGTGTATCGCTGGGCGTGGCGATGGTACATATATCGGATCCGAATAAATTATCAAAAGCGCGCTCACCTTCACCTCTATAAAATTGATCGACTAAAAACTGGATCTCACCTACGCAAGGCAAGCGATAGCCAGCTTCCTGGCAGGCGAGGAGCGCATCTTCCCATCTATATGGACTGCCTTCGATGGGGCGGGTAGTGAACAGAAGTGGCCCGACTTGCTTGAAGACGCGGCCCTCTATCATTTCACAGCCCAGACCTACGTCTATTGGTCCCGGTGTTCGGCTAGCCAGTGTTGGTACGCGCTCTATTACGGTATCCCTTACTTCTACTACGCGCTCAAAAGTATCAACTGGGAGTGGGCATCCCCATTCCGCAATTTGATCGAGCACCGACTGCATACACAGGCTCTGACCGGCATATTTGCTGTAAAAATTTTGATAGGAAACACAATCTCCAGCTCGAAGCATATTTTGATAATCGGCCCAGACTTCGCAGTTGCGATCATCGAGTATGTCTCTGAATTGGTCGCTACAGTCCGCTTCTACCCCTTCCGTGCATAGATAGTTTAGATAAGCCTGGCAATTATCTGTCTCTTCCGCTAGTAGGCAGGCATCTATTCCACCGTCAGCCCCATTGACTGTGGGGTTTCCGAGCAGACAGAAGGCGTAGCTGCTGAGCAGCAGTGCGCCTATAGCTGCCAGCAACATCCAGCGCATTCGTCTGTAAGCCGGTTCGCTGGCAGAAGCGGGAACTACCGCAGCGGCGGCCGCAGCCGACCCAGCAGCGGGTACCACAATTGTGTTATTGGTGTTACAGCCACAATCCTGAGCAGCCTCGGCCAAGTCATCGCGCATCAGTTGCAAATGGCCGGTTTGATCTTCGGGGATATCTTCCATCTGCTTGGCCAGCGCAGCATCCTGCTTATCAATAGCATCACCTATGAAAGATTGAGCAGAGCCGAATTCGCCCAGCAGGCCAGCATTGATGATGGGAGTTTTTCCTCCCGATCTGGCGCAGGCTTGCTGATGAACCTGATTCAGGTAAGTTTCGACACAGTGAAAAGGAACGTTGCCATCTTCATCTACGACAGCATCTCCTAGTAGCCTCGCAACTTCGACTGGTTCTTCTACCTCCATCTTGCCCTGGCGGGTGAATACGCTCAAGATGTCGAAAGTGACATTGAACATAGCCGCTTGGCTGAGGGGGTGTATATGGTATCGATGCGTAAGCAGTTCGGGCACGATGGTATCGTAATCGCTCATGGCGCCCAAAAACTCTTCCCGCACGCTCAGGATGATGCGTAAATGAGGCATTTCGGCTGCGCATAGGCCTTGAAGCGCATTGAAGAAACCGGCCCTCTCCCACTCTGGTGTGGTCTTGACAAAAAGGCCATCTAGCTGATCGAAGACCAGAAAAATATCCTGATCGGCATAGTCAAACCACTTTTTGAGCAGCTCTCGAAGACTGGCCTCTTTACTTGCTTTGATGTTAAATCGCTTCAACTCGCCGCGCAGCCTTTGATCGAGATCGGCCATCATATCCTGGCCTCGGTATCGGATGGATACCATTTCGCCGGGTCCAGCTTCGAGTCTATTGGCCAAACCGCATAACAGCAAGCTACTTTTGCCAATCCGTTTTTTACCAAAGAGCAAAACCAGGTTCTGAGCCTTGGTCAGTTGGTGAAACTCTTCTACTTCTTTGTCTCTGCCCTTGAAGAAGGGGAGATCAGTCGACAAACAAGGTTGAAGGACATTGAACAATGGATCGCATGGCCCCTGTCCTACTCCTGTAACGAGGCTAAAGCTGGGCGGTATGACAAAACGGCTGCCTTCGGTATGGGGCACCTTGAGCTTGCCTTCCGTTTGCAACAACCACGTTCTCGTGCACCACTGCTGATCAGTTGAGGTTAACGGGTATTCATTTATTGCCTGCTGCGACTCGGCATCGAGCTGATATTCGCTCAGATCAAACTTGGTTTCCTGAGCGGCGAGTCGGAGGGAGGTCAGGAATTCCCGAGCGGATTCCCGGCTTTCAAAACCTGGCGCTTCGTCCCAAATACAATCTTGTCCGACGAAAATATCGAGCGTAATCTTGTTTGACTTCTCACTGATATAGTTTTCTGCCAGTAAGCGGTTGGTACGCAAGTAGAGAATGGCTTCGCGCATAGCCTTAAGGGCTGTTTCGCGATCTGCGTACCATGGACTAGGAAACGAGAGATGCCCCGCTTTCAAGACAAAAAAGCGTGCATTGCCGTATAATTCGCCCGGATCATAGAGGGCGAAGGCTATGGGTAGGTCGGTGGCGTTAAGGATGAGGGGATTCCTTTGTTGTTGGGATAAATGTAGGGAAAGTTGGGAGAATGGAGCTGAATTACGGATTCATAAGAGCAACCCTCTGTAAAGCCACCATACTCAATGCATCTGTGATTTGACCGGTAAGTGCCATGTCTATAGCCTCCTTTAGCGGTAATCTACGAATTTTCAGATCCTCGGTTTCTTCGGGCTCCGGGGCATGTTGGGTAAGATCTTTGGCCAGATAGGCCATTCCGTACTCGTTGGTGACAGAGTTGGAGAGGTGGCAGTCGAGTAGCTTGGTCCAGTTCTGGGCTACGAGGCCAGTTTCTTCTTTTAGCTCGCGCTTAGCAGCCTCCAATGGATCTTGTCCGATTAGGCAACCACCTTCCGGGATTTCCCAGGAATAAGCGTTGAGTGGATACCGCCACTGACCAACCAGGTAGGTATTGCCTTCTTCATCGACGGGTATAATACCTATTGCCCAGTTCTTGAATTTAACCAGGCCGTATATGCCAGCACCACCGCCAGGATTAGTTACCTCACGATGCTCGACAGCAATCCAGGGATTTTCGTAGACCTTTTTTTCTGTGTGGGTGATCCAAGGGTTGATTGGCATTCTCGCATGCTTAAGTAAAGGATGCAAACTTACGACCCATCTGAGTAGATAGGAACTTTTGAAATCATCTCCCGGCCCGCGAAAGTCTAATAAATTGGTTCGCTTTTTAATTCCGGAAGAACAAGCCGCTACCCACCAAATTTGTATCGCCCCTCCAATTGGGCTGCCAATAGAACCTAGGTTTTTCTTCCTGACCGGGGTCTTCATCTTGAACGGACACATTAATACGCAACTGCTGCCAATTTCGGCCGAGTCTATCTTCTACATAACTCAGTGGGAGTTCAGCTGCAAATCGATACCCTCCCTCGACAGGATGGCAGTAATGTGGAATGGTGAAATCATACCTATCGGTGTAGAAAGTAATTGGTGGTTCCTCCAGAGGTACTGGACAAGCCAAAAACACCAGTGAATTTTCATACCATCTTTCCCCTTCATCCAGCATAGACATGGGAAGCGGATCGGCATTTACGACAACGCCTAAATAATCTTGCTTAAATCCAGCTTCGCCTTGGCGAGTGAGCACTGCATCGTCTTTGACCTCGGCCCAAAAAATGAGGCTCTCTTCAGCCTGCTTGACGTTCCAGGCTACCTGGAAATCTGTTTCCGTAGGATCTTCAGACTGGCCAAACTGATAGCGCAAATCTGACCAATCGACATTATCTATGGACAAAGACTCTGCATAGGCTAAGTCAAATCGCTCTACTGGAGCAATATTGAACGCAAATGGAATGGTCAATAGCTCTTCGCCCTTATCAAAGCTGAGATAGATGTGCAAGGGCAAGAAAGCATTGGGCATTATGGTTTCCTCTCTAGTACGCAACTGAAAACTGTACTCATCTACGGAATTTGGAGCCACAGTTAAAGTATCTATGGGTAGAGCCGCTAAGTAATCGAAGCTAAACTGAGGCTCTATACGAGCATGCATGGGAAAATCAGTAGGATTATGCAATTGAAAGCGCACTTGAGAATCGGCTGAATAAAAGTTGGGGTTAGCCATAAGATCAAAGCGCACAGGTCTGTTTTCGGCAAATGATCGGATAAAGTCATAGTCTGCCTTAGTAGTAACACTATCACTATATATACCATCTAGGGCAAGATTGGCCATGATGGGGCCGTCATCGGTCATTGTTACCCAGCTTATTTGATCGAACTCTCCAAGCCTTGGGCCACGAAGCCGGGAACCACCACCTGTAGTTGCCAGGGTATAATAGCGTCCATTATTTCTGGTAAATCGCTGGTAGTGATGCACATGACCGGAATAGACCGTATGTTCTCGCTGACTGAGCAAGCGCTCGACATCTGGCCAGCGCTCAGGATTAGCTTGATCCCATAAAGGTTGGTGAAGGAAGACTAAGGTCCATTTAACATCCTGATGATTGGCCAGCGTCTCTGCTATCCAGGCATATTGTTGATCAGAGATTGTCCCACTGCCTGCACCTCTTCTTTGATCTTCGCTATTTAGACACAGAAATAGTACATCTTGAAATACGAAAGAATAGTAAGTGGGTCCGTATCTCTGTTTGTATAAATCTTCCATGACTTGATTGGTGATATCGTGATTGCCTGGCACATAGAAGAAGGGGGCATCTAACCTATTGACCATGGCATCAAACTCATCCCATTGTCTATGAAGCTCTGTAGTATCTTCAGTATATCCGGTGATTAGATCGCCTACACTCATAGTGAACTGTGGCTGTAGTAGGTTGATTTTGTCTACTGCTTCGGAGAAAATACCAGGCCTTAAACCACCAGTACGATCTGTAACAATCACAAACTGAAACTGGCCATCTGGCACGCTGAAATCTAGTCCTGTGTATGGGGTGGGTCCACTAAAGTCTTGATCTGATTGTGGAGTAGCGAGTTGGGCGTATGTAATTTGAGTTAAATAATTGAGAAATAGCTGAATGAGTAAGAAACGCATCTTCCTATCAATTTTCCCGAAAGGTGGCGCTAATCAGCAAGTTAGGAAAGAAATCGAGGTTAAGTATTTGATACTTTTAATCGGCTACCTATAGCGCCTTCTCAAAGCAAATACTATTCTCCATCTCCACATATTGCCCATACTTAGGTACTTCCTTGTATCCTCTTTTCTGATAGAACTTTACAGC
>JBCDFE010000032.1:0-25553 GCA_039178745.1 Bacteroidota bacterium | reverse complement strand
TGTACTGTGACAGGAACACCCATCACCATCGAAGCGCCAAGCGCACCTAGCATTATCAATGTAGCATTAACCAATGCGACTGATTGTGGCACCGAAGATGGCACCATCATCATCACCGCCGAAGGCGATGGCAATTTGCTATACTCCATCGGTGGGCTTTTCTTCGATACCAACGAGTTTACAGGACTTCCAGCCGGGCAATACACACCAGCCGTCCAAAATCAGGATGGATCGTGTACCGTGACGGGAACACCGATTACTATCGAAGCGCCAAGCGCTCCCAGCATCATCAACGTAGCATTTACCAATGCGACTGATTGTGGGGAAGAAGATGGAACCATAACCATCACGGCTGAAGGCGATGGCAATTTGCTCTACTCCATCGGAGGGCTTTTCTTCGATACCAATGAGTTTACAGGACTTCCCGCCGGGCAGTATACACCAGCCGTCCAAAATCAGGATGGATCGTGTACCGTGACGGGAACGCCCATCACCATCAGTTCCCCTCAAGAACCTATTCTTGAAGCCATCAATAGTAGTGACGAGGTTACCTGCGGTTTGCAAGATGGCTTTATTGAAATGCTGATCACCAATGAATCCAACGATCTATTGTACAGTATTTCCGGGTCTAGCGGTCCTTGGCAAGCTGAACAGATTTTCGAGAATCTTGGGGCGGGACTCTACGACCTTTGGGTCCGTACAGAAAACGGCAATTGCCTGGAAGATTTTGGACAAATAAGCATCCAGGATGGTCCGGAGCCTTCCATATCAGATGTAAATACAGCTGCATCGGAAAGCTGCGAAACGGCAACAGGATCAATACTTATCATTCCTTCTGATGATGTACCGGACTACGAATACAGCATCGATGATAATTTATGGCAAACAGATAATGTCTTCGAAAATTTACCGGCGGGTACTTATAGCCCGATAATGCGTACAGGGGAAGGCGGCTGTGAAGATATCTATCCCGTTGATGTAGTCGTTACGGCTCCGGGTGCACCGAGCATTGTAAGTTCGATAGTGGCTATGCCCAGCAGCTGCGATGCCAATGATGGCAGCATTTTCATTAATGCCCAATCTGCCGATGGAGAAGGGCTGGAATACTCTATAGATGGTGGAAGTAGCTGGAGTACAGACCCTCAATTTAGTGATTTGGCTATCGGCACTTTTACGCTTACTGTAAGAACGATCGATCAGAGCTGTACCGTCGATTACGCCCAGGAGATTGTCTTGTCCAGCCCAGATCAACCTCAGATCCTCGATGTCTCGACTACGTCAGCCACATCTTGTGAGCAAAATGATGCCATTATAACCATAGAAGCGATAGGAACTGAATTGTTAGAATACAGCATAGATCAGGGTGAATCTTGGCAACTCGGTCCGGTTTTTTCGGGCTTAGCCCCTGGAGCTTATCAGGTTGTAGTTAGAAATACCGGTGGTGGGTGCCAAGTGGAAGCAAACGGCATCCTTTTAGATGGTCCCGACCTGCCTTTGGCCCAAATAAACAATACGGCTACTTCTACCGATTGTGTAAATCCGAATGGCCTCATCGAGCTCAGTGGATTTGGTGGAGAAGGTACTTATGAATTCAGGCTCAACGATTCTGAATGGCAGGCCGATTCGGTGTTCAATGGTTTAGCTCCGGGCACCTATCAGGTGTCTGTGCGCAATGCTGACGGCAGTTGCGAAAACCTGGTTGAAATTGTGGAGCTAGGCGGCGAAGATCAATTAATCTTGCTGGATCCAATCGTCGTTGCCCCCGATTTTTGCAATCCCGACCAAGGCTTCTTGCGCATCCTTGTCGAGTATACCAACCTCGATTTGCTGGAATACAGCATAGACGGTGGCGAGACCTGGTCTAGTACCGGGGTATATCCCAATCTACCAGAAGGAATTTATGAGATTCAGGTTCGTACCACGACCGGCGAGTGTCTCATTTCCTCCAATGAAGAGATCGACTTTTCTGTGGAAGCGCTGCCTCCAGTAGAACTGCTGGATCTGGAAACGAGCTTACCTGCCAGCTGTGCCACTGCCGATGGTGAAATCACGCTCACAGCAACGGGCGGTGCCGGCAACTATGAGTACAGCATAGACGGTGGCCAAAGCTGGCAGACCGAAAATGTTTTTGCCAACTTGAGCGCAGGAAATTTTGATATCCTGGTCCGCGATTTAGATAACGATTGCCTGATCAGCACCAGTAGTAGTTTGGGGCTATATCCAGAAGGCACTCCAGAAATTAATCAGATCGATATAGAACCCATCAGCAGTTGCGATGCCAGCGACGGATCCATTATCATATCCGTCGATATGCCGCCCAACAGCATACTCTATAGCATAGATGGCGGCCAAAGCTGGACAGAAGGCAATACCTTCGAAAATCTTTTGCCAGGCGAGTATGATGTATCCATTTTGGTCGCTGGTACCGGTTGCCAGATCGATGCTACTGAAGCCGTAGCGCTCGACAACCCAAGCTTTGTAGAATTAAGCGCAATCTCAACGACCGATGCGACCAATTGCAGCGATCCCGATGGAACGATCAGCTTCAACTTGGTCGATCCAGAGGTAGACTTCGAAGTTTCTCTCGACGGGGTCAATTGGTTCAGCACTACGGAGCTAACGGGCCTGCCCGCGGGCACCTACAACCTGAGTTTCCGCACCCTGGCTGGTGGCTGCGCATTCAGCTGGCCGGAAGAGGTAGAGCTGGGCGGTCCGCAACTGCCCGAAGTATTAGGCTTGGAAATCAGTGATGCCAATGATTGCACAATAGCCAACGGATCGGCGCTGGTACTGGCAGATCCAAACAATGGCTATGTCTATTCTATAGACGGTGGTGCGACCACCAACAGCAGTGGCAGCTTCAACAACCTACTCCCCAGTGCGTACGACCTCTGGATAAGTGATCCACAGACTGGCTGTACCAATGTAATAGAAAATGCCTTTGAGCTGGGTGGTTTCGGCCCATTTGGTATTGAAGATTGGACTTCCGCAGGTCAGTCATGTACCGGCGAAGCGGATGCCTTTGCTGCTGTACAAGTGATGGGTGGCACAGCCCCCTATAGTTACAACTGGTCTAATGGTGCGCAGACCGACTCTATCGGCGGGCTTGTTGGCGGAACCTATAGTGTATTTGTTGCAGATGCAGGTGGCTGCCAAGATAGTCTGAGTATCGAACTGGCTGGCGTGCCTACACTGGCAGACTGGGACATAGCGCTACAAGACACGGTAATATGCGGAGGTAGCAGCCTATTGCTAAGCGCCGACTTGCCCGAACTGGCAGATTTTTATTGGCAAGATGTAGACGGTACTATTTACAGCGACACGAGCTTACGCGTTGAGCAGTCTGGTACCGTAAGCTTTTACGCCCTGACACTCGACGGATGCGAACTCACAGACGAATTCGAACTCACTGTACAGGAGGGTGACTTCAGGTCCGATTTTTTGCTGCCTGCCCAAGGGGTAATCAACGAACCTATTGTAGCGGTAGACATCAGCTGGCCAGTACCAACAGTCATCAGATGGGTATACGATCAGTCACAAATTGAGACCATTGCCTCATTCGAAACTCAGGAGATCATGGCCTTTCCCAATGCAGGCTCGTACACCATCGGACTCGAAGCCACCATTGGTGAATGCACAGCCTACTTGGAGAAAACCATTGAGATATTCGATAGCCAAGACAGCCTGGACATAATTATACCGCAGCCTACATTTACACTTATCGAGTCGTTTGATCTGTTCCCGAATCCCAATGACGGAAACTTCAGCGTCCGCATTTTGCTGAACGAAGAACGCCCAATCGAGTTCTGGATATTTAGTGATCAAGGCGAAAACATCAGCTACAGGCAGGAAGGCGCGCGCGACTACCATCTCCTTTCTTACGATAATCAGAACCTTCCGCCAGCAGTTTACACAGCCATCCTGCGGGTTGGTGACGAGTGGGAATACTTCAACTTTATAGTAAACAGATGATGCACCTATACTGGCACGGACAACGCAAACGCCTGCAGATATCATGGGGCATCTACCTGACGATGATGTGCTGGCTAGTGAGTACACCATGGCTCAATGGGCAAAATTTCCCCATAACGAGCTTGGTTCAGGTTACCGATTTCTCGCCTCGCATAGAAGCGTACGATGATCCGGGGCGAACCATAATAACCTTAATTAATATAGACGAGCGCCCAGAATACGAAGCTCTGCTGCGTATCAATCTATCTGGGCCGGGATTTAGCATCCGTACGCGCGAAGATTATATGCCTTTCCCCTTGATCCTTCGCAGAAACCAGCCGCTGATATTGACCGGTGCTCAACTGAGGGACTACTTCGATCCTGCAAACTTGGTTTTTGAAGGTATCAGCTTTGAGGAGGTTCTCAGCAATGGCGGCCTACTGCCCGAAGGCCCCGTATCGCTTTGTGTGGAGGTCTTCGATTTTCAGCGATTTTTTGATCCGGCAGTTTCCAATAGGGCTTGTGCTACTGGCTTTATGCTATTGCACAGACCCCCCATCTTGATAGAACCTATAGGTGAGATACCAGCCCCCTACCCACAGCAAGTTCGTTTTTTGTGGCAGCCCCAGCATGCTGGTGTGGCTGTTCGCTATACGCTGGAAGTGTATGAAGACATTCTGCCAGGTATGGGCGACAATCTCATTATAGAGAGCACCCAACCCCTATTATTCACCCAGGGTTTGCCGCCATTTTATCAACTTACCCCAGCAGACCCTCCCTTTACTGTGGGCAGTCGCTACCTGGTTCGCGTACGGGCAGAGGATGTCATGGGAAGAGCTGCCTTTTTGAATGATGGCTGGAGCGACATATACAGCTTTACTTACGGTGGAAGTGGATCGGATGATGAGGAAAGTTGTATTCCTGCCACCACCTTTGCCGGAGAGGCCACCGGCCCTAGCAGTGTAGCCCTGAATTGGAGTATGGACGTGCCGGGCTATGTGTTGAATTGGGTCTTATCGACAGAGGGAGGTGAAGAAATAGAGCTAGCAGCTGACAATTTTACCTATATCTGGGAAGACTTACCACCTGCGGAAGTCCAAAACTTCACCCTCTGCGCGATTTGCAAGGTGAGCTCGTCTTGCGAGACGATTAGCATCATCATGCCGCCAGACACCAGCGATCAAAACGAATGTGGGTACGTGCCTATGGTCAGTTGGTATCCAATAGACGATGATCGAATAACGGTAAATTGGGCAAATACGGAAGCTGTGGACGGCTGGGTACTCAAATGGGGCCAGGTGCCCATCAGCCTTGCACCTGCCCAGGAAGCAGCACCCATAAGAGGGGATGGTGAAACGCCCAGGGGGCGAAGCCAGAGAAGTCCACGCGAGCGAGGTGGTCTTGTCCCCGGAAATGAAAGAGCCGTTGGACGATTGAATCCAGCCTTTAGCTTTACGGATAGTATATCTCTGTCAGCAGCTACCCAAAGTTACGAGTTGGGCGAATTGGGCATGAACCGGCAGTATCGTGCAGAGCTTTGCAAATTATGTCCCGAAGGTGGCCGCCTATGCTCGACATTCGATTTCACCTTTGAAGGCCTGGACGACGACTGCCTGACCGGTCTGGATTTTACCAGGCTGGACAGTACGGAAACCAGCCTGAGTCTAGGCTGGAATATGAATGGAGAAGACTATTCTTCTGATTCTACCTTCTGGCTGATCTGGCAATTGGCAGATGGCAGTATGGTCGCAGATAGTGCACAACTCGATTATCCGAGTGGCAACTATACCATAAGCGATCTGCTACCCTACAGAACTTACGAAATACAGGTCTGCACGGAATGCACAGCAGGGCAGCCGGTTTGCATACCACTAGACCCCTATGGGGGTTGCCCTTCTGCCTTTGAACCCTACTTGGTAGACCTGGCCAGTGATCAAGCACTGATCGCCTGGGATATTAGCCAGGGAGACAGCTTGCGACTGACAGAGGCCAGAATAAAGCCAAGGGCTTCGTGGAGATGGGATAGCTTGCCAGTGGGTCAGTCTACCTATTTCAATCCATCTGATTTCAATCTGGATGTTGATCAAACGGCCGAAACAAATACGCTGCGCTCTGCCATTAGCTACCTGGTGCAGATCAAAACGCAGTGCACAGACTCGGTTTGGTCTGAATGGTCAGAGCCGGTGAGGTTCAGTACTCAGTGTGCCGTGGTCGATAGCCTATGGCTGGCTGATGTCAGTAAGGAGAGTGCTATAGTAAGTGGCATGGCCAAGCCCAATGCGGCCTACTATATTTTCGAGTATCGTTTGAAAGGCGCTCAAAGCTGGAATACGGCCGATAATCTGCCACAACCTTCACTAGAGCTGCTTGCACTGGAATCGGAAACCGAATATGAAGTTCGTATGCGCTACTGGTGTAACCGGGGCGTTTGGTCTGACTATACCGATATCTTTACTTTTCAAACTCTGCCACCTTGTGATCCGCCCAGTCGTCTGATCGTCGATTCTATATTGGTCGATGCCGCGCGAATCAACTGGTCACCATATTTGCTTTCAGAACAAGTAGAAGTCAGATACCGACCAAATTTGGCGGGCTTCTACTATTACTATGGTTACCCCCTGCCCTGGCAAACCGAAATCGAGGTAGATAGCTCGATTTTCCTTTCTGATCTTTCGGGCGGGGCCAGGTACGATTATCAATTGCGAACGGATTGTGGCGTCAACTATAGCGAATGGACGGAACTGGCAAACTTTGAGCTAAAATGCGCACCACCAGAGCAAATAGAAATTGAAGACATTACCTACGAGTCGGCTGTAGTGAGGCTAACCGGATTGCCTCCTGCTGCAACATCTAGCCGACTCGAATACCGAATGGTTGGCGATAGCAGCTGGTCGCCAAGGAATGTATTGTATGGTGTAACAGCACTGAGCGGACTAGACGATATGACCTACTACGAGGTCAGAGCTAAATCATCTTGCTACACAGGCGAAGAGTCTGATTATTCAGACACTGTTCAATTCCGAACTCCGGTCAAGTGCCTGATACCAGACATGCTGGCAGCTAGTGAAATAGAGCCATTTTCAGCCCAGATCGACTGGGCGGTAACCGGTACAGTAGACGAATGGGAAATACTGGTCAAAGGCCCCATTGGGTCGAACCTACAACTCGAACAATTGCTGGAGGGTGCTCCTGAATCTGTTACTGAAGTTGGTGGTGGGAACCAACCCGTATCCTTAGCAAACCCAGGTAATGGAACACCGCCTACTCCTACTTCAGGCAGAAATCTGGGGTTGGGATCTGGTGCGATTTCGCTCAATCCTCCAGCGGCCAGAGCTATGCCTGCACTCGGATTTCCGGGCAGTATGCAAGCGCCTCAGTTCGTGGGCTGGCATAGATTTACCGTTACTGATCCAAGCAAATTCTTAGAAGAGCTCAAACAGAATACCGATTACGAAGTCGTGGTAAGAGCTCGCTGTCCTGAATACGGCTGGACAGATTATAGCGACACCCTTTTATTCAAAACCTTGAAAGACTGCCGCATTCCAATCAACCTGGCTACCACAGAAATTTACAGAAGCAGTCTGCGGCCCAGCTGGCAATCTGCCAACGGAAATAGCGAGGAGTACATGGTGGCTATAGAGAGTGTCTATCCTCTGCCTGCGATCGTCCAACCTGGTGCAGAAGAGGCCATCTCAGTACCGAGAGGGGAAGGATCTGGTGGCTTTTCGCCCTTGCCTGGTGGTCGCCAGCAAATGCGCAGGCTCGATTGGTATGACCACTTGCCCACATTCGACAATTTCTATCGAGACTCTATACAGACACCTGATTTGAATGCTACGTTTACAGGTTTGAGATCGAATACCCTGTATCGCTGGCGGGTAAAGACCCGATGTGACAACTATGGTTGGACGGACTATAGCGAATGGGTGATCGTGAGGACTGACGAGTGTGGCCGTCCGGAAGACATCATGGAGGAGCCACTGGACAGATCGACCATGATGATCTCATGGACACCGACTTATGGTTTAAACGATTACGAGTTCCGGTATAAGCTGTTCGACACACCCGGGGCAGATTGGTTGACGGTAATGACCAATGACTCATTCGTCATTTTGGAGAACCTGCTGTCTAATCAGATATACGATTATCAAATCGCTGAACTATGTCAGGGCAGCGAAGCCATGATTCCGGCCATACCCGATAGTTTCTTAATGAGACGCCCCAGTCTGAACAATGGTCTGTACGTCTGTGGCATGGAAACCCAGGTCGACTTGTCAAACCAGGTGCCACTGAGCAATTTGGTAGTAGACGATACCATCGTAGCCTTCGACTTTCCGATTGTGATCACATCGGCTAGTGGTGGCGGTGGCTACTTCTCCGGTACGGGCGACATTAAGATGCCCTACTTCAATAAGGCTAAATTCAGCTTCACCTTCGACAATATTTTCGTCAACGACGAGTATCGAATGGTTGGTGGCTATTTGGAAGCAACGGGTTTTGGAATAGAGGTACTTCCGCCATGGGCAGATAGTTTGTTGAGTGATATTTTGGAAGTGCTGGAAATTGCTGATGACATCTTGGAGCAGGAGCTCAATGAGCAGCTCGACGAGCTGTTGATGTTGGGAGAAAATGCGGGGCTACCACCTGATCTTCAGCAAGGTATAGCCGATGTAGCAGATTGCTTTGAGCAGGCGCAAGGCTCAAGCGAAATAGATTCTTGTGCCTCTATGGCAGATAGCGTGTTGGCTCTGGTTGAAGATTGGCTAGAGGATCGCTACGAAGGTGACTTCCAAGTTGTATTTGGTCCGGCAGACAACCAGCAGTATGGCTTTGATGGTAGAGGAACAAGTGATCCGGCCTCATTTTACACAAGTAGAGAGATAGCCGGCAGCAACTATACCATTCCGTACAAGTCAGTCCGTGAGAATCTGCCAGAGACGGTCGACGGGTTTGTCCAATCGCCTGGTATTCCAGACTCTGTTACTTATAATCAGACGAGTGGTGTTCCCTTGCCAACCAGTCAGCAGGGTGCGGCTACACGAGTGAGCTTTATTCCACCGGGATCTGATCCTTACTATCTGGTGGCAGAACAAGTGACGGGAGATACGAGTGCCAATTTCATTGCGGGCCTACTCAATGTGGTGCCCTACCCAAATCTACCATTAAAGGTTGCTCTGGTTCCATTGAGTGGAACAGCTGCTAGTGGTTTGAGTGCCACCAACCTCGAGCAAGGCTTGCGCGAGATTTTTAGCCAAGCTGTGGTCAGTCCTGATGTATCTATTTTACCGCCCTTTACCGCGTCTGGCTATGATGGAACCCTCGATGCCGTGGGTAGCGGGATACTGACTAATTACTCGCCAGAGATGCGCGACATCATCAACGCATTCGAAGGCATACCACAGGGAATAGATGATGACACCTACTACCTATTCCTTACCGACAGCTACGAGCCGGTCAATCGAGCCGGTTTCATGCCCAGAGGCAGGCAATTCGGCTTTTTGTACATGGGCAATGCCGGCTCGGGTGAAAATTTCGTCCGGACCCTCGCGCACGAGTTGGGTCACGGCGCTTACGTCTTGGAGCACACTTTTGAGGCATACCCCAATGATCTCCCCGAAGGCCAGACCGATAATTTAATGGATTATAACAACGGTACTCGCCTTTACAAGTGGCAGTGGGATTTGATTCACGATCCGGTTGGTGCGCCTTTGTTGCCGAGTGATTCTACGGGGCAGAGTAATACACTAACCCAGCTTGCATTTTTGGATTCCTTCCGTAACGAAAACCGAACGCTCACATTTATGAGCCCAGCCGGGAAACCAATTACTGTACCAGAGAATGTAGAAGAGGTAAGCTTCAATACTGGAGATAATATAGCTGTTGGAGACTCTTGCTTTTCAGGCTATGCTATTTATCCATTTGGGTCTCTCAGAAGCTTTGCTACGGATGATGGAAAGTTTTTCAATACATATTTAAATTGCAATAATACCGGGAATTTTTATGCCTATGGCTATTCTTCGTCATCTGGAGAAGTTGATAGCTTCTACATAGACAGCTTATCAAAAGGCTTAGGTGTCGCTGATAGAAAGGTAATTTATATTGTTCCTCAATCTCAAAACAATGCCCTTGGTTGGGTGGCTAAACAAGCTACTTGGGAAGATATTGGTTTTGAAGAGGATGACCTAGACGAATTAGATACGGCCTATGGAGGTCAAGGGGCTAGAAAAAAGTTTGACTTCATAGTAAGTGAATTGTCCGGTATTGGGGGAGGAAGAGTTGTGCCTTTACAAAATGATGATTATTTCACGGATCCTGCAGAACAATTATTAGCTGTATCGGCAGCCTGGGGAGGGACTAGTGAAAGTGCCTTAGTTTATGCATATACACACGCTCACCAGATGAGCCGCTATCCACTCGTAACTGTTTCATGTAATCCTACACTGCTTACTGGAGTAAACTATTTGGAACTCCAACTGGAGCTACATGGGATGTATGAACAAATTGAAGTAGAGAACCAAACAAACCCCTATGCCATAGTCACTGATGATCCAGCATTGGTCATTAGTAAGGAAGAGATAGAGAATTGGCAAAACGCTGATGCAAGTATCTATAAGCACTACAGTGAATTATATCAACAAGTAGTAGCGAGCAGAGCTGTTTTAGATTATCCACCTACTGAAGAAGGTGCCAACGAATTAATAAAATTACTAAAGTTTTGGGAAAATAATCCATGTGCTATCGGTGATTTAAGTCTGGCTGAGAGACTTCATATATTGAATATTTTGCGATACGGTAGTGTAAATGCAGATTGGCTTTGGGGATTAATGGGTGAAGAGCACCAGGGGTTGTACAACAGCATATTGAGTGCAACTCAGCCTCAAGAGTATCAGGATGTAATAGACCTATATAGTGCAAATGGTTTCGAGCTATTTGAAGACATTCATGCCAAGTTTGATGCAATAGCTTATGACTTTTTTGTTGGAACGCTATCTAATATGGTTATTCAGTCACGGTCCTTTGAAACAAGTGGCTTACCGATAAGAAATCAGGCATTTAATCAAAATGGATCTATTTCCACACATTACACGATAGGTATTACCGGGCAAAATCCAAGCTTTTCGGGGGTGTCGGTAATTCATCCAGTGGATGCCTTTGTAGATGAACCTGGTGATTACTTCGAAAGCTTTCTGGGGAATGCCGACAATGAGTTTAGGATTGCTATTCAAACAGGTGTTTTACCTCAAACGAGGCAGATACAAAGAACAGTTGGCACTCCATTTTCACCTGTAGCCCTGAAGTTTTTGCACGATGTAACATTTGGAGAAAACAGCCCCAGCCCAATTGATGTATCTGCTGGCACGACATTAGTTCTGCCTCTATGTCTAGCAGAATTGCTCTATCGCAACTATCGTGACGCTGATTGGAACAGAAATTTCAAAGCATTCATCACAGTCGTAGCTATAGCAGGCGCTGCGGCGAGTATCGTATTTTCTGGGGGAACGGCTACAGGTGTAGTTTTTGCCGTTTTAGCAACAGCTGATGCGGTCGCTGCAACAGCTGTTTATTCGCTATCTGACGATGCCTATTCCTGGGAGACTACGGGGCAAGGCAGTATCGATCAGTCTATTCACCAGACAGTCAACAATATTAGTATGATTGTTGGTGTAACCAACATTCTTGGTCTAGTGGGCTATGGCGGTGGGCAGCTCATATTCAATTTTAACAAAATAAAAGCTGCTGTCCTTCAGCTCAGGCAAACTGCGCCGGCTAAGTTGGCCAATTTCAAAGCGGAGCTTAAAGAGCTTTACCGCTTAATTCGCCAGTATGGCTTAAGTGGAATACCTGACCCGAATTTGGTAAGGCTTGAGCAACAACTAAGAGCAGAAATATATGCCTTGTACTTAAACGAGGCAATCGAGTTTTCAGCTTCATCCACCTCTTTGCACTTACAACCAAACCTCTATGCCGTTGCCATAAATAATGGTATGGAAATTCCACTAGGTACGGGAGAAATTATAAACGATCTCTATAGATTAAGACCTGGATTATGGCTTCCGTCTAGACCTGCCACCGGGAAGGTCTTAGAAATATCTAACATCAATTACGTTGATGAGCTTGGAAATCCTCAATTTGGAAAACTTACCTTTTATGAAGATGCTACAAGCCCGAGCACATGGCGGTGTTTTGCAGAAATCATATTTGTACCCTATGCAGATGATTTCCCAGAATTTTTTACCCTGTTCCAACAAAAAGGCTGGAATTGGGGACAGTATTTTACGGCTGAAGCTAGGGGTTATATACAATCGTTAAATGCGAGCGAGAGATTAGCTCTGAAAAACGCTATTTCTAATTGGCCCGACGGCACTTATCCTATCGAATTTTCTCGAATCTTTGATGATCTGGCTTTAAATCTATACCCAACCGGACTAACTAATACAGTTGTTGGCAGTGTAGTCAATAAAGTCACCACATCAGGACTAAGGGATGCCATCGAAGAAGCCATAAAGTATACCGCAGATCCTGACTTGATTCTGCTAAAAGGACAATTCGAAGGACTTATGACAGAATGGCATCGAGGCGTGCTGTCCTACAGTGATTTTTCAATAGCTAGAAATCAAATTAGGGCAACACTGATTGATGCGCTACCCGCATCAGCAATAATGGGAACCGGAGGATTACCAGGATCGACACCATCAATAGTAAATAAAATAGTCAATAATCAACTATCGCAAGCTATTGACGATGTCATACAATTCAACAACCTGGATGCCAATTTACAACGAGCAGCTATAAATCTAAGAGGTCGAGCTAATGATCTATTGAGTGATTGGAATCTCGGAATTATTTCATATGAAACTCGAACCGTTCAAAGAAATCAAATCCGGTTTGCCGTTATTGATGGTCTGGGTATTGTCGGCAACCCGAATGTACCAGCAAACCTGGCGGAGTCCATCAGATTAAAAGTCATTGGCGGAAATATTAGAGGTGCCCTTGACGACGCCTTCAATGCAACTGGAAATCCGATATATACAGCGATGAAAGGTCGATACGAAGACCTTCTAGCTGATCAAAATCTTGGGATCATTTCCTACGAGCAATGGACAATTAACAGAAATAAAATTCGATTCCACCTTGTCACGGAACTTCCTTTAGCCGCAACCGGTAGCGGAGGTTTAACGCCACCTGTCATCAGTAATATTCAGGCAACAGTTGCTTCTGGTCAGTTAAGGCAAGCTATGGGAGAAGCGGTGCTGTATACAACAGAGTTGAGTCGATACGACGAGCTGATGCATTTTATTGGAAGATACGAAGACTTGGCATCAGATTGGTCGGGACCCATCATGAGCTACGAAGATTACACCATTAACCTAAATCGCATCAGGGCTAATTTCAACGATTGGCTAACCCAATAAAAGTAAAATACTATGCATATTTCAAAAGAACTCAAGCAAAAACTATTTCGCCAAACCAGAAAAGACTTACTTCAACTTGCTGAGCAGGCCAATAACCTCGATGCCTTCAAAGCACTCGATGAAGAAGAGAATTTTGCCAAAGCATCTAAATTATTAGGGCTTGAAGATGAATTCAATGAATACATCAAAATAGCGACCAATCCAGATAAATCGTCAAATGGTAACATAACTGATTTAATCGAAAATTATCATCATTTTTTAATGGCTAAAATATGCTTCCCCGAAGCTGTATAAACCAGTCTCATGACAAGTTTAAAAAGACATATCCATCTGTTATTTAGGTACACTCATTGTATCTGGCTATGTGCTTTTGTTACCACTCAGATGAATGCTCAGAGTAGCACCTCAATTGATTCTTTACCGTATGACACCCAGCCAACCGTACTCTACCAAAAAATAAGAACGCTAGAAAATCAAGACCGTCAGAATGTATCTCCTCAAGACCTCATCACCATAGACTCAGCCTTACTCCTTCCCGATATTCCCTATCGTCACCGCTTCTTCCTCCTAGCCGGCTTCCTCAACCGAGAAGCCGCCCTGCGGGCCGTACCCCTCGAATACAGACGCACAACCAGGGATATGAACGCCTATGACCTAGCCATGATCAGGATAGGCGATGCCTCTCGCGTGCGCAGGCTAGAGCAATTACTTCGTGAAGCCGTAGTCAATGACGACTTCATCTACGATATAGCGCCTAGATTGATCTATACGCGCAGACCTGAAGTTATAGACTTCTTTTTTCAAGCCATCCTTTCCGATGAAAGAAACTGCTTTCCAGCAGATGCGCATACCAATGGGCAGATCAATTGTGCCTACAGACTTTTAGAAATGATTGCCCCCATCATCAGAGACTTCCCACTGCAGGTCGGGCCTAGCGGAGACCTCGAAGTAGAAGATTATCCCAGAGCACTGGATCTGGTCAGAATGTGGATTCGTGAAAACATAGACACCTATCAAATTATAACGGAAACTTATTGATATGAAAGCTCGGGCTAACTGCTACCTAATCGTATTCCTTTGGTGTCTTTCTGCTTTGCTCGGCAATGCTGCAAGTTTTCCGCCTGACTCTGTAGGAGTCAGCGATACGAGTTTGATCAGCAACAGAGCGCTGGAAAAGTCTGATGAAACAGCTGTGTCATTTAGGAGGTCCTTCTCTTTCGATAGAGTGCCTGCTACGGTCAATGAACTTCCTCTGGACGATGACAATCTGGGAAACACCTTCTTGGAAATGGAGGACCGGCTCGAAAACGCTCAGGCTATTATAGCTGCCCGCCAAAAAATAAACGACGCCATCTCCGCAGGCCGCTTCCTCCAACGCCTCGACTCACTGGCCTGGATAGAGTTTCCCGTGGTCTTGGCAGACACTATTAGTAACGTACCCATCCACATTGTTTTTGACAACCTGAGATTATATCCCGACTACGCCCAGCTGGAAGTGGTGATCGGCATGGAGTTGCCGCAGCGCAAAGTGGGTGCAATGACCAATCAAAATATGCCTGGCGGCAGCGGAAACCCAAACGGAGGCACCGAGTATGTAGAGCTTTTTTTCGGCACGCCCAACCTCAAATTCTCGCACGACGGAGGCATTATCGGCGATGCGCTGATCGGCCTCTACAGCGACACCCCAATAGGATCGACCAATCCAAGTAAATTCGGCATGATCTTGCGCCCCTGGCATCAGTATGGCAACGGCGCTAATACCCAAGACCTGGGCACCTACGTAAAGATCGACTGCGATGGTTTCGTAGAAATGGGGCTGGAAGCCGATCTGCTGTTTAGCAGAGATTGGATCGTGCCTGTAGATGCCAATGCCAACCCCAAACCAACCGGAAGAGTACAAGGGCACATTCAAACCATTGTCAATGACTGGCAGAACATACTCGTCCAAGTTAGTCTACCCAACTTCGCTCCGGCATCTTACACGGATATAGCATTCAACCTATCGACCGCTGTCTTTGACTTTAGCGACTTTCGCAACAGCCCAAATGTCGAATTCCCGGAAGCCTACACCCAGCAAGGACTACTACCCAGCAATCCGACCCTATGGCGAGGCGTATTCATCAAGAACCTGGAGCTGACCCTACCTAAACAGATCAAAAAGAAAGACTGCGTAGCCACCAATGGTGGTGGTGGAAGTCAGCCAGGTGGGTCTGGTATGCTCATACTGGATGAACGCGGTATGTATGCCTATGGAGATGTCTTCGACCCACCAGCGAGTCATTTAGCTAGCCATGGCCCGGCACCTCCCGAACTGAACCTGAGCAGACCACCTGCCGCTGATTATCAATGGTCAGCATCAGAAACAGAAGACAGCCAGATTCGGGGAATCTCTCCACCTGCGGAAGTCTATACAGATCAAACGGCAACGATCAATAGCTGCCGGACAACTATAGGCGTCGATAATCTACTGATAGATGGCCACGGTGTCTCCGGGCACTTTTATGCAGAGAATGTGCTCAATATAGGCGATGGCAGTATGGACCGCTGGCGCTACTCGATATCTGACCTGGAAGTCGAGCTGGTCACCAATCAAGTGGTCGGTTTTGGCTTTGGTGGCGAAGTGGGCATACCCATCAGTAAGAAGACGCAGAATTTCGGCTACAGTGCTTTTGTCAACATACCCGACCGGACCTACAACTTCAATGTTTCGGTCATCGACACCCTGACTTTCCCAGTATTCAAGTTTGCCGACGTCAGTATTCATCCGGGTTCTTACCTCGATATAACAGCCACACCATCCAAGTTTGTGCCCGTAGCTGTGCTTAGTGGATTTGCCCAGGTCAAAGGCAAGCTCGGCAGCAAGGAAGACGACAGTGAGGCCCCCAGCGATAGCCTGCGCGTCACTGCACCCCGAATCAACTTCCACCTCATAAGGCTGGCCACGCAGGGCACAAAGCTCGACATCATGCCCGGCGGCCACCTGGAATTCGATGGCGAGATCAACGTCATGGGCTACAATATTCCCATAGCCGACCCCACCCTCGAAAGGCTACCCAACGGCAAGCTGAAATTCAAGGTAAACATCAGCTTTAACCTGACCAGCCAAAACGACAATGGCTTTGCCGTCACGACCAATGTCAATGCCAAAGGCAAACTGGAAACCGAAGATGGCAACGACCAGTGGAATAGCGATGGGCTCGATATAGAGGGCATACTGGTCGACATCAAGTTTCCCTCTCTCGAAATTTACGGCTACGCCTATATTTTCGACAATGACCCGGTCTATGGCAAGGGCTTCCAAGGGTCGCTCTCTGTCAAAATCGGTCCTTACGAGCCACCCGAAGACCCCATGCTCACGGTAGAGCTGAACGCCATGTTTGGCCAGACGACTTTCAAATACTGGTACGTAGACGGCTTTGTAGAATGGAACACGGCAGCGCCGGGCATCATACTAGGTCCTATTGAGATAAACGGATTTGGTGGTGGTGCCTATTACCACATGAAGATGGAAAGTGTCAACCTGGCCGGCGGCACCGATGGCTCCATGGGCACCATGACGTCGGGTGCAAAGTACGTACCCTACGAACCGACGACCCTGGGACTTAAAGCAACGGTAGCCTTCAAATCGCCCGGTACCGAGGTGTTGGATGGCGTAGCTACTCTAGAGCTTCGCTTTGGCGGTGCGGCCCTACAGGAGATTATGTTTTACGGCAAGGCCGAAATCGTGCCCAAAAACGGAATACCCGCGCCCAACATCACTAAGTTTAGCGACAAGCTTAGAGACCGCATCAGCGATCTGCCCCTCAGCGAAGCAGCCTCTAAAGCCAAAGACAAACAGGAGATAGACAATCCTTACGATCGCATACTGGCCACCGCTTTCATCCGCATGAATTTTGAAGAAGGCTTCGAATTCCAGGGGACCTTCCGGGTCTTCATCAGTGCGGCACAAGGGGTTATCACCGGCCAGGGCGGGGTCGACTTCTTATTTAGTACGCCTCAAGATCGCTGGCACATTTACGTTGGTGGCTATGCCTACGACAATATCAACAATGCCATTATCGCTGGCGATGGCGAGCCGCTGCCACCGATTGGTGTCTCGCTCAATCTGGGCCAGGGCATTACCGCCGGTGCCGACGCCTACTTCCTGACGGGCAACGACATACCCGGCCCACCGCCTTTGCATCCGCAGGCTGCGGCCTATTTTGGCATCAGCGAGCAACCGCCAGAAAACAGAAATCAGCTCAATGGAAGGGCCGCAGCAGGTACGGGATTTGCATTCGGTGCCGCCGTATTTGCCAATATCGACAAGCGCATCAGAAACCGAGGCAGCTACAGCAACAACAGCGTGCAAGCTCAGATTGGCGCAGGCTTTGACGTCTCCTTGCTCAAATATAGCAGCGACACCCGATGCTCAATTTCTGGCACCTCGCCACACGGGCACAAAGGCTGGCGAGCCACTGGCAGGTTGTGGGCTTACATCAATGGCCGCGCCAAATATCGAGGCATTGGCAAAAATCTTGACTTCGGCGTCCTGATCGATGCAGACTTGCCCAAACCCGCGTTCCTGCGCATCTACGTTAGGTTCAGACTCGTCATCAACATCAACCTCGAGGTCGACATCGGCGATCGCTGTGGCACACCTTACTACAACTAAAACACAATAGGCACTATGCTGCGAGATCTCATCTCATTTTGTTGTTTCTTTTTTTGGACTTCCGCGGGCCTCAATATGTTGGGGCTCACGCCTGTGGGTTTTTCCGCTGGTCTCTTCGCACAAAACACAGCTGATTACTTGACCATCTACCAAAAACTGGCCGAAGATCAGCTCTACCTACGCTGGATGCCCAATACCGAGCAGGCATTTCGCCATGTTATAGCTGGCAATATGACCCTGGAGGTCTACGCCGTATCTGGTAGCGACATCAGGCCTGAGCTACGCCAGCTAGATACCAAATCGCTTCGCCCCATGCCCTATGAAGAATGGAGGCGAAGATTAGCGCCCGTCGTATGGGACACCTTGGGCATCACCTCTGTTCATGCTTATGAAATGGAGTCCGATCTGCTCGAACGCAGTTTCCTGGCCTCCGAATACGAAGACACCGAAGAGAGCGCCTGGCTGCACCGCTTCGGTTTTAGCAACTACGGACTGGGCTACTACTGGCCAGCTATAGAACGCTCGGCCATGGGATACACCCGGCCACTAGACGAAGGCGTAGACCTATACGCCCTTAAACTATACCCAACACCCAGCGGAGACACACTATGGATAGATGTGGACGTGGCTAACTATGAGCCTCCCGCAGTTCCAGAAATCGAAGGTGTCTTTAAAGATCGAAGGGTAGGACTCAAATGGCGAACCCTGGAGTATCGGTCAGATTTTTTTGGCTGGCAATTGGAGCGCTCCTTCAACGAAGGGGCAGACTGGGAAATGGTATTCGACCTCCCACTCATCAATGACAACGATACCATTGCCGGTGTTGGTGAAGCGCTGAAATTTCTCATGTACGAAGACATACTTCCCGAAAACGACCTGCCCGTCACCTACAGACTGCGCGGTGCCGATCATCTAGGTGGTCTGAGTGTAAACGCAAGTACCATAACGGGTGAAGGCCGAGAAGACATCAGGCTCAGTCCACTATTGCTCGAAACCGTCCAGACCGACAGCAACCATGCCGTTATCAGCTGGGAGTTTCCAGCAGACAAAGAGTATCTGCTACAGGAGTTTAGAATCGTTCATACCGACTCTGCGGGATACGATTATCGCTCGGCCTTGGAAGGCATAGACCCCAGAGTGCGAGAGGTGAGTATACCTATGAAATTCAGGTCCAATTTTTTCCGCGTTCAGGCCGTATCCAATCAGGGTACGATCTTATCCAGCTTTGAGTCGCTCGTCATGGCCTATGACGATGAGCCGCCTGCAGTGCCTCGCGAGTTTGCTGGCTATATCGATAGCTCCGGCCTGGCTTACCTCAGCTGGGTGACCAGTAATGAGCCAGATCTGAAAGGGTACTACCTCTTCAAAGGCTATAACGAAGGCCGCGAGCTGGCCATGATCACAGCCGATCCGCTCAGTGGGCCAGAACATATAGACACCGTCAATATGCAAACCGGCAACGAGTGGGTTTACTATCAGCTCAGATCGGTCGATACCCGCGGCAACGGGTCGAACTTCACCTCTGTACTCAAACTCAAAAAACCGGATATCTTCCCACCATCTCCCGGGCAATTCACCAGTACAGACAACGACGGACGCAGTATCTCGCTACAATGGACCGATAGCCCTTCTGCCGATGCCGCCATCTATGAGATATACCGCCGTGAAATGGAAAACGAATCGGACTTTGGCATTGTCCTTAGATTTAATGCAGAAGACTTTGTCGATGGGTTCAGAGACTCTTTGGTATCACCAGATTTGACGTATACCTATACCATGCTCGTCATAGACGATGATGGCCTAGAGTCCCCTCCGGCCCAACCCATCAGCGTTAAACTAACTGATTATGGCCTGCGGTCGCCCATCCAATCTTTCACGGCCCGACCCAATACAGAAGAGCGACAAATATCAATTTCCTGGACCTACGATCAGCAGCCTCGCGATTATTATCTCTACAAAGGCGTAGACGACGAACCGCTGAGTTTGCTCAAAGCCTTAGGTGGCAACATCGATACCTACACCGACGAGCGATTGCGCGCTGGCCGCACCTATCGATATGCCATTCAGGCCGTTTTTGAAGATGGAGATGTGTCTCCCTTCCGCGAGCTGGAAGTCGTATTGGAATAGATCTTGCGATAGCTGAGTCATCACTATATTTGCCCTTACTAACTAACCGACATGCTAAACTTATTCTTACAAGCCGCCACCGGCGATCCGACTACCAGCCTGTTTTTCATGATGGCCATGGTGCTGGTTTTTGTGTTTTTGATCATTATCCCTCAAAGGAAACAGCGCAAAGAGCAACAAAAATTCACAGAAAACCTGAGCAAAGGGGACGAAGTCGTAACCAGTAATGGCATGCTGGGTCGAGTGAGCAAACTGGAGGACAATGTGGTCACTTTGGATCTGGGCAACAAGACTTTCGTTAGGTTCACCCGCAACGCCATTTCCAAGCAGTTGACAGATGCCGTCTATCCACCCAAAAAAGACTAGCTCCGCTACCTAGGGGCCCAGTCATGAAGTCCAGATTTCCTTTTAAGCATATTCATCTTTGGCCGCATTGGCCTACGGGCTCTGAGCGATCGGTATTCATCCTTTGCCTGGCTGGGTCTTTTGTCTGTTGGCTCATTCTGAAATTGACGCTCACTTACGAATCTCGCCGTGAGTTCAGTATAGATTACCTCATTCCAGAAGACCAGGTACTCCTCTCCGAACTGCCCGATAAAGGCGAGGTCAATTTGAGCGGTCGTGGTTGGCGGCTCATCAGCTATCATTTGTGGGGCAACCCACTACGCATAGATTACGAGCTGACGGGAATAAACGGAGCCGGGCGAATATCTGCAGATCGATTGCGGGTACCCTTAAGCCGCAGATTGCTGGTCACCAAGCTACAACTGGATGAACTCGACTATCCCGCCACGGAGTTCAGACTCTCTGAAAAATCGTCTAAGAAAGTACCGGTCAATTTAAATTGGGAGATCCAACTACCGGCTGGCTACATATTCAAAGATTCTGTGGAAATATCACCTGACAGCGTCTTGCTATATGGCGGCAAAGAGCAGCTACAGGCTATCGAGCAATGGACTAGCCAAAACGTAGCCATAGAATGGCTGGCAGAAGACAGCGTACATACCATTCCCTTGTCTACGCCGGTACTTGCAGGCCTCAGCCTGACGACAGATAGCGTACGCATATATGGGAAACTGGAAGCTTACATCGATCGCGATTTTATTGTCCCGATCACGGTTCTCGCCCCCGACGCTGTAGATAGCTTACGCGTATTTCCCGATCACATCACCATTACTGCAGGAATCCGACAGAGCATGTATGACCGCGTCCACTCTGATAGTTTTCAGGTCGTAGCCGATCTGCGCGATCTGCCTCTGGCCACGGAAAATGGGCAAATGGTGCCCCTGCGCCTCGAAAAAAAAGCCAGCGGGCTGGTACATGTCGAAATGGAGAGAGCACAGGCCAACTATCTGCTGTTTGAATGAGGCTTTAATTGCTTGAGGTGAGCTTGATCTTTCAGACTTTCGCAGGTCGGAGCTTCCCAGGAAAGTACCTACCTGCGGAAGTCCTAAAAAATATCTATCCCAATAGTTGGAGGCAGAGGCAAGAACTCTACTTTATCTAATCGTCCTCTTCTTCCAGGCTAGTCGGTTTTCTCTTTCTGACCAGCATCATGGTCAAAATACTGAGCGCGTAAATGAAGCTAAGCCCCAGTACCATATTGTGTGGGCCTGTCTGGCGAGAGAAGCGGCCATACCTCAAACTTTCGGGGTCGGACTCCCGGCCGGCAAAGCACAGTACGACAATCATGAGTATCAGAAAGAGGCACATCAGTCTGAGCAGGGGTGCCCAATCTGGAGCCAGCTCCAATCGGTTCAACCTGGCTTGAATGATTTCATTGACTACATAAGTGGAAACGAGTGTCCAGGTGATTTGGCGACCGGAAAACTGGAAGTAGTGCCCCATCACCAGAAAGTCAGCTCGCGCATTGCCCCAGAACCAAGCGCCCAATCCAAGCGCGGCACCCAGTATGACGAACATTGGTAGATACTTCATAGCGCCACTACCCTAGCCTTTCTCTGATCAAATACTGATTGCGATCAGGACTAGAGCGCACGACCAGCTCTGCCAGAAAACCAGTCACAAATAGTATGGTACCCAAGATCATGCTGGTCAGAGAGATATAGAAAAAGGGGTTCTCCGTAACTAAAATCACATCGTGGCCCGCATTGAGTCTGATGAGTTTTGTCACCCCGATATAGAGGGCAGAACCAAAGCCCAAAATGAACATGAGGGTGCCGAAGGTGCCAAAAAAATGCATGGGCCGCTGACCGAACTTCCCGACAAACATGAGCGATAATAGGTCGAGAAAGCCCGTGACCAATCGCGAAACACCAAATTTGCTGTAGCCATATTTCCGGGCTCTGTGTTCTACGACCTTTTCGCCTATATTTTTGAATCCGGCCCATTTAGCAAGTAAGGGCATGTGCCTGTGCATATCGCCGTAAACCTCAATGGCTTGAGTAACTTCGCGCTTGTAGGCTTTAAGTCCGCAGTTGAAGTCGTGTAAGTAAATACCACTCACTTTGCGGGTCACCCAATTGAAAAATTTAGATGGCAGCGTCTTGCCTATTGGGTCATGTCTCTTCTTTTTCCAGCCACTGACCAGATCGTAGTTTTCTTCGACTACCATTTTGTAGAGTCCTGGTATTTCATCCGGGCTATCTTGTAGGTCGGCATCCATGGTAATGACTACCCGGCCCTGGGCAGACTGGAAGCCCGTGTGCAGAGCTGGACTTTTGCCATAGTTGCGCTGAAAGCTAATGCCTCTGACCCCCGGATACTGTTCGCTGAGTTGTCTGACCACCGCCCAGCTGCTGTCGGTACTTCCGTCATCTACCATGATGACTTCGTAGGTGAAGTCATTTGCTTTCATCACCCGGTCTATCCAGGCGATGAGCTCTGGAAGTGACTCCTCTTCATTGTACAAGGGTACGA
This sequence comes from Bacteroidota bacterium, assembly GCA_039178745.1. Taxonomy (GTDB): domain Bacteria; phylum Bacteroidota; class Bacteroidia; order Chitinophagales; family Saprospiraceae; genus Neolewinella. The sequence continues at coordinate 2,528 of JBCDFE010000032.1, read as the reverse complement.
CTACACTGATGTCCATAACCGGTTTTTGTGGTAAATGCCCACTGGTCTGCCTTGCAATGTATGGCCAATCATGGGTGTGTTGACGGATTTTTGTCCAAAGTTATCTGCTGTAGGCTCCCACTTGAGGTCTGGATCAAAGATAGTCAAGCTGGCTGGCTGGCCTTTAGCTATGTGGTGTTGTTCTATACCCAATGCTTCTCGCGGGCCATGACTAAAGAGGGCACAAAAATCTTCTGGAGACATTTCTGTTCCCAAAACAGTATGGGTCTGGGCCACGCAGGTTTCCAAAAACTGACTTCCAAAATCGGCATAGGGAAACTCCAATCTCTTCGACTCGACCTGATGGCTTTGATGATGGCTGGCTACATGCTGTATGGTTCCATCTTGAACTGCTCTTATCAATGCCTGCCGATCATTTTCTGCTCTGAGCGGCGGCAGCAATTTGAAGTTGACGTCGAAGGCGTTCAGTTCATCTACGGTAAATTGCAAGTGAGCTGCGCTTACCGAACCAAACACTTGCAAATCATTGGCTTTTGCTTCGGAAAGTATAGCAACGCCGGCTTCACTACTCAGCAGATGAACCAATAGTCTTGAATTCGTATAGGCCAGTATTTCCAAATCCCTTCGCAAGGGTATGGTCTCTACCATTTCGGGAAAACCGCGCATACCCAGCTGCGTGCTCAAGCTGCCTTCGTGTATTTGTGCATCTGGAGCTAGATCGATTTCTAGTGGCTGGTTTATGATGGTGCCATCGAAGGACCGGACATATTCGAGTGCGAGACGCAATAGACCGGTGTTGTTGATGGGGTGCAAACCATCGGTGTAGCCCACTGCTCCTGCCTGGTGCAAGTCGAGCATTTCAGTCAGTTCGCGCCCTTCGGTATCCTTGCTTACGGCACAGAGGGGCAGCAAATCCAGAGGAAGATCTGCTGTTTTCATACGCAGGTAATCTACGCCTGCCTTGTCCTGCCTGACGGGGTGGGTGTTTGGCAGAACGGCCAATTGGGTGTAGCCACCTTTTAGGCCAGCCTCTGCCAAACTGAGTATGTCTTCTCTGTCTTCAAAACCTGGGTCACCCAAAAAGGCACCGATATCCAGGAAGCCCGGTGACACCCATTGACCTTTGCCTTCGTGAACATCACACCCGCTAGGTGGCGAAACACGGTCGGCCAACTCAGCTATTTGCCCATCTTTTATCAGCAAATCTGCTATTTGACCAGCCATTGGGCTTAGACGGTCTGCTATTCTGATTTGCCTCAGTAAGCGCATAGATAGAAAGGTTGTCGGGTTGTAGTTTTAGAGCTTGTCCTTGCAAAAGTACATCAACTAAAACTAAGCGTAGTCACCTTCAACACGATCACTCCTTTCTACCTACTTTCATAGCTTGGCACTACTTGTTGGGCTGAGGCGTAGTCCTTAAATAAGGCTTGATCTTCGTGTGACCTTTGGGAAATCTGTCGGGTATATCTTCATCAGCTATAGCGGGAGAGATGACCACATCTTCACCATCTTTCCAATCAGCTGGTGTAGCCACACTATAGTTGTCTGTTAGCTGTAGACTATCTAGTACCCGAAGCAACTCGTTGAAGTTTCTTCCCGTGCTAGGCGGATAGGTCAGCGTCAGTCTTACTTTCTTTTGCGGATCTATGATAAATACCGAGCGCACGGTCACCTTAGCCGTAGCATTGGGGTGAATCATATCGTAGGCTACAGCAATTGACTTATCCTCGTCGGCAATAATAGGAAAATTCATATCGACTTGCTGAGTCTCCTCTATGTCTTTTACCCAACCCTGGTGCGAGTCGAGGGGATCCACGCTTAAGGCTATAACCTTAGCACTTCGCTTGGCAAACTCTTCTTTGAGCGCTGCTGTTCGGCCCAATTCTGTAGTACAAACCGGGGTATAGTCTGCCGGATGACTGTAAAAGACGACCCAGCTATCACCTGCCCATTCGTGGAAATCAATTTCGCCTTGAGTCGTTTTTGCTTTGAAGTTAGGGGCCGAATCGCCCAATCTTAATGGCATTTGGGAGTTATTTTCATGATTTAGTGATCCATTCAGGATACTTAGTTTAAACGCGGCTGTTGTGACTCTGTTTTGTTCTCTCAGTAGAAAGTTAGTCTGTTAGGGTATGGGGGTGGCTTTTGGTTTTTCGGGCTGATAGAGCATAGCATTTGTGTTTCAAATTTAGAATCAGAGTAGAGTCTTTTAGTCTGTTAGAGATTGGGAGGTATCGCCTTGATTCGGGGATTTGATGAGCCTGGGGCTGGCCTTTCAGTCTTGCACTCGGACATAGTCTGTTTAAGCCCCAAAATCCCTTAACAGACTAAAAGACTACCCCATAAATCAAAAGCTTTGGCACACAATCAGCAAGAAGATTCCAACTTAAAAGTCACTTCCCCAAAATCCCCTAAAAGACTATCCCACTAGTAAAAAGCTTGAAAAGCGAATCACAAATAAGATTCTCACCCAAAGGCCAAGCCCCAAAACCTTAAAAGACTACCCCACAAATCAAAGGCTTTGGCAC
>JBCDFE010000031.1:0-25615 GCA_039178745.1 Bacteroidota bacterium | reverse complement strand
GGAGCCTATTTCATTTTTCGGTATGCGACAGGATGGGGTGGAGAATCATCTCTTTTTTGGTGGTGGCTATTCCCTGGTGCTCTATGTCTATTACTCGGCACTTGGTCTATCATAGGTTTTTTGAAGAAAACTAGGTCTACAGACAGGCATCTGGAACGATTCGTCAAAATCGATGAAATAAAAATCCACTGGTGGTTAGATAAAAACGAAAATGTTCAAAATGTGCGCTTAGATGATATAAAATCTATCGAGTATACCACAAGAGACGTCATTATACGCACTACCGCAGGTGACGAATATACATTGCATACCTACCTGATTTTAGCGCCAAAAAAGGAGCTTGAGCTCCGGCAATTCCTGCAAAGTCAATTCGGAAAGTAGCGGTTAAAGATTGAGCGTTCAGGGGCAAGGCTCTTCGGCCATTTCCCTTTCAATGGCTTTATCTGGAATACTATTGGCCAATACCTGGCTATAGTAAGATTCATATTTGGGCAGAATAGCATCTATACTGAATCGTTCGGCTTGTTTGCGGGCGCCAAGCCTGAACTTGGCCAGAGTCTCTTCATTACTCAAAATATGCAGGGCGTCTTCGGCCATTTTATCGACCATCCCGAAACCCGACGTATAGCCAGTTTCACCGTTGATATTTACTTCTGGTAGCCCACCAACATCACTGGATATTACGGGTACTTCGCACGCCATTGCTTCTAGGGCCGCTAGCCCAAAGCTTTCTTTTTGAGAAGGCAGCAAGAAAAGGTCTGATACAGCTAAAAGCTCTTCTACGGCATCTTGTTTTCCCAAGAAACGGATATGCTCGCTCAGGCCGAGTTGGCGACTCAATTTTTCACACCGCTGACGTTCGGGGCCATCTCCTATCAATAGCAACTTTGCGGGTATCTGATCACTCACGATTTTAAACACATGGATCACATCGTGTACTCGCTTTACAGGCCTGAAGTTGGATACATGTGTCAATATACGTTCTCCATTTGGAGCAATAGCCTTTTTGAAATGCTCTTTGTCACTTCGCTGGAATCTATCCAGATCTATAAAATTATAAATGACTTCGATCTCCCGACAGATTTTAAATCTAGCAAGGGTATCGCTTCTAAGCGAGTCTGAAACCGCCGTCACCCCATCGGATTTATTGATCGCAAAGGTGATGGGCGCGGCGAAAGCAGTGTTATTGCCAACAAGGGTAATATCTGTACCATGCAGGGTGGTAACAAATGGCAGATAGCGCCCTCTGCTGATCAATATCTTCCTGGCCATGTAGGCTACAGCAGCATGAGGCACTGCATAGTGCACATGTAGTAAATCGATTTCGTAGTTTTCGATCACGTCGACAAGCTTGCTGGCTAGTGCTGTTTCATAAGGTGCATATTCAAATAGCGGATATTCTGCACCACCGTCTACTTCATGAAAGAACACATTCTCTTGAAAGCCCGACAAACGAACAGGCTGGCGGTAGGTTATGAAATGAACCTCATGGCCACGCTTAGCCAAGCCCATACCCAATTCTGTTGCCAATACACCACTACCTCCAAAAGTGGGGTAGCAAACCATTCCTATCTTCATAAACTGTGCGTCTAGCGCACTTTCACAACACGGATGGTATGCACCTGGTTGCCTGCAGTAAGTCTGACGAAGTAAATACCTGCTGGCAAATCCCGAAGGTCCAGTCCTTCTTGCAACTGGTCGACTCGACCATAAGACTTACTCTTTATCCTTCTGCCAAATTGATCCAACAGATCCACCTCCAACAACTGCGGCTGTATCAGCTCTACACGGAGTGATAACTGGCCAGAAGTCGGATTCGGAGAAGCGATCACTCGACCAAAGTTAGTCAGCTCGTCTATGCTGGATATGAAATCTACCCGAACCTCAATTTCATCCGAGCAGCCCTGTACATCAGTGATCGTGAGGGTATAATCTCCAGGTGGTACCTCCGAAAGGTTCTGAGTAGCTGCGCCATTGCTCCATTCGAATGTATAAGGAGCAATACCCGCATCGAATAAAATTTCTACAGCCCCATCGCTAGTGGAACTAGTACTAGCATCTGTAACTGTAGCTTGTATATCGAATGTTTCCGGGCACCTTTTCACATTTACATTATCCAGATCAAAAAAGTAATTGCCCTGTTCCCAAGAAGCTTCAAAAACGATTTGAATATCGGAACCAGCGAAGGCATCAAGTGAAAATGCTCGACGAGCAAGGGAGATGGAAGGTGTGTGGGTAAAGAAATTTATTACGCCAATACTCTCTTCTTCCATAGCGCAGTTCTCGACTATAAGTATTCTAACTTCATCCCCTTGAAGAGCTACACCACTACCGTCAATAAAGTCGACGAATCGATAGTCGAATGCCAGAGAGTCTCCCATCTCGACGGGGCCATAATTAGCTGTTACTATGCGTTCTAACGGGTTACCGCCAAACAAATTGGTATACATCACCGTGGTCGGAGATCCATGGTCTTGTGCGACAAAGGTCGTGAACGGCTCTATCTGCCAATCGGCCGGTAGCCCCGATTCAAAATCTTCATAGATTGGAATCTGGCGAGAGTTGTTTACCGTAGTCGATATGGTATCATTTTGAGCAATGTCGTCTCCTTCCAGACTAACCCAGGCAAGTACCTCCAGCGACGCATCTTGAGCGCCATCAAATGTGGTTGCAAACTCGTAAGTACCAGAGCCCCCAGGTTCTAATATCAAGCTCAGGGGTTCTGAAATAATATCCCCCCCATTTACTTGATAGTTTAGGGTGTAATCAGTGATGGCACTCAGTCCAAGATTTGTAAAAGAAAGGGAAACAACATCATTCGGTGAGCCACATGGCTGCATTTGAATGACTTCAATATTGCTCGCTGCCAGGTCTAGAGCTCCTCTAGGTCCGATGTATACATTATCAAAGGCGAAACCTTCTCCTTGTGTGAAGAGATCAGACGTCAAAACAAATCTAAATCTTACGAGTTCTTCACCGGCAAATTCACCGATGGGGTGAAGAGCAGTTACCCAAGTACCTGCAGTGCTTCCGTCCCAGTACTGGCCAAACGCATCATTATACCAGTTGATGCCCGTTCCAAAATCACCTAATCTAACCCAGCTTTCATCGTCTGTAGTCACTTCAACGAATACACCATCGCTGTCAAATAGAGGCATATCTAAGTTGTATAAAAAGGAAATAGCATAATCATCTGTAGCTTCTGTGAAGTCCAGGCAGGGAGTTGTCAAATAAGAAAGCTCTGTAGCATTATAATTTCCATTCAGGTTTGTGACCCAAGCGTTTTCTCCACTACCTGCACCAGATATACTATTGCCATTTGGGCTACCGTAGGCCCAGCTATTTTCGCCCAAACCCGCTCTTTCGGGTGTGAAAAATCCATCATTAATCTCAAATTCTTCGTCATAAGGAAGATCTGAAATAAATGGCGCGTTGACAATTTCGATGGAAATAGTGTCATTGCTCATGTCTTGATCGCCACTCAACGCCGTCCATACTTCGATGATGTAGCTTCCTGGAGCCGTAAAGTTTCCTTGAATATCGAACTCCGTTATTTCTGATTCTCCAGCTCCGACGACCCCGACGAAGAAGCCATCTTCTGGCATGCTAAGACCACTTGATTGCCCATTGATGCTGTAATCAAAAGGAATGAAAGTCAATGGCTGACCGCCAAAGTTGGCTATTTCTACTCGAATGGGTTGCGATCCTAGTTCGCACCCGTTTGTAGGGTTTATGATGGCCGAGATCCCGACATCTGTACTTAGAGGGGTAAACACTTCAAATGGCCCCCTAGCAATGGACGTATCTACGGTCATGCTATCTGTTGGGCACAGTACTGAAAGATAGAATTCGTACAATGTCGTGTCGGTGAGTGGCTGAACCCGTATACTCGTATCGGTCGTTTCTATAAGCTCTATTTCGTCTACCCCAGGGGTGAAGCCAGCCAATCCGTATTCCAGCAAGTAAGTCGGATTTTCCAGAGTTCCAGTTGAATTCCAAATCACATCTACACTAGTAGATCGAAGTCTAAAAAAATCAACGCTCTCTGCCGGTGGCGACACGCATGTTTTGCACTCTACGATAAAATTAAAAATATCTGTTCCGTTCTCTGGTGGGTTAGATGATGCGTAGACCAGCTGGTCATCGTTATCCAATACTATAAATGATTCTTCTTCTGGAAAAACACCTGATTGAAAGTCTAGGCTAATTGAATCGCCTGTTTGTACCTCTATAAATATAGATAGAAATGCCCCCCCATTTTCTACTGTTGGGACGAATCCATAAGTTGTAGGCGTTCCATTTATATGTGCGGTCAGTGTTGCCCCATTCCAGCCATCTCCAACAGAGTCAAAGAACTGAAGCTGATAGAGACAGCCCTGAGCTGATACACTACTTAATACAAGTCCGAGAAAAGCAGAAAAAAGTAAGGTGAACTTTCGAATCATTTGATTGTGCTTTGTAGCTAGTTGCTTTGTCAAATAGGTGCGATAACCCACGAAAGCGAAAAGTAACCAAATTTGATCTAATTAGCACCTTAAATTTGAGAAGTGCCGCGACAAAGACCTCATACAAATATCTGAACCCAAAGGCCCATATAATCGTTAGGTGCGGCGAAAGTCTTTTTCCCTATCTGATACATCGCATCTAACTTGGCTGTATATTCAATCAGTGACTTAGCAAAACTATCCGGAATCAAGCCCCACACCATACGGGCTTGGGAAAACCGCTATGGACTTATAAGTCCAAGAAGAACGCCTACTAATATTCGCTACTATGAAGATGAGGACCTCAAAAAGCTCTTGGGTATTGCGCTGCTAAAACGCAATGGGCTACGCATTTCCAAAATTGCGAAAATGACGGAAATGGAGCGAGCAGAGAAGATATCGAGCTTTGGTAGTGTTAGTTTTCATGCAGAAACTCAACTCGATGCCCTCACTCTTTCCATGGTCGAACTGGATGAGTACAAATTCGCTCACATTCTTAGGGCAAATATCGATCAGATCGGATTTGAGGCTACTATGCTGGAAGTCATCTATCCTTTTCTTGACAAGTTGAGTTTACTGTGGCTTACAGGGTCTTTAGTCCCAGCGCAAGAATCGTTTATTTCTCAGCTCATACGCCAGAAAATAAATAGTGCTATAGACCAGCTTCCCCCGCCTTCACCTACAGGTGGTCCGACCGTTCTTATTTATCTAAGAAAAAGCGAACAGCAAGAATTAACTGCTCTTTTCGTGCACTACCTCATGCGAAAGCGAGGCATAAGGTCAATATATCTAGGGCCCGAGCAGGATCTGACAGACTTAGTCGATGCTTACAGGCTAACAAAAGCTCCGTATATTTTTACTATTCTTTCTCAGCCAGAAGGAGGTGTCCCCGCAGATGATTACATAGATCAACTTCTTCGCCACTTGTCTGAAACCAAGCTTTTACTGACGGGCTATCAAGCGGTTCTTTATCGTATGCCGAATAAAGAAGATCGCATCAAAGTGATTGGCAGCCTCGCGGATGGTATTAAGTATTTTGATGAGCTAGCTGAAGGCTAATAGCTCCTGAATCATTTCCAAGCTTATTTTTCCCTGTTTAGCGCTACTCGACCAGCCAACCTCTACCGCTCGCTGAGCTAAATATTCTTGCTCTGTCTGCCCAGGGGTGGGAACGAGCAGTACACTTGTCCGGTTAGCAACACCTAGGTCCATGAGCGTACTGTAACCAGACCTACAGATCAGTAGCTTTGCACCTGCTATGGCCATTTTCAGTTGTGCACTATTTGCATATTGGGTAAGTCTTATATTTTCTGGAACGGCAATATTCTTTCCTTCTGGAAGCCCCCTGATCAACCAATGCTGGCCTGACAACTGCGCTAATAGCTCAAGCAGTTCTACCTCCAGTTTGGTGCGTTGAGGCTCTGGTCCACTGAGCAATACACAAACTTGCCAGTTGTGCTTTTTGCCCTTTTGATGCCTCCTGCACTCAGATGTAGGCTGATTATTTCTTTCATCGCTCTTTTCTAGATACAGAGAATCTGAATAGTTATCCCGCCTTTCATCAATTCGACTTAGATATCCCAAATAGTAGATCTCTCCCAGGTTTCCTCCATCGCTCAAACGACCGCTCAAGCGATTTTCATGGGCCTCGTCTGGCACCCAATAAGCATCAAAAGGTTCGATCCAAGACCGGTATAACCAGCCTACTACTTTAGGGATAATAGGTTGCAATTGATGACTCAGAAATATACTTGTAACACGATCAGAGCGACAACCGAATCGGCTATCCGAAATCAGGCGGTCAGCTCCACTATCGAGGAGTACCTTTTCAATGGCCAATCTTTCTTTGCGGATAACCTTCAAAATTCGCCCAGATTGAATAAGGATGTTCCACGACATAGACCTCGTCGGATACCTAATATCGTATGGTGGAAGCTCGTAGTAAATTTCCCCTTGGGTTTCCTTCTTAATCATAGCCAGTGATTGGCCAGCAGAAGCCCAGCATACGCGTTCACCAGACTGCCTGAGCCTATTGGCAAGAGCCAGTGACCTGCTGGCATGACCCAATCCCCAATCGAGAACAGCAATTAAATTGAGCCTGCCCGGAATAGAAACACCGGGATCCCAAAATCTAGCAGCTTCTACCTGTAGAGCCATGCCACATAATTACAGCTTTTCCAAAAAAATGCCGTTCATTGTGCTGGTATGAAATCAACATTTATCCCCACTAAGGCCATTTTTCTGGCCATACTTATTCTCTTCTTGCTTTCAGCTTGCGTAAGTGGAAAAAGCGGCTGCAACTGCCCGATGTACTAGCTGAATGTTTGTGTACATCTTTATTGGTAAAGTGGTTTATAGATATCGAGCTCATCTAGTTTGTACAAGGATAGAAACTTTTCGGAATAGTTTCGACCTTTACCTACCTACCGGTACTAAGCAGACCATGAGTTCCAAAAAAGACAAGACCGATGGAAAGACTATACTCTCCATCGGTCAGTAACCACAATTTCGATGTGAATTAAGCGGTTATTCCGTCATATTGATTGCATCCAAAGTCGGCCTTTGTGATAAATTCAGTCCCCATAGGCTCAGATCGATCCTGGATAACTGGCAATACAAATTGAATTCCGCTTTCGCTCAAGACACCACACTCTCCAAAATTTTCATATTGTGATACGCTCGTCGTGTTGGTATCCCAGTGGTTACAGCTTTTGCATGTAGCTTGCATGTTTACTAATATTTTTGGTTTGGCAATTTTGTGAAAAACAAACCTAGTACAATGATAAAAGGTTGCCGTAAACCCTTCATTTAGTGTAGTTTATAGGGAGACTAAATAAGATCACTTTCCAAAGCTAATTCCAAAATTCTTTTATTCAGATCAAATTCATTTAGTGTAGCCAACCCCAGCTTATTTATAACGATCTCCAGAGACTGATTCTCTCCCGCGGCCATGCATTGCCCGGCGGCTGCCAAATATCTCTTTGGTATCAGACCGATCAGCTCAGACCCATCGGTATCGTAACCCATAGCATGTGCCAAGCGAGTAGCCGATTGAAATAAACGCCCCATGTTTACATTATCCGGATCAACAATATTGGTGCTCAACTGACAGCATCCAAATTGGGGCTGATGCCAACCTATGGCCTTTAAGCCTTTGAATAGGCCAGGGTGTTTTGAAGTGCCACTCTCTCTCAAAATTCCAGCCATCTTCTTGGCAACTTCCAGAGGGGCATCTGACCGTAGATTGATGTTGTAAGCAATCAAAAAGGATCGCGCGCCTATGGCTGTAGCCCCAAATTTGGAAGAAGGCATGCCTGGACCAAAATCTGGATACCAACTAGGATCCTTCATTTTTTGTGCCAGCAATTCAAACTCGCCTCTTCTGATATTGGCCAAATTTTGCCTTTCCTCTGTCTTAGCAGACTGTTCATATAGATACACGGGTATGCCCAGTTCTTTGCCAATACGCTTCCCAAAATCATTGGCTAATCGTATCACTTCTTCCATATCTATGCCATTGACTGGCACGAACGGACAAACGTCAACAGCACCTATTCTACTATGGCTACCCTTGTGAAAACGCATATCGATATGAGTCTTGCAAAAAGCATATAGCTCGAAGGAAGCAGCTAGTACTGGTTCTGGCGCACCTGCGTAAGTAAAAACCGTGCGGTTCGCATCATAGCCCATATCCACATGCAACAACTTGACACCAGCTTGCCTACTGATCAGATCAGATAGCCGGCCAAGGAGTTGCTTGTTCCGACCCTCGCTCACATTGGGTACACATTCAATCAAAGGGCCGTCCATACGACGAAATTTTGCAGGCAAGTTACGCGTTTATGGCAGGCGAGATTCAAGTCGTATTTTTACCCCTCATGATGATTCGAAACCTACTATTGATTGCCCTGCTATTGTTTGTCGCCTGCGGCGACAAGGGTACGGAACAAACCAACGAAACCAATGCAGACCTCATCCCCTCCGGAGATCCCGGAATTGATCAGATAAACCTGCAACTAGAGGAAGATCCCAACCGCTCAGATCTGTATGCCACCAGGGCCGAGATGGAGTTTAGGCGAAGGAATTACGACGGTGCTATAGCAGACCTCCAGCAAGCCATCGTTTTAGACAGCCTAAACCTAGGCTATTACTATACACTGGCCGATGTATTTATGGAATATTATCGTTCTCGCCAGGCCATAGGTACACTTATCGCAGCAGTAGAGATAGACCCCGATCGGGCAGAGTCTTGGCTTCGCCTGGGAGAGGCTCAACTGATTACCAGACAGTACGATGATGCCCTAAATTCACTGGGCGAAGTGACGCGAATTGATCCAAGAAATCCCGATGCATATTTAATGCTTGGTCAGATTTTTATTGAGCAAGGGGACACCGTAAGATCAATGAATTCTACCCAGGAAGCCGTAGAGATAGATCCAGACCTTGTAGATGGCTGGATTAAACTCGGACAGCTCTATGCCGAGCTTGGTAATGAAAGAGCAGAAGACTATCTCCAGACGGCCCTAAATCTGGATACCACAGATGTCATATCGCTCAGTGCGTTAGCAGAGTTTTACTGGCAAAAGGCAGATAGGGCCGAAGATGCCCTGGCACTCTATCGAAAAGCCGCCCGCATAGATCGGCAGTTTACCGATGCTAATTATAATGCCGGGCTTGTACTCATGGAAATGGGCCGCACAGGAGAAGCATTAGATGAGTTCAACATCGTCATTCAAAACGATCCGCTCAATATACAAGGACACTTTTACAAGGGCTTAGCCAATGAAATGCTGGGCAACACCGATCAGGCCCGCACAGACTATCAAAACGCCCTGCGCATGGCCCCCGAATACACCCTGGCCCTAGAGGGAATAGCCAGAGTCGGTAGCGAGTAGGCGCATGATCCATTGCTTGAGCTCCAGACGCTGATTGATTAGCCGTTGCTCGGCCCTCGATCTATGTAAAAGCGCGAAAGCTGGCCTATAGGTTGTCCAGTAGGCCAGCGAAAAAATACCAATCAAAGGCAAATGCAACAAGTATAGCCAGGCCCACGCGCTAGAACTCGAATGAGAGACCAGCCAGGCCTGCAATGGATAAAAAAGGAAAATGCCCAGCCAACCGATCAGCCCCCTCAAGGTAGCCAGATAATTATATAGGATCCCCGAAAGCCGCTCAGCGAACCAGACAAGCCCCAAGATGGGTAGGTGGTTGATCACCCCCCACAAAAAGATAGGAAAACCAAAAACAACCCCTACAGATAGCTTTCCATTAGGGTGGTCACTCAGGCTGAGATCTATTAGTTTGGACTTCCGCAGGTCGGCTGTATACTGGCTTACTTTTGCCTCTAGCTGCTGTCGCTCGTTTTGGGAAAGATCTCTTATTTTTTTCAGCAATTTCTTTTTGCGTACATAATGCTCTTCTGCGGCAGCGGGCTGGTCATTGGCATGCATTCTCGACAGAGTCAGCAACAGTTTTTCCTCTACCTTATCTCTGGTATCTATGAGATGGCTTCGCATGCGAAAGTCCAATTCCTTAGTCAGATCTTTAGTCGCTCTCGCAGCATCTTCTCTGTAGGCCCTTTCCCAATCAGAGACCTCAATAGGTTCGACGTATTGAATGAAAGCTCGGCTGAATGCTGTAGTTGGCGATTCATAGTTGAGTGCGACTGGCAAAATACGGAGACCCAATTTCCAGTTATGTCTCTTTTCCGTTGCAAGAGCTATGCGCGCTAATCCAGATTTTAGCGTTCTGAGCTTGAGCTCCAACTCACTATCTCCCTCAGGGGCAATAAAGAAACACCCCCCGCTGGCCAGCAACTCTATAGCCTTCGAAAAAGAGGCGTCGTTGTTTACCTCCATTCCAGCAGCTCTATCCTTCGCCCGGGCAATGGGTACCACACCCGCAATAGATAAGAACCTGGCCAAACTCTTATTCTGAAACAGGCCTGCGTGCGCTAAAAAAAACAAGCGTTCGTTCAAAAATATCCCCGAAAATAACGGGTCCATCAGCGTATTCGGATGGTTGCTCGCTACAATAAAAGGCCCCTTCATTTTAGCGTGATCCATTCCGGCAACCTCAGTTCCAGGATAGAGTATCCGAAGCATCCAGCGCGAGCAAAAATGCAGCACCCAATACAGCAAATCAGACCACCTCTTCATGCGGTGAAGTTGAGGAGAAAATCGCGAAGCTCGGCATCAAATTTCTCCTCTTGCCCAAAATGAAACTGTACCTGCACCGGCAATACGAAAATGGGAAGTCGCTGATCTCTGATAAACTTTTGGTGGAGCTCCAGTCGGGAAGCATCCTTTTCTGTAGTAATAATTGCCTTTTTCCGGCTGCCCAACTGCTTGAACCTACTAACTAAATTCCCCATATCCTGATGGGTAAAGTAATGGTGATCTTCGTACTCCAAAGTATATACCGATCTAGCTTGCCCTTTAAGATATGAAATCAGATAATCTGTATTAGCAATCGCGCAAAGCAATAGAATGTCCACTTCCCGATCGAGTTTCAGTCGGTATCTACTGTCAAGCATGTAATACGCCTGCCCGTACTGATAATAACTAAAATACAGAGACTGCCCCGACTGAGGGTCGATCTCTTTGCGCAAAGCGTCCGCTTTTTCTGTACTTAGATCCGATGGGCACTTTGTTACGATTATCGTATCGGCACGATGATAAGCAGACCGCCATTCGCGCAACCTCCCGCTCGGCAGTAGGAAATCTTGGGTAAATGGTTTGGCAAACTGCGTCAATAAAATATTCAGACCTGGCCTAACTGCTCGGTGCTGAAAAGCATCATCTAGTATAACCAATTGTAAATCTGGTCGTGCAGATACAATCTGAGGGATAGCCAGCGCTCGCTCCTCTGCCACCGTTACCGTCAGCTCTGGAAACTTGCGATAATATTGTAATGGCTCATCTCCCACCTCTTCTGCATTATGGCCTTGATTGACAATCAAAAAGCCTCTGCTCTTTCGCCTGTAACCCCGACTGAGTGTAGCCACATTTAGATAAGGCAACAGTTTTCTGACCAAATATTCGACATGAGGCGTCTTTCCAGCCCCGCCAACCGAAAGGTTGCCCACACTAATAACCGGCAAGTTGAAGGAAATGGACTTGATCCAGTCATTCCTGTATGCCCAATTGCGCATACTGATTCCTAACCCATAAAGGGCAGATAAGGGTGCTAAAAGCAGTTTTATGACCGTAGATCGAAACACAAGACCTTAAACAGATAAGCCGCAAAATAAGTCGAAAAGACTGGCAAAACACCCCTCCAACTTTTTTTTCACTTGTGGGAACCTTTTAACATGTACGGATCGTTTCCTCCGCAGGAAGGCAGCTTTTTTAAAAAAGGAAGCCTCTCATTTATTATTATCAAACCATTCAACGCATTTGCCGCCATGGATCGCAACGAACGCAATCGGCTTTTCGAGTTGGAAATCATAGACCACTACAAGGCGGTCTATAATTTCCTTTTGCGTCTATCCGGCAATGAAACCGATGCTGTAGATCTGACGCAGGAAGCCTTCGCCCGCGCATTTGCCAAGCTCCACTTATACGAGCCTGGCACCAATGCCCGCGCATGGTTGTTCCGCATTGCGCACAACTTGTTCATCAACAAAGTGCGTAAAGACAGCAGACGACAAGAAGATGAGCTCGACGAAATCACAGCCTACCAACGCCGGGATACCAGTCAAAGCCTAAGTGGGTTTCAAGACCTCAGGCAGGCAGGTGCCCTGGATCGCGATTTCTCAGATGAGGTCAACCTGGCCCTCAACAGATTACCCGAAGACCAAAGGGTAGTCCTGCTTATGGCCGACCTCTACGACTTCAGCGAAAAGGAAATAGCCGAAACGCTCAAGCTCAATCTCAATACGGTAAAGTCACGTACGCACCGAGCACGCAAAAAGCTCATCGATATGCTGCGTCTCTTTGCTCGTCAAGAATACGGTATTCATTCTATGCGTTGAGTCAAACGGAATCAACCACAAAAGCCGTCCCGCTAATTTATCATTAGCGGGACGGCCAAGTTTCGCAATACCTTTTCGTCATGAGCAGTAAAAATTTCTCACCGGCTCAGCCTTTCGGAAATAATTCTGGTCAAAATTGTAGCCCCAAAGTGGAGGTGATTGACCAGACGAATGAAACCGAAGCAGTGCAAAATCATCATCATCAAACCGAGGACTTAACTGCCTTAAAAGTCTTTTTGAAAAAGAATTTAGCTTTCAAACGCCCTAATCCAGATTTATTGACAAAAATACACGAGCGAATAGATCAGCTCGATACATAGCCTCTTCCCATAAATTTCGCCGCCCAGCAACAGCTTTCAGCTTATCCCTTAGCAAAGGCTTTGTACTTTTGCCCCCTGAATTAAAACTGTCGGCTCCCAAGTATCCATATCTCTTGGAATAGCCATACAATCACCAAGCATGAAAGTATCTCTTCGCTGGCTGCGCGACTACCTTTCAATAAGTTTATCTCCCGAAGAAATCGGACAAGTCCTGACCGGTACTGGTCTGGAAGTTGAGGGCATAGAAGAAAGTGAATCAATCCCCGGCGGTTTGGCCGGTATAGTCGTTGGAGAAGTCAAAGTCTGTGGCAAGCATCCCAATGCAGACAGACTCTCACTCACCCAGGTAGATATCGGTAAGGAAGATTTGCTCTCTATCGTTTGTGGAGCTCCTAATGTTGCCGCCGGCCAAAAAGTCTTGATCGCCACAGTCGGCACCATGCTATACCCAAGCGAAGGTGACCCTTTCAAAATCAAAAAGGGCAAAATAAGAGGAGAAGTCAGCGAAGGCATGATCTGTGCCGAAGATGAAATCGGCCTGGGCACAGATCACGATGGTATCATGGTACTCCCAGAGGATACGCCTGTCGGGAAACCAGCGGCAGAGGTCTTTTCACTCGAATCAGACCACGTTTTCGAAATAGGACTGACTCCAAACAGATCAGATGCCACCAATCATCTCGGTGTGGCATTCGACCTGGCGGCAGCCCTACACACCAATCACAACTCCAATGCCGAGGTCCAACAGCCCGATTTGGGTGCCTTTACTGAAGGCAGTAGCACCGAGGTTTCTGTTGAAATACGAGATGCCGAGCGATGCCCCCGATACGCCGGTCTGGTATTGAAAAATCTAACAATCGGCCCCTCTCCTGATTGGATGCAAGATCGCCTGAAGGCAGTCGATGTCCGGCCGATTAATAACGTAGTCGATATCACTAATTTCGTTTTGCATGAAATGGGGCAACCGCTACACGCCTTCGATCTCGAAAAAGTAAGTGGATCGAAAATCATTGTCCAGACCCTGCCAGAAGGTACCTCCTTCCTGAGTTTGGATGAAGTAGATCGCAAACTCACGAGTGAAGACCTCATGATATGCGACGGAGATGAAAAGCCTATGTGTATAGCCGGTGTCTTCGGTGGGCTGCATAGCGGAGTCACCGACCATACGAGCAGCATTTTCCTGGAGTCTGCCCACTTCAATGCTGGCTCAGTGAGAAGAACGAGCATGCATCACAACCTGCGTACCGATGCAGCCAAGGTTTTCGAAAAAGGCAGCGATCCCAATATTGCCGTAAATGCGCTGAAACGAGCAGCACTGCTTATGCAGGAATACGCCGGTGCCACCATCGAAAGCAAGCTCATTGATCACTATCCCAAACCCATCAATCCGCTTCCTGTTCGGGTCAGATACCAGCGAATAAATGATCTGATAGGTATAGATATACCAGCAGAAAAAGTACATGCTGTGCTCGAAACCATGAATATGGAAATCATCGAGCGCTACGCAGATAGCTTTGTGGTGGGCGTTCCTACCAACAAAAGTGATGTCACACGCGAAGTAGACGTCATCGAAGAAGTTCTCCGCATTTTCGGCTTCAACAATGTGCCCACCCCATCAGAAATCACAACGGCCATGGTGGTCGCACCCGATCCAGATCCCAACTCTATACGCGAACTCATCGGTGATCTGCTTGCTGCCAACGGCTTCCATGAAATCATGGCGCTAAGTTTATCCGAGAGTAAGTACTACGGCGGAGGTCCAGATTCCGAACGGGTAGACAAACTGGTCTACATCAACAATACGAGCAACGTTCACCTGGATATTATGCGCCCAGACCTGCTCATGAGTAGTCTCGAAGCCATCAAACACAACCTCAATAGAAGGAACGAAGATCTCCGCCTCTTCGAGTTTGGCCGGGCATACCATTTGGATGGAGACAACTACAAAGAAGACAATCGGCTCAGCCTGGCACTTACCGGCCGCAAGGCCGCAGAGAACTGGCACAGCAGTCAGCCGGCAAAAGCCGTTAGCTTTTATACCCTCAAGGCAGCCGTAAATCTGGTCCTCCATAGACTGGGCATCGAAAACCTGCAACTAGAAGAAGCACCAGCCGAAACCTATAGCTATGGCCTACGCATGCGTCGAGGCCCTATGATTATTGTCGATATGGGCCGGGTAAGTGATCAAATTTGTACTTCCGCAGGTATAGACAAAGAAGTGCTATTCGCATCTTTCCACTGGGACAACCTATTACGGGTCTTGCCTAAAAAGCGAATCAAAATGCAGGAACTCAATAAGTTCCCGACCGTTCGCAGAGACCTGGCGCTTGTTGTCGATAAATCTGTACGATTTGCAGACTTGGAAAGGCTAGCCTTTAAATCAGAAAAAAAGCTGCTCACTGCCGTTAATCTCTTCGATGTGTACGAAAACGAAGATCAGCTAGGTGAAGGCAAAAAAAGCTACGCCATGAGCTTCATCTTGGAAAACCGCGAGAAGACACTAACCGATAAAGAAGTAGACAAGGCGATGAATAGAATTTCAGGAGCCTTCGCTGCGCAACTCGGTGCAGACCTCCGACGTTAGAATAGAGCCGAAGAACACTAGCGACATTCATTAACAAGATAAGCTTGACTAAATCGGTTTAAACTTCACTTCAAGTCATCGCACCCATGGACCTGTCGAGCCGTATTGACAGTTTTTCGAAAAAGATTCACCAGCTGGCATCAAAGTTTGACCGCCAGCGGGAGGAGAATGTGGCCTTAGCCAAAGAAAACGACGATCTAAAAACAGAGCTGGATCGCCAGCGGGGTTTGATCAGATCACTGACCGAAAAACTGCAAAGAGCAGGCCAGATCAGCCAAGAGACAGAACCAGCATCAGATGTGTCCAGTAGTGAGTTGGAATCGCTCAGTAAGGAAGAAATCCGCGAACAACTAGACTTTTGCCTCTCGGAAATCGACAAATGTATAGAGTGGTTGCAGAAGCAGTAAGCATCAGTCATGGATCAATCTAAGTCAGAAAATATTAAAGCCATCACGGTTGTCATAGCAGGCAGGCCATATCCGCTAAGGGTCAATGCTCAGGAAGAAGCCGGTTTAAGAAAATTGATCGCACAAATTAACGAACGCTTCAACGACTTTCAGATCAAGTACACGGATCGCGACAAACAAGATTGTTTGGTTATGACCCTGCTCACCTATGCATCTGAGCTCAGGTCTGCCCGCAAGGCCGCTAGTGTTCATGCTGGTGGTGAAATCGGTCAGCGACTGGCCCAGCTGGAGGACCTGGTAGATTCCATGCTGTAGCATGCTGATTCTTCCCAGAGATTTACTACAAATCCCTAGGCGATCTATCAATTCTGGTGGGCCACACATTCATATTATATGCCAGTCTGAAGGCCTCAGCGTTCTGACAAAACATATCTCTAGTCCAATTTACGAACGCACGGGTTATCTCGCTACTCACGCAGTTTCCTTCGTCATCAATGGCGAACAACATATCGAAACCTATGAGGGAACCTTTCTCCGAGTACAAGCAGGGTCGGCAGTCCTTTTACCTAGAGATTTATACCAAATCAGTGATCTAGTACCCAAACGCGGCCAATTCGAATATCTGCTGATTTATTTCGATTCCCCGACGAGATTACTCCCTGCACGATTCTTCGACGATAAGGGCCATTTAGCGCCCAAAGAAGCGAAATCTAATTCTGCCTTACCCTTCGTTTTTAGTCTGAATCAGAATATCAAAAGTGTCTTAGAGGAAATATCATCTTCAAACAGCACGCTTCAAACCACCGGACTAATTGAAGAGATGTTCACTTTGCAGTCTAAACAAAAAGAAACCTTTGCCAGCAAGCTTACATGTATTGGCGTCCAGAAAAAGAGATCACTGAGACCATTTGTAGAAACCCATGCAACCAAAGCGCTCAAGGTAGAAGACTTTGCCTACTTGACCGGGCGCAGCTTGAGCAGCTTCAGAAGGGAGTTCAAAGCCAGCTTTGGCCAGTCTCCATGCCAGTGGCTTCGGGACAAAAGACTGGAATATGCACATGAGCTAATGAGTAGAAAAGATGAGCGGGTAAGTGATCTGGCACATGCCGCAGGGTATGAAAATGTCAGCTATTTTATCCGAGCATTCCGTAAAAAATACGGTGAATCGCCTAAGCAAATGATGATGGCCAAAGGCACTTCTAGCTGATCGATCGATGACTAAAATCGGCATATAGATTCATCGTTCCACAATCTCTATCCCAAAAATTTGAGGAGCCGTTCCATTTATTCTCAAAACCTCATGCGGTTTCACAGATTAAGCAGAACAAATGCAGCTAAAAGAAGTGAGGTCTGTGATTAAGGCGCGCAAACCACCTTGTTGAACGGTTTGGACTATTTTTATTGATATACAAGCACTTCCTTTGCCCGACAAATAACCGAGAACTCGTCTAAAAATTAACTTATGAAAGTCACATTCGTCGGTCTAGGTATTATGGGTAGCCGCATGGCCACCAACTTGCTACAATCTGGTCAAAACCTAACCGTCTACAACCGATCTGCCGAAGCACGCCAAAAGCTGGTAGCCCTAGGAGCAGATAGTAAAGACAACATCCATGATGCCGTAGCAGAGGCAGATATAGTGATCAGTATGCTCAGTAAGCCAGAGGTGGTTGAACAACTATTTTTTGGTGATAGCGGAGCTCTTGCGGCCATGAAACGCGGATCGATATGGGTTGACTGCTCCACCAACAATCCTTCATTTAGTAGGAAAGCTGCACAGATCGCCTCCAGCCTGGAACTGCACTATGCAGATGCCCCAGTAGCCGGTTCTGCACCCCAGGCCGAAGCAGCTCAACTTGCATTCTTTGTCGGTACCACAAATGAAATATTCAGAGACATCGAGCCTATCCTAAAACCCATGGGTGCTAAGCTTATGCACCTGGGCGAAGTCGGAATGGGTTCCTCTTTCAAAATGCTGGTCAATGCCATGCTGGCTCAGTCCATGATTCTCTTTTCGGAGTCTTTGCTCTTGGGTGAAAAGCTTGGAATCGACAAAGACTTTCTATTAAAAGTTATGCCCGGTCTTCCTGTGGTTGCTCCCTTCACACAATATAAAGTCGATATGATTCGAAGTGGCGATTACCCGGTTCAGTTTCCACTGGAATTGATGTATAAAGACCTGCACCTAGCAGCTATGACTGCTTATGAAGTGGGGCAACCGCTATACCTCGCCAACACTGCCAAAGATTTATATGCTTCAGCCAATCAAGCAGGTCTGGGCAGAGCAGATTTTGCGGCCATACACCAGTATTTGGCAGCAGAATAATCGGCTACTTGCGAATGGGCTCTCCTAGCACACGACTTCCGCTATCCGTAATGAGCACATTGTCTTCTATACGAATACCACCAAAATCTCGGTAGGCAGCCACAGCATTGTAGTCTATGAAGTTTTTAAACTTTCCTTCTGTCTGCCACTGATCCATTAGGGCCGGAATAAAGTAGATCCCTGGTTCTACCGTTATCACATAGCCGGTCTGGAGAGATTTACCCAGACGCAGATAGGCCGTTCCGAATTGATCACTGCGCTTTACCTGCTCATCATAGCCGACCATATTCTCGCCCAGATCTTCCATATCGTGTACATCTAGGCCGATCATGTGTCCCAATCCATGCGGAAAGAAAAGTGCGTGTGCACCAGCAGCCACCGCTTCTTCTGGGTCGCCCTTCATCAATCCGAGTTCCTTCAGACCCTTAGCGATGATGATGCTGGCCTGATCGTGATACGTTCGATAGAGAACACCCGGACGCAAATCTCTGATGACCGACTCTTCAGCCTCTTTCACAATATTGTAGACGGCCTCTTGACGATCGTCCATCTCCTGACCTATGCAAAAAGTACGTGTTATGTCGCCGGCATAGCCAGAGGTAGCCTCGGCCCCAGAATCGATCAGCAGCAGATCCCCTTCTTGCAGCTCATTCGTATGATCGTGGTTATGCAAAATATGGCCATGGCGAGTCACTATAGCCGGATAGGCCAATCGACCTCCTGCCTGAATGGCGATGCCCTCGATTAAGCCCGCTATTTCTGCTTCCAGCATGCCGGATTTGGCAGCATCCATGGCAGCATGGTGCATAGCCCTACTCGTATTCACAGCGCGCTCCATTTCCACGATCTCGCCCTCACTCTTTACCGATCGCATAGCAATAACGGCCTCTGTCAATACCTTCGAAGGCTGATCAGAATGGCCCAGATACTTCTGCAACCAATTTTTCCGCCTTTCCCTATATGGCGGCAGATAATGAACACCCGAACTATTGCGCTCTAGTTTGCTGTTTAAATCTTCAGGACTTCCGCAGGTCGAAACCCCAACTAGTTGGGCCAGTTCTCTGATGCTGGCCTGAGTACCCATCCAGACAATGTCGTCCAAACTCAGATCCTGTCCATATAGGGTAGCCTCTCCTGTGGCGGCATCCATCAGTAGATGTAGTCCCGGCCGATCGATGCCAGCATAGTATCTGAAATTGCTATCTTGACGAAAGGGATAAATATTGGCCGCATAATTCATCGGCGCATCGTGATTGCCAGCAATCAATATGAGTCCATGCCCTACTTTTTCGCACAGCTCTGACCTTCTCTTCTGGTATACTACATCACTAAACGGAGGTAAATTCATAGTTCAATATCCTATTCTCTTGTATA
Organism: Bacteroidota bacterium; assembly: GCA_039178745.1. Lineage (GTDB taxonomy): Bacteria > Bacteroidota > Bacteroidia > Chitinophagales > Saprospiraceae > Neolewinella. The sequence continues at coordinate 6,145 of JBCDFE010000031.1, read as the reverse complement.
AAAATATGCTTACTCTTCCAGCACTGCGCCTGCCTCACGGCGAATAGCCGCCTGGGCAACGGCAACAGCATCTTGTGGTTGGTTCTGGCTCATGTGTAGCAGTCGATTCGCTACTTGCTCGCCTGACTCCGCACCTTCGGCAGCCCTGGTTATGAGTTGGCTCACATTGTCTCTGGCCAACAAAATAATTTGCCATAGCTGATCACTTACATAAACCTGCTGGGTTACGTTGTGCTCAAATTCTGTACGTAGTGTATGCAGTAAACTAGCGGTATAAGGCGTAGCCTTTAGTTTTCCAGCAGGATTGCGCAGTATTAAATTGGGCACAGCAGATCTTTCCATGAGCAGAGAAAGACGTTCATAAGCCTGCATCTTGAGCGCAGACCTCGACTCAGCGACCTGGCCATCGACTCGCTTTGATCGCTGCATCACCAACTGAGCTATAGCCAGCTCGCTTCGCTTCATCAGATCTCTCCAGGCGATCAAGACAAAAATATTGACTGCTGTAATGGAAATTAAAGCAATAGGTATCAACCAATCCATTCGAATTAGACTTCTGGTGCCAACCACTTGGCCGACTAATTGTTATTGAAAATGATAACGACGGGCGAATTTACTAACTTTGAGTCCGTCTTAACAGGATAAGTCACCATGACTGCAGAGACTAAAGAACAAAAAGTAGCCGCGGCTACGCCGATCACTATTACTGCTTCGGCTCTAGAGCAACTGAACCGCATTCGCCAGGAAAAGAACGTTCCCGCAGATTTAGGCCTGCGCGTAGGTGTTCGGGGTGGCGGTTGCGCTGGCTTTGAGTACGAGCTGGGCTTCGATCAGCGCAAAGACGGAGACCAAAGCTTCAAGATTGGTGAAGAGACCGTACTCATGCAACCCGGCCACGCTCTATATCTGATCGGTATGGAAATAGACTGGGCCACAGGGCTGGACAATAGGGGCTTTACATTCAACAATCCCAACGCCAGTGAAACTTGCGGCTGTGGAACCTCTTTCAGCGCATAAAGAGCACTACCGTTTTTTTAAAAAATTAAGGGAAGTCGCAATGCGACTTCCCTTAATTTTTTGGCTTATCCGAACTTTCTTAGCGCTTGCCAGAAAGAACTATTTTAAAGAAATCTCTGTAACTCTGCCCCAACTATGGCCTGCAAACTGACCATGGCCATATTTTTAGCTTGCTCGCTATTGAAGCCGCGATCCATAAAATAGTCTTCGGCTCTGACCAATGTCTGAAAATAAGCCACCCGAAACGCTTTTACGGTCTGAGTATGGAGCGGATCTGTAACCGCCCAGCGCTCTAAGCCTTCCCAAAGCGTTAGGTGCCATGCTTGTGCGCGGCTAGATGTAGCTGCACTTTCTGGCTGACTGGCCTGGAAGAGTCTGGCTCGGTCTGCTGATGCAGTAGCCGCTATTTGCTGATTGACCTGGCCGGCACCTATATCGCTGGCAATGGTATGCAAAACTCTTGCCTCTGGCCAGGTCATAAAGTTGGTGCTTGCTACATCGACCGACAGCCTCCTGTATTTTTTTATAGTAGCCATGTCATTCCAGGCTGCTTCATAAGCAGATGTCGTTCCGGGTCCGTAATAGCCATCTAGAGAACCATCGTAGTATTCATTGGCCTTGAGTACTCGCTGCAGCTCTATAGCCGAGTTTCTTCTCAGATTACCTCTGATGCTAGGCAACCCACCAGCAGAAGCATTGGCCGGAAGCGCGCTCGATGTGGTACTGCCCGCCCTGGTTGTACTGCTTCCCAGTGCAACGCTTGTGTTGCCATAGGTGGCAGGGCCAGCAGTCGATGACTGCCCTTGGGCTACCGGCGGCGTATTGTCTATCTGAATCGGAATAAGCGGCTCTTTGACGCCAGTCTCCCAATCTGTGACTGGCACCAGTCTATAATTGTTGATGATCTTGACAAAGGCATCACTATAGCCGAGCCCCCTGATGCGCTGCACATCTGCCTGTGCCTGTGCCCTATCGTTGTATACGCCAGTCATGATTTTCAGTATCTGATCGTCAGATTGCACATATAACGTACCGGCTCGACCTAGTTCTTCCCAATTTAAGTCACTGCCCAATCTTTGGGAAGCGAGCTGAACCACCGCAATATCGCTTCCTGTATTGAGTGGCTGCTCAAGCAGTATGGCATTACGAAAGTTGCGCCCTTGAAGGCGATCTACCACAGACTGTGCTTTAACTCGATCGCTAAAATTGCCTATGTATACTTGGTGCACATTAGCTTCTACCTCTTGAGCATAGATGAAGCCCATGGTACTCAAGCTGGCAAAATCTTCAAGACTCACATCCTGAAACAGCCCTATCTGAACTGTAAACAACTGATCTTGTGCGTGTGAATGGGCAAATAGCCCAAAGAGAAGTAAGAGAGAAAATAAGGCCTTGGTCTTGCCTAAAGTATCAGTAAACATTCGTGTAATTTTAAATTTTTGGATTTTAGTTCGCAACTCATTCTGCGGTATAACGGCGTATAACAACAGTTATTTTAACATCCCGATCGCACAATATGATCTATACCGATTAAACTTTCCAAAAGATGGATCATCCTAAGACTATACTTCCTTGACTTGAGCAATCAATAGGACTTACGCAGGTAGGCGCTTTTTATAGAACGAATGTACCTTCGTTTAAATAAATAAGTATCTACCTGCGGAAGTCCAAAAAAATACCATCTGGATTGACTGCAACGACATCTATGATCAATGACGATGAACTGTTGATACGCCTGCGCAATCCTGCTACGCGTTCGAGGGCCTTTAGTCAGCTGGTGCAAACCTATGGCCCTAGATTGCATGCGCACCTACTTCGAATGCTCCACAAGCGAGCAGATGCGGATGATGTGCTCCAAAACGCTTTTGTAAAAGTGCATAGAGGCATAGATGGTTTTCGCGGCGATAGTCAGCTATACAGCTGGATGTATCGCATAACGACCAACGAAGCGCTAGCCTGGCTCAGAAAAAGGAAACGAGTTTTGTCTTTGGAGGCTGAGAACGAAGCCCAATGGGTAGATCGGCAACTCAAAGCAGAGCCTTTTTTCGAAGGTGGGGAGATCATGCGATTGCTACATGCCGCCATCGCTACACTTCCCGACAAGCAGCGCGAGGTTTTTCAGCTTCGCTACTTCGAAGAACTTCCTTACAGAAAGATCAGCGAAATGCTTCAGACTTCTGAAGGTTCACTGAAAGCAAGCTATCACCACGCAGCAAAAAAAATTGAAACCTTCCTTAGAAATGGATCCTGAAACACCAATCTTGAACGAACTAAAAGGACAGGGTGATGGATTTCGCCGAGCTGATCCTACATTTTTTGAACAACTTGCTCGGGCAGTAGAAGCCAAACCGAGCCAGCCGCCTATCAAAAGGCGATTACTGCCCAGGTGGGTTGGAGCGGCGGCAGCAGCTGTCTTACTACTGGTTTTGGCCCGATATGCTATCAATGCTGGTTCTGTAGAGGAAACTTATACCGCCGATGCAGACGAGCTTATAGAGGCGCTGACCGATGAAGAGATCTTTGCCTACATAGAAGAAAATGTAGCCGATTTCGAATTGGAGCTACTCACCGAAGAATTGGAACTCGAAAGCTTTACCGAGTAAATATGAACGACATGACTTTCTCACGATTATTTTTGTTGCCCGCACTTCTTTTGAGCCTTCAGGCAGCCGACTTGCAAGCATTATCTACTCCGGTTATTGACTATTCTTTACCTACCATAGTCATTGATACTATTGGCCCCAGAGCAGATCGGGTTAAGAAGGCGCGGCAAGCATTTTTGACCCAAGAAATGGACCTGACCGAGGTAGAGGCCGAAGCTTTCTTCCCCATTTTTTGGCAGCGAGAGCAAGAGCGAAGAGACCTACTGCGCGAAGCCAGGCAAGAACGGAGACGATTTACCAGCGAGGAAGCAGAAGCTGATGAAGACATGGCCATGCGTAGGCTTGAGCTATTGAGCGATTTGCAAGATAAGAGGGGGGAAATCGAAGATCGCTATCAAGCGCTTTTTTTAGAAGTTATCCCGCCTACTAAGTTGCTGAAACTAGAGCCTGCCGAGCGCGCTTTCAGACGTCGCCTACTAGACAGGGTTAGGCAAGGTCGACCTGGTCGAGGGGGTAGAAATTGATTTTTCCACACCCCGAGGCAACTTAATTGGCCACAAAGCGTATTTTTAAGCCAAGCGGCAATAGCCAATGGCGTATGTAGCTAAGCTATAGCCCTCTAGTGGTCAACATGAGCAGAAGAAATGACAACCAGCGCGATCAAGGCATCCAGGAGCTGGTAACCACCTATGAAAGCAGTCGGACCAACGGACAGCAGCCCTATCTGAGTGAGGAGCAGTTTGACGATCTTCTATCTTACTATTATGGTACCGAAGATTTTGAGGCAGCGCTGGAAGTTTGTGATCTGGCACTGGGGCAGTTTAGATTTACACCAGACTTCTACAAGTGGAAGGCGGTTATTCATAAGATTTTGGCCCAGGAAGAAGATGCGTTAAGTGCGCTGGATCAGCTCAATATTTATGCCCCCCACGATTACGAAGTTAAGCTGCTAAGAATAGAAGTACTGGCTCACTTTGAGCATGCCGACGAAACGCGCGAGTTGCTGGACCAACTCCTAGAAGAATGCGAAGAGGATCATCAGCTAAGCATTCTGGCCTATTACGATGCCGTCTTGCTGGCCCGAGAGGGTAAAATAGCCGATGCCTTTCAGGCATTATGCAGCTCGGTCAGATTGGATAATTGGCAAGAGGTAGCCTATGAAGAGCTGTGCCATGAGCCTGCCTATTCTGCGTTTTATGCCAAGCTAGTAGAGGTGCTCCGTCAGTTGACGGAACGAGATGCTTTCAACGATATGGTTTGGTATTACCTGGGTATTGTGTACGACAATATGGGTGACGACGTATCCGCACTTGAAGCTTTTGATTATGCAAGATCGCTAGATGATGAGCATCCAGACTATTTAATAGACTATGCAGACAAGCTTTTTGAGCTGGAAAATTATCAGCGTGCGCTCGATTTTTATCACCGCTACTTAAAGTTGCCCGAAGCTTTCGAATCTTTTGATACCTGTATGCGGATTGGCAGCTGCTATCAGCAATTGGAACAAATAGAGCCTGCCATCCAGGTTTTTCTGAGGGCATCAGAATTAAATCCGCGCTCTTACGAGAGCTATCAGCACCTGGGTGAGTGCCTGGCCTACAAGGAGCAATGGGGTAAGGCCGCATACTACTACGATCAAGCGGTCAGCAAGAAAAACCATCCGGCTATTTGCTGGTTGGGCTTAGCTTGTTGTAGGGCCGCTATCAGTGAGTTTCAAGCTGCAGAACGCGCCTTTATAAAGGCAACCGAGCACACCTCTGAGTTTAGTGATGCTTACATCACCTATGCCATATTTTTGATCGAGCAGGGCCGCGAACTAGATGCCTTATCCATAGTAGAAGAAGCCAGAAGTGACTTTATGGACGCTACGCTGGCCTACGGATCTGTGGCCATTTACTGTTTGTGCAACAGAAAGAAGCATGCGTTATTTCTGCTGGCAGAGGCAATAGAAGAATTTCCCGAATCAACGGATATTCTATTCGAGTGGTATCCCGAACTAGAAGACGATGGGGAAATACAAGCCCTGCTATCGAGCCTATCCTAGTTTTCTCTACAAGAGAATCAAGCAAAGGAATGTTGAGGACTTAGCTGGTTTGTCGACTGGAAATCGCTACTGATTTCGGCCGAATCCCAGATCCAAACCCAGCTGATTAATCCCTCCCCCAATGTGATAAGTAGTGCGCCCGTAGGCGATCTGGAATCGTTTGATCCTTATGGCAAAGCCCAGGGAATAGCCCGCCAGGCTGCGATAATCATCCAGGCGTAGCTCTCTTCTCACGCCATGGTTGTAACCGAAGCGCAGACGCAAGTTTCTGTTTTTGCCCACCATGAGCTCGCCATTGAATACAAAATGGCGAAAGAAGTTATCTAGCCAGATGGCCCCGGCACCTCTTTCGTCTGCTTGCTGGTCAAAGCCGACGAATATTGACGTATCCTCGTCGTTGGGATCATCGTATAGTATGTTCCAACGGTTGAGCATTCGGTAGATGATACTGAACCGGAAAGGCAAGTACTTCAGCTCGCGG
>JBCDFE010000030.1:0-25809 GCA_039178745.1 Bacteroidota bacterium | reverse complement strand
GATCAGGGTAAGTACCTCTTTTTCTCGCCGACTCAGCCTGGGAAATGGAGAGACCGTTGCGCTCGCCTGCTCGCCCCGGGCGCCTGAAAAAAGAAGCTCCGATATTTCCTTGCTCAGATACTGCTCACCGGCATATACCTGCTTGATGGCCAGCAGCATTTCTTCCTTGCCCGCATTCTTGTGTAGATAGCCGCAGGCTCCGTTTTTCAACATCAATTTGATCAAGCTCGCCTGATTGACCATGGACAGACCTATAATCTTTAAGGAAGGAAAATCGGCTATCAGCTTTTTGCAGAGCTCTACGCCATTGGCATCGGGCAAATGAATATCCAGAAACAGAACTTCGGGAACCTGTCCAATCTGTAGAGCATCTGTAAGTGCTTGCGCGCTTTGGTATGCACCCAATATTTCGAGATCCGGCTCTTCCGCCAGCATAGACTGCAAACCATCTAGCACGATACCATGATCGTCTACTAAAGCAATTTTAATCATAGATGCGACAATATAAGATGCTCTGTCGATTTACTTCATCAAGAGCCAACTGGCATACTGACCACAACCGTCGTACCACGGCCTGGAGCCGTATCGATTTCGAGCTCGCCATGCAAAAAAGTGACGCGCTGCCTGATGCTGTTAATACCAAGGCCCGACTGGCGGCCTTCGACCGCGGCTAGATCAAAGCCCTGCCCATCATCTTCCACGATCAGCAAGATGCGATCCTGGGCGCGAATGAGTTGGAGAAAAACAGACTGAGCACCGGCGTGTTTCACCACATTGTGGGTCAATTCCTGTACGAGTCGCAAAAGCATGGATTGCTGTTTAGTATTCAGTGCCTGATCCAAATCGGGATGCACATCCAGTTCGCAGGCCAACCCCTTCATCTGTAGCTGATCTCGAATATCCTCCATGGCTCCGGCTAGCCCGGAAACCGTAAGTGCTTGTGGAGCCAAATCGTGCGCAATTTGTCGCAAGTCTGCACAAGCCTGGTCTATTAAGCTCTGTGTCGGGTGTTCTTTCTGACTTGCTGTTTTTTGGTTTTGTACTTCCGCGGGCCCAGCAGTTGATGGTTGCACAGTCACTTGATTTTGGCTGGTCGAAAGATCAGCATCCTTGGCAGTTCCAGCCGTTTGCAATTGCTCGACCATATCCCCTACCCCACGACTTACTGTAGCCAGCAAGCCACCAAGGCCATCATGTAGCTCTTTGGCTATGCGCTGGCGTTCGGCTTCTTGGCCTTCTACCAGCGAGCGGAGGTTGCTCTCGGTCGCTTCTCGCTGAACCCGCTCTATTTCCCGGTTTTGCTCTAGTTCTCTTTGCTGAGACTGCACCCGCCGCAAGTTGGCTCTATATCTGGCCAGTAACCAAACACCTATGGCCAGACCTGCAAGGGAAATAGCCAGGACCGTCCAGAAGCGTTGTCGGGCTTTGCCAGCAGCCAGGTCAGCTTCCTGCTGGGCCAGCTCTGCTGCTTGCTGGTCGAGCTGAGATTTGCGCAAGGCAGACTGAAATCGCTCGCTCATCATTTGCTCGTTGCGCAGCTTTTCCTCTTCATAGAAAACCCTTCGGCGTTCCGCATGTCTGGCCAAATAAAATGCAGCAGAATCAAACCGACTTATGGATTGCCAATATTTACCCCTTACCAAATCCAGACTGATCAAAGTGCGCTCGTCTCTTATGTAGGGCGCATAGGTGATTGCCTCGTCCAGATATTGCTTGGCGCGTTCGGTCTGTTGCAGGCTATCGATATACAGCTCGGCCATAGCGGCTGTCGTGCTCACATAGGTTGTAGCATCTGTATTTAGTCGATCATCTGACAAGGCATTCTCCCAAATTTCCAAAGCCTCCATAAACCGATCTTCGTTGTAGAGCGCCTGGCCCAGCAGCATATCTACACCTATGGCTCCTCCTATATCCCCAGATTCGATATAGAGTTGTCTGGCATATTGAAAGGTTTCTGCTGCTGCAGAGATACTATCCATACTTAGCAATGCAACCCCAAGGTTGGTGTTTGTGATGGCCATCCCGATGATGTCTCCTTCTTCTTCTTTTATCGCAAGAGATCTGCGATAAACCTCTTCTGCTGCCTGGAAATCTCCTTGAGTACGGTGTATGATACCTAGATTGTTGAGCAGCAGCTTGAGGTACTTCTTTTTACCCGTCGACTCCATCAGCTCATAGGCTCGATTGTAGTGTTCTACAGCAGGTCCGTAGTTGGTAGCCATTTGATGAATGACCCCTCTATTTAGCCAGGCGCCGATGGCATCTTCGAGGTATTGGCCGGGATGTCTCTCGTAAAAGTCTATGGCAAGCTGGTTGTACAAGAGGGCAGAATCCGTGGGATTAGCCCCGAATACACCATTGCCGGCCAGCGAGTTTCGAGAGCGGGCCATCCATAGACTATCTCCTCTTTCTTTGGCCAAATTCAACAGCGTTCGGTAGTAGTAAGTCAAAGAATCCTTATCGGAAACATAGCTTATGGCTAACTCGCGAAGAGCCACTAGATCAGCGGTATCATTGGGTGGGTTTTCGACTATAGCTTGTAGGCTGTCGCGATTGACTGCCTGTGCATGTAGGATGGCCCCGACCTGCGGAAGTACAAAAAAAAGAAGGCCTAATAGCGAACCGACATTCATATTGGCTATGTTCGAGAGGTATGAGATCGATCAGAAATGGTGCTCCGTTTTGGAGCCAGATCAATCGACAATGTACTAACAACTAAAATAACACAATATGCCCGTAGCCTATATAACCGGAGGTACGAAGGGAATTGGTCTATCTGTGGCCGAGGCACTGATGCAAGAAGGAACCCATGTACTTTTCACCGGCAGGCAGCAATCGGACTGCGACAAAGTAGCCAATCAGTTGAACGAGAATGACTGGGATGGCCGTGCTTCGGGCGTTGCAGCAGATGTACGCAGCTTGGAAGCCCAGAAAAGTGCTGTAGCTCAGGCCAAGGAAGAATTTGGCGAGTTGCCGAGCATCATTATCGCCAATGCGGGTCTGGGTCATTTTGCCTCAGTTATCGATATGACGGAAGAACAGTGGAATGAGACTATAGACATCAACCTGACGGGGGTTTTCAATAGCCTGAAAGCCAGCCTGGAAGGGCTGATCGCTCATCAAGGCTATTTTATCACTATCGCCTCTCTGGCGGGAACAAACTTCTTTGCTAAAGGAGCTGCCTACAATGCCTCCAAGTTTGGCTTGGTGGGCTTTACGCAGGCAGCTATGCTAGACCTGAGGGACCAGGGCATTAAGGTAACCACCATTATGCCGGGCTCTGTGGCTACCTATTTTAATGGAAACACCCCTGATGAAAGCGATGCCTGGAAGATACAAGGAGAAGATATTGCCCAAATGGTAGTCGATCTGCTGGCGATGCACCCGCGTACCTTACCCAGCAAAATAGAGGTAAGGCCAAGTAGACCACCCAAGAAATAGACATAGACAACCAAAATGCAATCAAATAAGTTACATTAAGTTAAAACTGCCTGCATAGATAGCAAAAAAGTTAAAATGTGGATATTTTAACTATGCAGGTTTACGCTTTATGATAATTGATATTTACATTTGTTGCCCTGGTTTAAACCATATCGAGTTAAATCAGTTGGGATCAAAACGTCAAGCCTTAGTTTACACTTCTAGATACGAGCAGTAATTTCTTGCTGTACTTAGATGCGAAACACCGAAATAGGAAGGCGTAATTTTTGGTTGAATCAAACCATATATGAGGCGCGAGAAATACGTATTTAATCGACAGACCCTTCAGTATGAGAAGGTTGTCGAACCTCTGAGACACACCCTCTTACGCATTTTTGCCATTGTCTGTGCCATAGTTGTAGCTGCACTCCCGATAGCCGTGGGTCTAAAGTCAGCTATGCCCAGTGCACAAGAGCGTTTGCTCAAGCAGGAGAATGAAGCACTGCGCAGCCAATTCGAGCAAATCAGCGATAATTTCGGTCAACTCAGCGATGTAGTCGAGCATTTGCAAGAACGAGACGCCTACGTCTACCGAATGACCTACCGCATGGAGCCTATAGACGAAAACGTCTGGCAGGGCGGTATTGGTGGCCACGATGCTTACCAGGACCTTAGAGAGCTGCCTGAGCAAGGCGAGTATGTGGCGCAGCTACGCGAGTCTGTCGATCAGCTCATGCACCGGGTGGCCCTACAGAGTAAATCACTAGACGAAATCACCAACGCTGCCGAGAATTTGGAAGAGCGCCAGCTGTCGATTCCTAGTATTAAGCCTATACGCGCAGATCTGTTTTCGAGATCGCTCAACAACTTATCTGGTTTCGGCTTCCGGATACACCCCATCTTTAAGACCAACCGCATGCACTGGGGGCTGGACTTCAATTGCCGTAGAGGTACGCCTGTACAAGCCACTGGCAAGGGCATCGTCAAGGTGGCGCGCAACCGTGGAGATGGCTATGGGAAGGTCGTGATCATCGAGCACGGAGATACTGGTTATGAGACACTTTACGCCCATCTCAGCGAGTTTACAGTAAAGGAAGGCGACCATGTATTACGCGGTGATCAAATCGGTAAAGTGGGTAACACTGGTCAAAGTACTGGAGATCACCTGCACTACGAAGTGATGCTTAACGGTCAAAAGATCGACCCCATCGATTTTTGTGCCGACGGTTTAACCCCGGAAGAGTATCGCGACCTGGTGGAAGCTGCTCAGGCGCACAATCAATCGTTTGATCAGTTTTAACTATCGAAAAAGGAAGATTACAAAAAAGAAAATCGCCTGCTCGCAAATGCGAGCTGGCGATTTTCTTTTTTGTGCTGTGTTGTGCTAACAAAAACCAGATTATTGTTCTGCACTCAACACGCGAAATTCTGTACGTCGATTCTCGGCGTGCTCGGCCTCTGTGCAGCTAACACCATCGACGCAGCGGTTCTTGGGGCGGCTTTCGCCATAGCCGCGAGCCACGAGGCGGCTGCGGTTGATGCCTTTGCTGATCAGATAGTCAACCACTGCCTGCGCACGGCGCTCAGATAGGTTCTGGTTGCTAGATGCGCTACCACGGCTATCGGTGTGAGAAGAGATCTCAACGCTCACAGCAGGGCGCTCGCGCAATAACTCAAGTAGGTTGCCATCGATAACTCTGCGGCTATCGGCAGTCAGGCGTGCGCTACCGAGCTCGTAGTTGATGGGAAGCGCATTGTAGCTGGTCAATTCGCAGTCGATCGGCTCCCAAGTAGCCAAACCACCTGCCTCTACGAGTACTTCGCGTGTAATAGTGGTGTAAGTAGCCTCTACCTCTACTTCGCGTACGGTTTCGGGCTGAGTTTGAACACGACGTGTAATGGTTTCATATTCTGGCTCGATAGTGATCTCGCGAACTTGTGCCTCCGTTTCGACCACCTCTTTGCGATACGTATCGGAACGACCACCGGATGTGTTGGTTGCGCTGCTGGCGGCGTTGGCCAGGCGGCGAACGGGTACAGAGCGATACTGGGCCTCGTAAGAGCGGTAGCAAAGCACCTGGCAATCACCTGGCTCGTCAGACTCACAGCCGGCCAGGTCAGAGTATTCCCAGCGGTTTATAGCGGGCTGAATGAGTACGCGCTCGCTATCGTCGGTGAAGGTTGCTTGAGTCAGTGTTACTGCGGTAGTAGGCTCTTCGGCTTCGTAAGATACTTGCTCGGTGCGGAAAGTAGCGGGTACGAACTCATAGCGTGTGTAGCCTTCCTTGACAACTACGCGCTCTGTTACTGTCTCATACTGAGCAGGAACAACTTCTAGACGGGTATAGGCAGGAGAAGTTTGCACTCTGACTTCTTCCGTACGGAATACATCTGGCTTTACGCAACGCACGTAGCACTGGTTAGGATCTGGATTTTCTAAATCCGCTTGAGCTGATATTCCAAGTATAGATACCAGGAATAAAGCCAATAGCGTAGATTGGATTTTCATAGTTTATTGTTGATTTTGAAAAGTCAAGCAATACAGCAAACTGCACGAGTAGGCTGAATGCTCGGGATGTACAGGGAACCCGTTCAGTCGAGACTGATTTTTAAGGTTCCTTTTTCTTTGGTGGCTTGGAAATTGGTTCGCGAGATAGTGCCCTACCACTTGGGTAGTTGTAATGCTATGGATCTTTTGACTTGTATTTATCGCGAGAATGATACTCATGCAAAAATGGCTAAACCCCGACAAATAGGCAAGTTTAGCAGCAACTATCGAAGATAAGATGTGGATAAGCGAGCATTTTTCTAATGTTGTGTCTTGCTTGATCTTTTGCAAAATAGGAATCCGTTTAAGCGATCTATCTCTACAACTTCTGGAATGTTCAGCAGTTGATCGGCTTTATTGACTTTTGTGACGATGTACACGTCTTTGTCAATCTCGCCATGAAGCAACCAGTTGGGATCTGAGGAACGAAGTTGTTGGAAGCTCATGTCGTTTATATCCGACGTGGGTGCCTGGGTAAAGTCACCAGGTATCGGCTTTTTGAAGTAAAAAATATGGGCATAGCTTTTGAACCCATGGGTCATTACATATACGTCTTGGCCTTCGAGTTGTTCGTAAAAGTCGATGGCCGCACGTTGGGAATACCCCTCGATGCGCTTAATGAAAAAGCTCAAACCCAGGAACATAAATAGGGCGGCACCTGCAAATAGGCGGGTAAATGCCTTGGTATACTGGCCTGAATTGCGGTAAATATGGAAAACCGATAGAGTCCCTACCAGAAACATGCCTGGCAGTAATGTCCACCAACTCCAGTAAATATCGGCTTGCAGGTTGGCGAGGGCAAATTCGTCTTTGGCCAGCAGTGGTCTCAACCACTCCGGATGCCGGGCCACAATAGGTGCGGCCAGACAAACCATGGCTGCAAGCCCACCAACTAGGTTCAAAACAGCACTCATCCATGTGCGCCATGCGGATCGCTGCTCAATGATGTGATGGCCAGCCATTGCGGCCAAGTAGGCAATCGGGAAGTAGCACATGGAAGAATAGTGTACAATCTTGGACTGCACAATAGAAAACAACACAAGGACAACTGCCAGCAGAATAACCGCCCAAAGCCAGGCATCTTTGTCGCGCCCGTTCTCAAGATGCCGTAGGCCGAAAGCGCGCAAGGCAAGGATAGATGCCGGAAAGCAGCCCACGAGCAAAACGACAAAGTGATAACCTGGAAAACCGGCGTGCCCTGCATCTGGGGTCGTCAACAGTCGATATTGATAGCGCGTAAAGGCCGTTGCAAACCCCGGTCCATTGGACCAGGTTTCCAGACCTAACCAAAGTAGTGGAGGTATGAGGGCTATAAGTAGGTACAATATGCCCTGTGGCAGGGAGACAAACATCTGAAAGCGACGAATAAACCAATATACCAGAACTGTCAGGCCTACAATGACTAAAGCTACCGGGCCCTTAACTAAAACAGCCAGACCGAGGGCCATCGCACCCCCTGCTAAAAATCGCCACTGACCTTTGAGCGGACCATCGACCAGCTTATTCCTTTGCCAGCTAAAAGCAATCAAGCCCGATAAGCCTAGAAAGATAAATAGGTTGAACCAGGGATCGATGATGCCGGATCGAAAATACAAATGAGGCAAGATAGACCCCACGTAGGCCCCCGCCCAAAGCATACCAAACCGATGACCGCGCAAAAAGCGACCCATGCGGTACAAAAGTACCAAAGTGAGCATGCCGCAAACGGCGTTGGGAAATCGGGCTGCAAACTCATTGACGCCAAAAAGGTGCATGGATGCTGCCTGGAGCCAAAAAAACAGTGGTGGCTTCTCCCAAAAGGGCTCAAAGTTGACGTAAACGCGCAGGTAATCGCCCAGCGTGACCATTTCGCGCGAGATCTCTGCGAAGTTGATCTCGTCCCAATCGAAGAGATGAACACGACCCAAACCCGGCAAGAACAGCAGGCTGCACACGAGAACCCAGAATAGACTGTATTTATTCGCTTGAGACAATGAAAACTATTGGGTGGTTTGGTCGGTAAAGGTAAGATGGATGCAGACAAAAGCAGGTGTAAAAAGTACCACATCATATGGCAATATCACCTTATATTTGTATCGGACTCATTTCAGCTATTACGATCTGACTGCGCACAAAGCCAGGAAGAAAGAAGTGTACGCGAGTTCGTTGTATATCCAACAAAACCGCAAAGAACCGTTTGTGCTATTGACCTTCAATCTCATCCGCTTAACCGATGACCGATCGCTACAAGAGCGCATCAGGCAGGGACACCAGCGAGCAATGGGAGCCCTGATCAATAAACACATCGATAATGCGCTGATCTATGCCGGCCGATTTGCGCATTTAAATCCCAGACACCAACCGGAGGACCTGGTCAACCTGGCTTTTGTCCGCTTGATTAACCGGATAGAATCCGGAAAAAACATAGACCAGGTAGGTGCCTACCTGCGGAAGTCCATACACAACCAACATCTAGACGATTTGCGACAGTGCAAGATCAAAACCTTGTATACCGAAGATATCAATGAGCTGATGCCCGATGCGGATGGGTTTGATCAGGGCAAAGAAGCCGAAAAGAAACTGCTGGATATCATAGTCAAAGAGGTAGCTAGTATGCGCGAAGACCAACAGCTCATTTTTAAGCTTAGGGTCTTTGATCGAAGAGATTTCGAATACATAGCCCGGGAGCTGGAACAAGAGGTCGAGAAAGTGACCAATATCTACTACAACGTTGTAAAAACACTGAAAAACCGAGCCGATAAGCTCTACGAAAATTATCTGGCCAGCGCCTGAACCCACTTTAAAAAGCCCATCCCTTATGTCCTATCATAATCTCGATCCCAAAATAGAAGAAGAGGCACTAGCCGACTACGGCAAGCGTCAATATGCTGATTTTGATGCTGCCAGAGCCCGTGTACAGCAATCTCTAAACAACAAATACCAATACAAAGCCGGGCGAACTACGATCAGGCAATGGTTTGGTGTAGCTGCAAGCCTGTTACTCCTAGTGACGGGTTGGTGGTTGTTGCGGCCACAACTTAGTGAAGCCGAGATCAAACTGGCTGAAATACTGGAAGCGGAGCATATTCCTCTGGCCACTACCGGAGAATCTGCATATCGCAGTACAGACGAGCCATCGCACTTGCAAGAGGCCATCTCACGCTATGAAGATGGGGATTACAGACAAGCTATTTTGCACTTTGAAGAGAGCGACTTTACCCAGTTCAATGCCAAGCAGGCGCTCTACTATGGTCATTGTCTGTACGAGGTGGAACGGCGCGAAAAAGCGTTGAGCGTATTCGCCATAGGTCTGAATAGTCAGGAACCACAAAGAGATGCCTCTACGGATAGAAAGCTGCAATACTGGACGGCGAAAACACATGCTGCCATGGGGCGGTGCGATCTGGCTATTGTGGAATTGGCCTCTATCGAGCCACCAACGGAATCGAGTGCCGCTTTAGCACAAGCCTGCCATGCTATAATCGGGCAGCCTTAGCCAACTTTATTCGCTTTCCCAGAAAAAAGAGAAAAAAGTATAGGCTTATACCAGTTGTAGAAAGGATCAGCCACCAGTTTCCAGACGATTTTTCAGGCAGCAAAATGGGGTGGTTACGACCAGTATAGAAGACCGTTGCCCAATCGGCCGGGTGGGCTGTAGCCTCGTCCTTTAGTTGCTGAAGTTGTGCGCTGCGTAGTGCGTCTGAAGGCGTGTGGCCCTCGAGTAGAAGCGCGGGATAGAAATGCGCCATCAGCCTTCGACTCATGTCATCATTAACGCGCCAACGGTTAAGAATAAGGCCCTTGGTGCCACCGCGCATCATATCTCGACCCAAATTGGCTACGCCCTGGCCACGATACAGTTTTCCATCGGCGGTACGGCAAGCCATCAAGACAGCCAGCTCAATATCTGTGCGCATTTCAGCCAGCTCGTGAGCATACAGACGACCATCATTCGCATCTGTAGGGAATAGCTGAAGAAAAGAATACCCAGAATGTTCTGGCTTGACTTCGGCGTGGGTACCCAAATGCAGCAGCCCTACTGTTTGGATGGCCTGTACGAGTTGCTCTTCGGTTGCTTGGTCTCCCATTTTAATTTGTGCTCGCGGAATATGCATTTGGTTTCTGAGCATTTCTGCGGTGTTCTCGCTTCTCGGCAAAGCAGAAAATCCATCAAAGCCAGTTGCCACCATCGGGCAGTACGCCTGCACAGCGGTCCTTTCCAAGGTATCGCGATCACTGGTATCGGTAGATAGCCAGCCCAGTAGTGCATTGAGGTGGAAGCGGGATCTACGATCTTGAATCATGTAGCGATGAGCGAAGTAGTGCTCTGGCGAGCTATCGGCCAGCTTAGTGATGAGGCCATCTACTGGCAAATACCAGAGATATCCATCTGGTATAATCAATAAATCGGCAGTGTCGATGAGCGGAAGAAGAGGCTCAAAAATTTCCTGATACAAAGCGTGAAGCTCTTCAAAAACCTCTGCACCAAGAGCTCTTTCATCGAGCTGCCTCATTAGTTTTGGTATACGCTCACTCAGCGGCTGAAGGAGTGGAGAATACGTCAGGTGAATCGTATCAGCCCTCAGTATGACGGTGTACACAGCAGTGTCTATTTCAAAGAACTGGAGCAGCACCTCATGCTCATCCAGTAGGGTTTTGCGTATGCTGTCTATATGTACGCTGGGCGTCTTGTACCGTTCGACAGCGTATTCCGAAAGACTGTCCTGAATGTTTCTTTCTAGTGTACTTTGCAATTCGCGCAAACTATCTACGCGTTTGCGCACCTCCTCTAATGTGCTAATGTCGAGCTCTGAGAGTACGCCTTCAGCTATGCGCATTTGGGCGTTCAATTCCGTAGACAATCTCTCCTCTTGTGCCAATAGCTCTTCATCGAGATTCATCTGTGTTCTGAGCCAGTAATCGTGCTGCCGATCACTGACCCATCTTTGCTTTACGGCGGCCGATGCCTGAAACGCGCGTTTGGCCCATTCCACGGATTGGGTGTTCAGATACTGGCGTCTGTAAATCGACATGCGCAAGGTGACAATCTCCTTGGCCGTTTCGTTCAGCTCTATTCTATTGCCAAATTGATAGTTGAGCCGACGGGCAAGAGTGATGAGCTCTTCAGTCAGGTCCAGAAGGTAGGTTGCTGGCAGAATATCATCCTCATCTCCAGTATGATTAAAACGCTTCAAATAGTAGGAAGCCAGATCTTTTATCCAAATAGCGGTCTGATTGTCTGGATAAAACTGATGGACCTGCCAAGTCAAGTGATCGCTTGAGAGGTGATCACCCTGATATCTGACTATGGTCTCGGCAAGCAGATCAATAGCCTGGTCGAACTCTGCTTTTCCTGCAAAGACCTTCGACTTTAAAAAATCGTAGGAGATGGGCATTCTTTCACCTGCCAATCTGGGCTGAAAAACCTGCTGATACCTATCTAGCCATTCTTCAGCCGTCGTGAAATCTGCCTGCCGCACTGCCTTAGAAGCACCGTATATGAAGTATTCCTCATAGTAGCTACTCATAAATGGGCTGGCCAGCTGATCGAAGCTTTCTTCTAGTTTTTCCAAATGCAAATCGAAGGAAGGCCAATCATCCAATTCACTGGCCAACTGCATGCTAAAACATAAATACTGCCGATATACATCATCTGCTATGCCGTTTTCTTCCATGATGCGCGCGGCTCGATCAAATCGATCAGTGGCAGCTTTGTATCGGCGCAGATCTGTCATAAACTCACCTTCGTGTAGCAGGTTGATGGCCTGGTCTATTGGCTGATCGGTGAGTCGTGTGGCTAACTGCTGGCTGATCAAGGCTCTTTCTTCATCGCCTAATGCATAATAAGCCGAGCTGAGGTTGGCATACAACTGGCCCAGATCACCAGGCGTGTATCCTGTATGGGCGTATGTCAGAGCAGTATCTAGCCTACCCAATGACAGGGCATATTCTTTATCGTTCCAGGCGATCCAGGCTAGTGCCTGGTAGGCATCGGCCATGGGCTCTGCTTGATCACTCTGATGCGCAAGCACTTGATCGGCGAGGAGTTGTCGGCAGGCGTCTTTCTCGTCCTTGTCCGAAAGAGTAGCTACCCGACCCTGCAAGATGCGATAATAAAAATCGAGTCTCTGAGGTTGGGCAATGCGATTTTCTACAATTCGCTCTGCGGCCAGATAGTGGTCTGCGGCCTGACTTTCCTCTCCCAGCTCATAAGCAACTTCACCGCGATACAATTCGATGAAAGTCGCTTCTTCGGGATAATCTGCTAACGGAAATCGGACAGCAAGATCTTGGAGTATAGAATCTGTCCGCTCATAATCTGCGGACTTATAAGCATCGACGACCAAATCGAAAGCAGGGGGCTGAGCAGAGAGCTGCAAACCGACGAAAAGTAAAGAAATAATGAATAGAGGGCGCATCGCAAAACCGAGTAATTTGCACTAAACCAGCTGATTTATATGTTAAAAGTAGTAAGCAATTGTCAATAAATTTGCCAAAAATCACAATTTGACACCAGATGCACACGGCCAAAGCTTTTTTGCGTGATCTGAGCCAGCTACCAAAATATCGCAGACAACTCAAGCAAGCTGGAAGTCTGTGGGCAGACCAATTTCAAATGGTAGAATATGCGCCCCCCTACCGCGGCACCTGGGGACAAATGCGGCAAAGGCGAATGCTGTGCGCACTACCCCAAAGTGAGCTGAAAGGCTGGGTGGTTTACCTACATGGCGGTGCCTGGACCTTTGGCAAACCCGATGACTTTATTGCTGTTGCCAGTACCATACTACCGACGGGATACGGCTTGATCATGCCCACTTACAGACGTCTACCCAGGTATCATTGCGGCGATATGTTAGCTGATTTTAGACTTGCGCTGGTCGAATGCACGCGTTTGGGCTGGATATCATCCAGGCATACCAAGACGATTGTCGGTGGCATGTCTTCAGGCGGTCATCTGGCAGCTATCGCTGGGCTTTCTCCACAAATTTGGGAAGATGCAGGCTGGTCAATACCTCAAAAAGTACTCTGCTGCGGCGCTCCCCTAGATACCGATATGATGCCCAACTACCCCGGTATGCAGCTATTGAACAGGGGAAATACCGAGATCAACCCTAAGAGAATACTGGCATCTGCAAATCACATTCCACAGTTTATGCTACTTCACCCGACCGAAGATGGTATGGCCCCAGCCAATCAAGCGCAATCATTTTTTGATACCTTAAAAGAAAAGTCGCCAAATAGTTGTGTTCACTGGCTGAAAGGATCAGGCCATTTAGAAGCCGGTAGGTGGATGTTTCAGGATAATGAAATCAGAAGGCAGATTCAGCAGTTTGTCCAATCTACCGACACAAGACCGTAATGGGCTCTGTCTGAATGATATTAGAAAAATTTCCCGCCCGGTCTCTGACTTGTATGGTGTAGATTACCTCATCTTCTGGAAAATCTGGAAATTCCATGCATATCTCTTCACTATCCAGATCGAGACAACAAAATGAAAAGGCAATATTGTCCAAGACTATGGATGCATCACCGCTGATCCCGTTACCCGTTCCGTCCCGATCAATATCGGGAAAAGTAAATCCTGTGCTCAGCGATTCTACACGGCTATCGGATACAATGATGTCTACCTCATTGGTATCCACACCCGTCAGATCGCCATCGCCGTCTGTAAAACTAAAGAAAATGGTAATACTGTCTCTTATCCCGGAAGTCGATTGAAAAATCTCTGTGCTACTTACGCCTTCGTAAGTAATAACAGGCTCGACGGGATATTCTGGTGCGTCGGCACAAGCGTAGCATGTTAGCGCCAGAACCAAACAACTTGCAAAGAGCGAAGAAAAATGTAATTTCATAAGGCACGTAACTATGATGCGCGAGCGAGAAAACTTAGTCCGAAAAATAAAAGACGCAGATGGGTCGACCTTCGACCAAATCGCCTTGGAGGTCTTTCGTTTTCAGGCCAGGTACAATTCCATTTACGCAGAGTTCTTACAATTATTGCGAGTCGATGCAGCTTCTATCGATCAACTGACAGAAATACCTGCACTTCCCATTTCTTGCTTCAAGCAACATCGGTTGCGTACGGGTAGTTGGCAAGAGACTCAAATATTTACGAGTAGTGGCACCTCCAAGACACAAACCAGTCAGCACTTACTGCGGTCAGAGAGCTGGTATACCTACCATACGAAAAGAGCATTTGAAGCCCAATACGGCTCTTTACAATCGTATGCTATACTGGCACTTTTGCCTGCATATCTGGAAAGGCGGGGCAGTAGCCTAGTATTTATGGTGCAAGATTTCATACAAGCTTCCGGGCATAAAGCCAGCGGGTTTTACCTCTACAATCAAGAGGAATTAATTGGACAGTTGGAAAGCCTGAGTGAGCAAGGTCAGAAATTCTTGCTGCTCGGTGTCAGTTTTGCCTTGATCGATCTGGCAGAAGCGCTATCGAAATCGCCCATAGAGATTCCAGCTGGTAGCATCATCATGGAAACCGGAGGTATGAAGGGTAGACGAAAGGAAATGACGCGCAAGGAGTTGCATCAGGCCATTTCATCGGGATTTGTGCAGACTTCAGACCAAACAGATGGTGAAACTCCTCGAAGGGAACCGGCTATCATTCATTCGGAATATGGCATGACCGAATTGCTCTCGCAGGCTTATGCACCGAGCGACGGGCGCTTTTGGCCTGGCCCCAGCTTGCGCGTCCTGTGCCGCGAACTCACAGACCCCTTCAAACTAAGAGATCACGGCAAAACCGGCGCCATCAACTGCATAGACCTGGCCAACCTGGATACCATCAGCTTTATCGCTACCGACGATCTAGGGCGAACCTATGCCGACGGGAGCTTCGAGGTCTTGGGGCGTATGGACTACTCCGATACACGGGGTTGCAATCTACTTTATTCTCCTGTCTGAGATTCGGGCAATCCGATCTGAGATAAAGAATCCAGGCTAAAATAGGCGCTGTTGAACTGGGTGCTCCAGATGACCAGCGGCCTAGTCCATTGACTATCGACATAGACGCGCAACTCTGCATCATTTCGAGCCCCGTAGATGTGATAACTACCCCAGTAGCGATTTTGGTGACTGATCTCATCAAATTGGTCTGCAAAATAAGCGCCCACTTTTGGACTCATTGCTAAAGAATCTAGTTTGGCTCCATACTCAGGTCTATACCATTGCTGTATCAGACCGGAATCTGATAGCCAGACCAGGCTATCCAATCGGCCCAATGGCTCTAAGTCAAAGATGGTGCGGTTCCTGTAGTCATTGAAAGCTAGAGGCAACTCTGCCAAATTCAGATCGGCCATGAGAAACACCTCTGGCCGCGGAACGATTTGTAGGCAGGCGTTGCGGCAATCATCTGCTGATACGCAGAACAAGGACAGCTGATACACGTCATCGGACTTTGTGAAAAGCTCCAGATTGGCGAATAGTGGCCCTAGCGAGTCTGCGTCAATCAGGTCTATACTTTCTGCCATCAGCAGTGCCTGTAATAGGCTATCTGGTCTTTTACTGGCTTCTACGAGGTGCCTATCGCCATCATTGAGCAGCCAGCTATCGATTTCTTTTATGGCAGAAAATGCCTTACTCGCTGCTGGGCTTATGTGCATGCGCTCTACTTCCTCGGCTTCGAGCTGTAGTACCCTCCCCGTGACGGGGTCTACTGGTCGGGACTGCCAGTAGTACCAAGCGCCGTAGAATAGGCTAAACAAAAGTAGTATGGGCAAAGTGCGCTTAATGATATTCATTTGCCTAGACCTTGCTGCGCAAGAAATCGACCAATTGCTGCATGGCTTTGGCCCTATGACTGTACGTCAGCTTTTCGGGATCTGACATTTGAGCAAATGTGCGTGTTTCTCCTTGAGGTATAAATATAGGATCGTAACCAAACCCTTCACTGCCTATGGGTTCTGGTGCAATGCTGCCCGGACAGATGCCTGTAAAATAGTGTACATCACTTTCCAGTATCAGGCAAATGACCGTTTGAAATTGAGCGTATCTGTTCTCTTTGCCTTCTAGTTCATGAAGCAGCTTGCTCATATTATCGACAGCAGATCTTTGGGGGCCAGCATAGCGTGCAGTAATGACGCCTGGAGCCCAATCGAGCGCTTCCACTTCCAGACCCGTATCTTCACTGAAGCAATTTCGATTAAACCGATCGTATACATACTTGGCCTTGATTAGCGCATTTCCTTTGAGGGTCGAAGCCGTTTCTGCTATATCTTCGTAACAGCCAATTTCAGCAAGGGTATGAAAACGACATAAATCGCCAACCTGCGCTCTTATCTCTTTTACTTTGTTTTGATTGTTGGTTGCAAATACCAGCTCGGTCATGGTCTAATCTTGCTTGAATAAAAATCTGGTTTTGAGTGCCTGCCATAGTGCCGCGGCTTTTTGAGGTTTTCCTTCCAGTTTTTCATCCCTGATGGTGTTCAGGGCATCGGCTTTTAGATAGGTTGTTTCACCTAACGACAAAGGACTATATGTAGCGAGATTGAGGTGAAGCCCCAGATTGACCATGGACTGGCCAAAGAGTAGAATCATATTTGAACCCAGATGGGATTGAAGCTTAGTGATATCTAATCGTTTATCTACTGGCCATGGTAACTGCCAGGTCTGGTTGTCAGGATTTTCGTAGCCACAAGCATGGAGTACCCCTTTCAGGAAATCGTTATCGCCACCCTCTTCGTATAATATCAATAGCTGTCGGCCTGTATCGGGGTCCTTTAGGTTTACTCCTCGATCTGACAAGTAGGTCAGACTATCTTTCAACTCAGGCAGGTCGACAAGCTGAAAGTCTATGAAGTCCAAATCTTGCACGGCACCAAAGTTAGGCCTTGTTTATTTATAAATGCAATAAAATTTTATTTGGTAGTTCATGTCTGGACTGAAATTTTAAAGTATAAATTTCGACAAATATAAAATTTCAAAAATATATTTGGTTTTACCAGTTTTTGTTTGGTGTAAAGTCTGTACTTTTGAGTGGTTATTATCCGAAATGTGTGACAACAGGATTAATCATGCCGCCGAAATTTGTGGGCGCTTACAGCAAAAGCAAACACGGCTTATTGTGGCTGCGTTATCTACCTGCGCAAGTCTTTGAAAAACAGCCCACAGCTAGTGATGTGTCTCCTGGGTTTCACTTCAACATTCCAAACCATACCAAATGAAAATTCTTCGGACTCAACAATCTCGTCTATCCTTAGTAGACTTTGATAATCTACCATTTGGTCGCACATTCAGCGATCACATGTACATCTGCGACTATAAAGACGGAAAATGGGATACGGGCAAGATTGTGCCATTTGGTGACTTTACCATTCACCCGGCCACTATGTCTCTTCACTATGGGCAGGCCATTTTTGAGGGAATGAAAGCAAGTAAAATGAGCGATGGGACACCAGCTCTATTCCGCCCCATTGAGCACGCCCGACGGATCAACAGATCGGCACATAGAATGATGATGCCCGCTTTTCCGGAGCAGCAATTTCTGGAAGCCGTCAGAGAATTGGTAGCTCTCGATGCAGATTGGATTCCGCCTCAGGAAGGAAGCGCGCTATATGTGCGGCCATTTATGTTTGCAACGGATGAGTTTATAGGTGTGCGCCCGAGTGATAACTATCGCTTTATGATCATCACCGGCCCTACTGGTCCATATTATGCTAAGCCGGTGCGTCTTTGGGTAGAGCAGAAGTATGTGCGTGCAGTGCCTGGTGGAACGGGTGAAGCAAAAGCTGCTGGCAACTATGGCGGTAGCCTGCTGCCTGCCTTCGAAGCCAAAAAACGAGGCTTTGACCAGCTGATGTGGATGGGTGGCCCCAATATGCGCGAGATACAGGAAGTTGGCACGATGAATATTTTCTTCGTGATCGGCGATGAAGTCGTTACGCCAGCTACTGATGGTGCCATCCTGAGGGGCATCACGCGCGATTCTTTCCTACAGATCCTGGAAAAAGAAGGCTATAAGGCATCAGCCAAAAAGATAACTATAGACGATGTGCTGGCTGCTCGAGCAAACGGTACACTAAAAGAGTGCTTTGGCGCTGGTACAGCTGCCGTGGTTAGCCACGTTGAGATGATTCAATTCGGTGAGGACCTCATCGAACTGCCGAGTGTTGAGGATAGACCGGTAGCTAACTTCCTGAAAGACTACATCGATGGTCTTCGCTCTGGCCGCATAGCCGATACCTTTGAGTGGATAGAGCCCATTGAGGTAGGTGTGGAAGAGATGGCGTAGCCCCTTTAGTCCTCGGAGGTGTCGAGTGATAGCGAGCTCCTCGGAGGTCTCAAAGGAGGCAATCGGAGGTCTCTAAAGATTAGTCCTGATTCAGCCAAAATGCGTCGGCTGCAATTCCGTCGGCCAGAAAACGGGCGTGCGGAGCCAGGGCGTAGCGGCCATTGATGTGGGTTATGCGGCCGCTTTCGAGGTGCTCGTGCATTTGCTGTAGAAAATAATCTTTAAAACGGTGCCCAAACTGGCGGCCGACCTGATTTAGATCGACACCAGCAGTCTCTCTGAGACCAGTCATGATGGTCTCGTTGTAGCGATCGGATATATGTAACTGCTCTGAGTCGAATAGCCCGTTGGACTCCAGATAGTCCGCATAAGTATTCATTTCGGAGATGGCCTGTACATACTTTCGGTTATTGGCTATGTTCCAACGGCGCTCTAGCTGGCCGTCGAATCCGTGGGCAGATGGACCAACACCCATATAGGATCTACCAGACCAGTAGTTGCTGTTGTGCCGACTGCGAAAACCCGGCCTGGCAAAACTGGCGATCTCGTAGTGATCGAAGCCGTGGTCGGCAAAAAAGTTGCACATAGCAAAGTACTGAGCCTCTGCCCTTTCATCGCTGGGCATTTCGCTTTTACCCTTTTTAATTTGGTATTCGAGTGCTGTTTTAGGCTCTATGGTCAATGCATAGGCTGAGACGTGCCTGGCCTGACTATCGATGGCCAGCTGAAGGTTTTGCGCCCATATTTCGGAAGTAGTGGTGGGGCTGCCGAAGATGAGGTCGATGCTGAAGTTGTCGAAACCCGCTTGTCTAACGTCTTGTAGTGCACGGCGGGCTTGTTGTCCATTATGCGCCCTGCCCATATATTTCAAGTCTATGTCGGAGAAGCTTTGCACACCAATAGATAGCCGATTGATGGGACTTTTGACTAGTCGATCTATGGTATCTGGATCGAGATCGTCTGGATTGGCCTCAAGGGTAATCTCGGCATCGGGCAAGATGGTGGCATGTGCGGCAACACGCTCAAATAGAAAGTTCATCTCCTCTGCTGACAGCAATGAAGGCGTTCCGCCGCCGAAGTATATGGTAGCAATGGGCGACCGGGCGAGTTCTGACCTGCGCAAGTCTAATTCCTTACCCATCGCCTTTACGAGCTGAGGCTGCCCCCTTTGGCTGGTACTAAAGTGGTAGTTGCAGTAGGTACAGGCCTTTTTGCAAAACGGAATATGCAGATATAAGCTTTGAGTTTGAGCCATGGCTATTGCCCATTTGCAGGCAAGAACACGAGCAATATGGCCATTATCTCATCTTTGGTCTACGGCGCTTACCACCTCGGCCCATCATCTGATGCCCCTGGCGGCCCATGCGCTGAACCCCTTTGACCTGCCCTTGCTGTTTGAGGGCTTTTTCGACCATAACGACCTGCTCCTTTACCTGCGGAAGGGTACTGCCTGCGTCTTTGGCTTTCTTGAGATGCTGATTGGCCTGGGTCATACGGCCTCTGCTGGCCTCGATCTGAGCCAGCTGAAGCTGTAGCATAGCCTGCTCATTGGACGTAGGAATATTTATGGCTTCGGCCTGACGCAGAAAGGCCTCGCCCTTGGCTATATCCTTTCTGCTGAGGGCTATATTGCCATGCAGCATGTAATAGTAAGCCCGATTGGCTTTGAATAGTAATCTAGGTGATAGGGTAAGCCCGAGCAGCTGTTCTGCCTTAGCAAAGTCTTGAATCTGGAGGGCTTTGGCTGCTGAAGCCACGGTACCAAACAGGAAATAACCGATCAGCAAAATAACGCCGGTCAACAGGAAGAAGAACCCATACCAAAAGCCGAATGCCGACCAAAGTGCTATACCCCCGACGATGCCGAGAAAGATTAGCGCAAATCGCAGGTAGGGATTGATGATGAACATATACTGAAGAGTTATTTGAGGCTTGGCCCAAAGATACGCTTAATAGGCATTTGACAAGTCAGTATAGTAGAAATACCCGATCCTATAGGTAGAAATACCTATTGAGCGGACTAAAGTTGCAAAAGAGACGATGTTGTAACGTAATTGCAGCTGTCGAAATAAGTAACCTCTATTCAGCCGGTAGTTCGACAACGGATGAACTACCGGCATTTTCATCCCTAATTACCTCCTCTGAGAGGATCACCAATCCATAAAACTTTCCCCAATGGAATTTTACATCGGTCAAATTATTGCAGGCGGCTGGAATTTTGCCCCACGAGGTACCGCCTTTTGCAACGGCCAGCTATTGCAAATCAGCCAATACACGGCCTTATTTTCACTAATAGGTACCACTTATGGTGGCGATGGCAGAACCACTTTTGCCCTACCCGATCTGCGCAGCCGCGTACCCATGCACTTTGGTCATGGGCCTGGCCTCAGCAACAGACCTCTCGGTCAGCAGAGCGGAGCAGAAACCAACAGGCTGACTGAAGGGCAGCTCCCTCCACACCATCATGGCTTGACTACGGGTTCTGTAGCCATACCGGTCAGTACGGAAGATGCAGACCAGGATGAAGCCAACGGCCACTTCCTGGCCAATGGGCAGTTCTACCATGCGGCAGCCGACGGCACCTATGGCAATGGCGCAGTTCCCCTGACAGGCAATACCGCCGACACGGGTAACAATCAGGATGTTAACAATATGCAGCCCTATCTGGTTTGCAATTACGTAATCGTTCTAGAGGGCATCTTCCCATCTAGAAGCTAAAACCCACATCATCATGCCAGATTTTTATGTAGGCCAGATCATACTCGGTGCCTGGGCTTTTGCACCGAGAGGTACTGCTTTCTGCAACGGCCAGTTATTACCCATCGCCGGCAATGACGCCCTGTTTTCTCTACTCGGCACCACATACGGCGGCGACGGGCGAACCACTTTTGCCCTACCCGACCTGAGAGGACGTGTACCTGTGCACTTCGGCCAGGGACCAGGCCTTTCCAATAGGCCAAGGGGACAAAAAAGTGGCGCTGAAAACAATAGACTCAATGCTCAGCAGCTACCTCCTCACCACCACAGTTTGACTACGGGTTCTGTAGCTATACCGGTCAGTACAGAAGATGCGGATCAGGACGAAGCCAACGGTCACTTCCTGGCCAATGGGCAGTTTTACCATGCAGCAGCCGATGGTATCTATGGCAATGGCGCAGTCTCCCTGACAGGCAATACCGCCGACACGGGTAACAATCAGGATATTAACAATATGCAGCCTTACCTGGCGCTCAATTACGTCATTGCACTTCAAGGCGTCTATCCCTCTCGCAGTTGATAAGCTGCTTTCGGAGACTCGCTCTTTAAAGCGCTCCGAAAGAAGAACAAGCTAAAACCTTACATTGTGGGCCTGCTCAGTCTCTGAGCAGGTCCATATTTTACCATTAAATCCCCTCCAAGAAATGGCCCAAAGCTACCCATCCAGCAACATCCCCGATTACGAGTTCAGAGACTTGTGCGAGCAGTGGCAACGCTGTCGGACAGAAGATCTGCCCGGACTATTTTACGCCTACGACGAAGCCGAAGTCCAAACCGAGCGCATCGTCAGCTTTCGTCTTAGAGGTAGTGATCTGAAAGCTTTCGCAAAACACCTCAAACAGCAGATTGCAGCTCATCGGGATGCACCCAATCCATTAGACCGCTGCCGCCTGGCCGTATACCTGGGCCTGAAAGAGGGCTACGATGGAGAATTCGCCCAAAAGGAACCTCACTTTTGCTTGATTCTACAGCCATACAGCCCCGATATTGAAATGGACGAGTTTGTCTGGAAGATGGAGTGGGACCCCAATCCGAGCTTTCCGACCGACCCTACCCAGTCTCCCCTTAGTGGCCGCAATGCCATTCCCGGAGATGGCGCTTTTCTATTCGTGCACCACTGGCTGGAGACCGAACACTATGAACTGTCTACTCTTTTTGAATCCAGTGCCTATCAGCTGGGGCGCCGAGTGAAATCGTATCGATTTGCTGCGCAGGAAACCGAATCTATATCGGCCGATATCGCCAAGGCACTAGCCGACGATGGTGAGCTATATGTTCATCTAGGTCGCGGTATCCGGGTGAGCACCCACCCATTCAGCTTCAGACCCGTACTCGAAGTAGCTGGCCAAACCTACCTGCGAAGAGGTCGAACCTATTCCGATAACAATGGCGGAGGTGGAGACGATGGGACCTTCTACGATTATAGCATTCCCATTCCTCCAGGCCCATAGCACTATATTTCGATAGAATACCGACCGTTTAGTAAGCGATGAATAGAGCATTTTTCAGTAGCCTGGGCATTATCTCCTCCTGCTCCATACTGTTGCCTCTATCTATTGGTTTACTAAACGGTCTTTATAGAAAATCAGGGCTCAGTCCCATTCAGCAGCGCATCTTCATTCTCGTCCTGATCTCTGGCGTTTTTGAGCTCGTTGCACAAGAATTCAGTTTACCTTTTTGGGAGTGGGTGACTGGGCAGCCACGCAATAATTTGCCCGGTGCGCATCTGTTCACCATTACCCAATTTGGCCTTATTATTTGGATTTACAAGGAGCTGCTCAGTCAGATATCCACTAAGCTATGGCTGGCTTTGATTGCCGTTTTTTTTGTCATCGGCATAGCCAACGGCTTATACTACGACGGCTTTCTCAATCTCAACCCCTCAACCAGGGCACTGGAAGCCATTCTACTACTGGTGGTAATTATTGGCTACTTTTACAATCTGTTACGACAAGAAACGCTGGTCAGGCTAGAACGGGAGCCTTTATTTTGGACTTCCGCAGGTCTAGTGATCTACCTGAGCGGCAGTTTGCTGGTTTTTCTCGTCAGCAATATTTTTTTGAGTGACGAGACGACCTACGATATCCTTTGGGCCCTATTTGGCATCCATTCCCTATTGAACATTTTGCTCAATATCTCATTAGCCATCGCCTTATGGATACGCTACCCGAAGTAACACTCAATGTGCTGCTCGGCGGTATCATTACTATGCTGCTGCTGGCTTTTTCGCTGGTTATTTTTTTCGTCTTGTACCAGCGAAGGCTATTCAGGCAGCAAAATAAGATCATCGAACAGGACCGTTCGCACCAGCGAGAGCTTTTGTCTGCCGCAGTAGAGGTACAAGAAAATGAGCGCCGACGCATAGCCAGCGATCTCCACGACGACATCGGTAGCTTACTTTCGGCAGCCAGATTATACCTGAATCAACTAACCGTTGATGAGCCGGAAGGTGAGGAAATCAAATCTGAAACCCTGGGCATCGTTAGTCGCATCATTCAAAATACGCGTCGCATCACCCACGACCTGTTACCCTCCGAACTCGAAAAATTTGGTTTGAGCGCCGCCGTGGAAGATCTCTGCCAACGCCTGGACAATTCTGGTCAGATCAGCGTGGGTTTTAAGTCGGATATGATACACAGGCTGGTCAGCAAATGCGAGATCGCGCTATTCAGAGTCGTACAAGAGCTAACCAACAACACCCTCAAACACGCCCAGGCCACGCGAATAGAAATAGAACTCACTACCCAGGGTGAGGAATTTCTGCTCAGGTATGCCGACAATGGCGTGGGCTTCGACCCCAAAGTGACTCAAACCAGAGGTGGCTCAGGACTCGGTCTCCGCAATATAGAGTCTCGCATTAGCCTCATCGATGGCCATCTGAATTACGAGACGGCTCCGGGCAAGGGGCTGACCGTCAGTATTCGGTTGCCGCTCGCTTCCTCTCTACCCTACTCTACCGAAGCCATAGCTTAAAAACACATCCATTAAAGCGCCCTCAGTCCATGTCAAATTCCACCATTAGAATTGCACTAGTCGACGATCAAAAGCTGTTTCGATCTGGCTTGCACATGATCATTTCCAAGGTCGGTCATTTTGAAGTCGTATTCGAAGCGGCCAATGGGCTACAGTTTTTTGAGCGTTTGGCTTTCGAACCCGTAGACCTAGTTTTACTCGATGTGGAAATGCCAGAAATGAACGGTACCGATACTCTTATCCGCATCAAGAAAGAACAGCCAGACGTGAAGGTGATCATGCTCACCATGCACGAGAGCGAGCGCCTGATCAGCCACCTGATGCAAGCCGGAGCCAATGGGTTTTTACTCAAAGACGAAGATCCAAAAGTGGTGATAGATGCCATAGAGCAAATTATGGCTCAAGGCGTCTATTTTCGCGATTATGTCTCCCAGGCCTTGCTACAGAGCGGCCGTCGCCAACAAGCTAGTACTAAGGTCAGCCAACTCTTGCAAGCTAAAATTTCTGATCGCGAGCTACAGGTCCTACGCCTGATTTGCCAGGAAATGACCAGCCAGGAGATTGCTGATCAGCTATACATCAGCGTCCGCACCGTAGATGGCCATAGACGCAGTCTCCAGGAAAAAACTGGTTCTCGCAATATTGCTGGCCTAGTGATGTATGCGGTGAATAATGGGTTGGTGTGAGTGGAGTCCTTCTTGGCATTTTTTATCCATTCAAGAATACCCCGCATTTAATGCGCTGTCTAGAGACAAAAATCGCTGCCACTATGAGAGTAACTGCTCAACCTCTGCATCAGTGATTGCTACCTTCATCTTCCTAAGCTTTCCTTTGCTTACATATATTCCGCTTTCAGTATAGCCATCTTCAAAAGCGGCATCGTATAGATTTTTTGCACCTTCTTCGGGCGACTTGAAAAACAAGTTTCTTATAGGCTTCATCCAGAAGGGCATGCCGTCTCCGGCAGTCATTTTAGTCTTAATCGCTCCAGGATCAACACTGATGATTCTAACAGCACCCCACTGCTGGCTCAAGTGGTTCATCAGTAAGACTAGCGTCAGCTTCGAGTCCATATAAGAGCCAAGGAGCTTGGTGAATTTTTTAGGCTTCTTAAATTCTGCTACATCGATCGATTTCTTCTTATCCAAGCCGGAAGTTGCTGTATTGACTACAAATGGATTTTCGGACTTATCGAGCAGTGGCTTCAATGACTTGGTCAATAAATAGGGACTTATGGCGTTGATTTCAAGTTGTAATTCATTGCCATTTTCAGAATAATACAGCTTATCCAAAAGGACTCCAGCATTGTTAAACAAACCGTCGATCACATCCCATTTATTTGCAATGTCTTGTGCGACAGATTCTATTTGGTCACGCTTGCTCAAATCCGCAATAAAAATGTCGGGTACATTTTCGCCTGAAAAAAGTGTCGATGCTTCCTTTTTTCTTGACTCACTGCGAACAATGATACCAAGATTGAAGCCATTTTTAAGGATGGCCTTCGAGAGTTCCAGTCCCATTCCTGAGTGCCCACCCGTTATAATAATATTCATAGTCTAAAATTATAAATGTATTCAACGTATTGATTTCAATCTAAATTAAACATCTGCCGGCGCATACTATGGGTGCATTTCACGCTTTCGCAGCTAGGCCGCTTTCTTGATAATGTTTCTAACCATTTGCCATCGTCCACTTTTTCGTGCGCAGCGTAGGTTTAAAATTGGCGTTGCTCCATTATCCGACCATCTTTGTCCAGATGGCTTCATTCGTTTTTGAACGACCGTTCTGTGAGCCGCCTCAATTGGGCCCGATCCAATCATATAGCCAGCAGCTTCATACTCTTTGTACTTCATGCGATATTGATTTTCTGTAAAGTATCTGAGCAACT
>JBCDFE010000029.1:0-26106 GCA_039178745.1 Bacteroidota bacterium | reverse complement strand
GATGCCCTACGATCCGCTCTTGGCGAAGAAATAGTGAGAGACTACGGAAGCGATTTGATGGCAGCTGCTGCAAAGTTGCCCGCGACCCTAATCCTAATTGGCATCCTGTGTTTTATCGCAGCATTTCAGTTCTCAGTAGGTCCGATCATGTGGGTGGTATTCTCAGAAATAGTATCTACCCAGGTCAGGTCAGTAGCTATTCCGTTATTTGCTTTCGTGACCAGCATAGTCAGCTATTTGGTTCAACAGTTCTTTCCGTGGCAGCTGGCTAATTTAGGCGGTCGTGATATCTTCTTGTTTTATGCCACAACTACTGCAGTCGGTTTAGTCATATTGTACCGGCTGCTTCCCGAAACTAAGAACAAAAGCCTGGAAGAAATAGAAAAAGAATTAGGCTCATCAGTAGCTAAATCTACTGCAAATCCGGCTACAGTCGGTAGTACAGGCGATGCGCTACATTCAACACATACCACAGAAAGTACTAGCAGGGTCACTACCATTCGTGAAGATGAAAAAGTAGATGCGGATGTCGAGGAGGAAGAAGGTATAATTTGAAGAAAGTCAGGTAAAAGTTTCCAATTGGACACAATCAAAAGCCGCCATGATCTGCTGGATCATGGCGGCTGAACTAAAGTAGTGTATGAATATAAAGCTAGATTCCTTAGGCTAGCGAACCATTACTCGGCTCACACCCATTTTTTCCTCTTCGTGTACCAAAACCGTGTGCATTCCCTGAGCAAGGCTCGTAATGTCGATGGCTTCATTGCCCAAAGTATTGGTTGTCAATACCAAGCGACCCGCACTATCGTAGATGCGAACGAGCTTGTCTCCAGCAGTATCAGAATTAATGTTAAGATAACTAGTACCAGCCGGATTAGGGAATACCTGAAGATTAGAGATTTCTTCAACGCCGCGAACACTAGAAGCGCCATTAACCTCGATAAAAATATTGAAGAACGTTTCTACATCTGGGTTGTAATAAACTCTGGCTTGAAAGATAGCAGCAGCAACTGGAATACCGTTATCGGTGGTCCAGGCATCCTCTGGAATTGCTAAGTCAAAATCAATTACACCGTCGTGTACGTCTCCTGCCGAAACATCAAGCAGGGTATCTTTGAAGGCATATTCCGTACCCGACCAATCAGCTTTGAAAACCTGATAGGAAAATTCAAGAACCTGAGCAAAGGAGACTTCTTCGTATGTACCTTCTACTGGAACTGATTGACCCGGAGCAAAAGCGACTGGGAAATTTCCACCAGCAGCCGCAATCATACTGTCGGCAAACATGGTGATGTTGATTGGGCCCATAACAGATTGGGCCGAAAGAGAAAAGCTTAAACATAAAGCCAGCAAGCTGCTGGTTAGTAAGTGTAAAGTCGATCGCATGAACTACTTGTTTGATGCGCATCGTTGTAAATGTCTTTAAAAGTTTAGGACCAAAACACACATTTGCTATTGGTCTAGTGGCATGAACAACTGAATAGCGCGGATTAAGGATTGTATGTCTAGCAAATATTAGCAATGCGATGAGTGTTTGAATTAAAAAGGACTGTACAAAAACTGGACAGAACAAAGCAATAATGATCTGACACAAAGCAAAATCAGCGAATTATTAATGGAAAAGACATCAGTTTACCTTACTAAATACGATGAACAAGATACTTACAAATTGATCAAAGTGGAAGACACAGCTGTGTTTAGATGTTCAGTTGATATGATCCGTATTCTATGAAGACATAATCTATACTCAACAAAATACTTACAATCAGAACCACAAGTAAGACTAACTATTGAAAAAAACCAGACAAGTCTTTCAAAATTTAATTTTATAAATCACTATTTAGACAAAATAAAAAACCAAATACTCTGGTTCGGAATTGAAAAGTCTAGTTGAATAAGGGTATTGTACAGATTATGTCGAGTCTTAACCTGGCCTAAATATTATGTGTCCATTTACTTTAGCCCAACAAGACAACTACAATTACAGCAGGTTCGCTGATCTAGTGTCTTTGAGCTTATAGAATCGATCATATTAATGACAAGGCTAACCACATTAAGTCCAGCCATAATACTAATACTGTTATGTGGCTGTCAGGAAACATCCCAGAAGGAAACCTTCGACTGGGAGCAATATCCTCAGGAAGTTCTACTCGATTTTGAAGAAGACCAGCTGGACGCTTCCCTTACCACAGAACACGCCGCTATCTCTATAGAGACAGAGACCGGAGTTACGAGTGGAAACAAAGCCCTACGGGTATCGGTAGAGGGAGATGAGAAATGGACGGGGCTCATTTACAAGCCGGAAGCCCCGATCAACAATACACAGTTTAGCAGATCTTCTCTGGTATTCGATGTGAAGAACATTACACCAGATTATTCCGTACAGCTTTTTGTTAGTGTCACCAACCCGGAAGGCAACAGCATCAGGCGCTCAGTTGCATTACCCAGTAGCATTAACAAGACTTGTTACTTCCAGCTCAATGACCCTACCCTGGCAAATGATTATGGCCTGCGCGACGATCCAGCTCCCTGGGGCTCTCATGAAGACCGCATGCTAATCAGTGGTCTGAAATACGATATTGATTTCAGTCAAATCGCTCAGATCAGCTTTGAAATTCGTCACCCGATTACTGACAAAGAAATTGTCCTAGACAATATAAGGATAGTCGAAAGTCCGCCTATTCCCGATGATTACTTAGCAGAGATTGTAGACTCTTTCGGTCAGAACATTATGTATGATTACCCTTACAGAATAACGTCTACCAAAGAATTACAGGAACTAGCCCGGGAAGAACTGAGAGAATTGGAGCAAACCCCACCACGGTCTGATCGAAGCCAGTTTGGAGGTTGGAAAAACGGTCCGAAGCTGGAAGGCACAGGATATTTTAGAACAGAAAAGGTAGGCGACAGATGGGCCATGGTTGACCCAAAGGGATATTTATTTTTCTCTACGGGCCTCGCCAACGTCAGGCTAGCAAACTCCACGACATTTACTGGAATGGATTATCGCGACGAGAGTGTCCGTTATCGCGATCCCGAAGATGTAACACCCGAAGACTCTAAAGGGATGGTAGAGCTATCCGATGAGGTTACAGCTACTGCCTACGATGCTTATCCATGGCGAACGAAAATGTTTCAGAGCCTCCCCGCATACGACAGTCCGCTTGCCAATAACTACAGCTACAGAAGAGAACAACATATCGGCCCATTCGAGCATGGTGAGACCTTTAGCTTTTACCAGGCTAACCTGGAAAGGCGATACGGAGAACCAGAACCAGGAGCACACTTAGACAAGTGGATAGATGTCACCTTGGATCGATTCTTGAATTGGGGTTTCACCTCGTTTGGAAATTGGGCCGCCTATGAATTCTATCACGAAAACAGAATGCCCTACTTTGCTAATGGTTGGGTAATTGGCGATTTCAAAACTGTTAAATCCGGCTTCGATTACTGGGGGCCAATGCCAGATGTCTTCGATCCTGAATTTACGAGAAGAGCAAAAGTTACCGTCGAGGTTGTAGCCGAAGAAGTGCGCGACAATCCGTGGTGCATAGGTGTTTTTATCGATAATGAAAAAAGCTGGGGCATGCCTGGCTCTGTGCAGTCAGAATTTGGCATCGTCTTATACGCATTGAAGAAAGATGCGCAAGAGAGCCCCATTAAAACTGAATTCACCCGCTTACTCAAATCGCAATATCCCGGCATTAATGATCTGAATGCTGCATGGGGTACAAGCTTTACAAGCTGGTCTGAATGGGATACAGGCGTCGATTTATTCGGTCATCCAAGCTATAGTGATGCGCTAAAAGCAGACTTCTCTACTCTTCTAGAGGCTTACGCGACCAAGTATTTCCAGGTTGTGCACGACGCTCTTGCAGAAGTCATGCCCAACCACATGTATTTAGGTTGCCGCTTTGCCTCCTGGGGTATGGGCAAAGAAGTAAGAGCTGCTGCTCAGAAATACGTAGATGTTTTCAGCTACAATTTCTACGAAGAAGCCATAGGCGAGAAAAACTGGGAGTTCCTAGCCGAAATTGATCGCCCAGCCTTGATCGGTGAATTTCACATGGGTGCCATGGACTCCGGTATGCTACATCCTGGAATTGTATTTGCTGCAAACCAGGAAGACCGAGCGCGTATGTACAAAGCGTACATGCATAGAGTGATCGATAACCCCTACTTCGTTGGGGCACATTGGTTTCAGTATTTCGATTCCCCATTTACTGGACGAGCTCACGATGGAGAAAATTACAACGTTGGCTTCGTGGCCAATACCGATGTACCCTACAAACCCTTGGTCAATGCCGCCCGTGAACTCGGAGACGAGTTGTACACCAGGCGATTTGGCGCAATCAAATAAAGAATACTCACTTTTTTATAAAAAACTGTTTATGAAGCTTTTATCAAGTCGATCTCTGATGAGGAGCTTCCTTTTTATCGCATCTCTGTACTGTTTCC
This sequence comes from Bacteroidota bacterium, assembly GCA_039178745.1. Classification (GTDB taxonomy): domain Bacteria; phylum Bacteroidota; class Bacteroidia; order Chitinophagales; family Saprospiraceae; genus Neolewinella. Next base: position 21,648 of record JBCDFE010000029.1, on the reverse strand, counting down.
CCCTGTTGGGCAATGCACAGATAAATGTGAGCGGTACCCTTACCGGCGAAGGAGAACCACTTATTGGAGCAAGTATACTCATCAAAGGCACTGGAACAGGCACAGTCACCGATGCAGACGGAGCCTATGAAATCAATGTGCCATCTGATGCAACACTCGTCTTTAGCTACACGGGTTTTGCGACCATGGAAGTCCTTGTTGAAGGTCGGTCTTTCATCAGTCAAGAATTACAACTCGAAACTTCTACCTTAGAACAAGTAGTCGTGGTAGGATATGGTACGCAAAAGAAAAAGGAGGTTACTGGTGCGGTGGCACGCGTTGAAGACGAAGCTATTTCCCGAACGGCAACCCCTGATTTGGGTACGGCCCTACAAGGGTTAGTAGCTGGAGTGAACGTTCAGGCAAGTAGTGGCCGACCTGGCGACGCCGCAAATATTCAAATCCGCGGCCTGGGATCAATCAACCCTGGCTCACTTGGCCCACTTTATGTCGTTGATGGCATTCCTTTTGAGGGAAATCCAAATATAGCACCGGAACAGATCAAAACCATCGATATCCTCAAAGACGGAGCCGCTGCATCTATATACGGTACCCGAGCTTCCAATGGGGTTATTTTGATCACGACTAAGCGAGGTGCAGTTGGTAAGATGAAGGTAGACTTCAGTTCTTATGGTGGTGTTCAGAACATCACTTCGGGTACACCCCTAATGAATACCCAGCAGCAAATGTATGCCGAAGAAACCAGGCTCAATGCCTTTGGCAGAGATGTCTTGATCTTCGAATTCAATCCAAACGCCCTGCTGTTTGACTCCGATTTTGTAGGCGATGTTCAACAGAACAATGCTGCCATCCAAAACTACAACCTCAATGTTTCGGGAGGTATTCAAGGCCTTACACTAAACATCAACTCCAACTACTTCAATCAAGACGGAGTACTGCTAAATTCTGGATTTGACAGGTTGACCAATCGCATCACTGGCGAGTTCACTAGTGGACGCTTTAAAGCATTCGCGACTGTTGGCTTTACCAGAGAAAACAGAGAACAGGAACCATTCGCATTGTACGAGTATGCCATCGCACAAATGCCATGGCAACCTCCCTTGAGTGGAATTGAATCAGTTGGAGACAATGCTGTAGAAATTCCAGTTAGGAATGCCATTTTATACAGCTTTTTGTCTCAGCAGCTAGGCAATATTGACGAACGGGAAGTCAATAGCAATAACGTTGCAATAAACCTACAATACGACCTATTGAACGGATTGAGCGTAAGAGCCAATCTGGGCAGAAACAACTACGATTATCGCAGAAAGTTCTTCCGCCCACAATACATCGTTCTTAATAACAATGGCTCAGTAAACCCAACTGCAACGCGTCCTCAGGCACAACTCAATGAAGACTTCATCTCCAGCTCAAGAGAAACCGTAGAGGGTATACTCAACTATACCAGAAGCTTTGGTTCCCACAATCTAAATCTAACTGGCGTAATTTCTTACGAAAGATTCAACTCCAGGGCCTTTGCTACTGGTGTTATATTCAGCGAAGAGTCGGGCAATGACCTCCAGACGCTCGGCACGGGCAGTGAAGCTTCACTGCCAAGCAGCAACAACGAAGTGTACACCCTGAGCGGCAAAATGGTCAGGGCGCAATACAATTACGATGATCGCTATTTGCTATCCGCCAGCTTTAGACGCGATGGTTCTTCTCGTTTTTCTGCGGACAACAGGTATGGAAACTTTCTAGGGTTTTCTGCAGGCTGGAATGTATTCGAGGAAAATTGGTTCCAAAGTGAAAAAATCAGTGCCCTAAAGATACGAGCCAGTTGGGCACAGGTGGGCAATCAGGATATTGCTTCGTATGCATTTTCTCCCGTGATCGAGAGCGGCGTCAATTATCCTTTCGGACCCAGTGAAAGCCTAAATTTCGGCTTTATCCAAAGGCGGTTCGTAAATACAGACATCAAATGGGAAACCACCATCTCCAGAAATATCGGGATCGATCTGAGCCTCTTCGATTATCGGCTCAACTTCTCAGCTGATTTCTACAGAAACACCAAGGAAGACATGCTCTTGCAGGAAAGGTTAGCTCCTTCCACAGGAACGTTCCAACCCAGAGCGGCCAACATCTACGATGTTAAGATCACTAACGCCGGCAATATGGTCAACTCTGGGATGGAGTTCTCTCTGAACTATCAGAACAGAACGAATAGCGGCCTGAAGTATCAAATCACTTCCACTTTCACAAGAAACGTGAATGAAGTAACTGACCTAAACGGAGTACAGCGCGGATTTGCCAATGGCCGGCCGGTCGTTTCGAGAGGAGACAATACCGACTTCACGACATTCCTTGCCGAAGGTTTCGAAGCAGGTGCCTTTTTCTTACTTGAAAATGATGGCGTCATCAAAACCGCCGAAGAGCTGGAAATCTACAGAAATCTTGACCCTTCTGCTCAATTGGGAGACATTCGTTACATCGACCAGAACGGCGATGGAACCATCAATGATGAAGATCGCATTTATGCGGGTTCGGGTCAGCCTGAATTCGAGGCAGGTCTGGCCATCACCCTAGAATACAGAAACTTCGATTTCTTCATACAGGGCTATTACTCTCATGGGGCAGAGGTCTACAATGGAGCGAAATTATACGCATACGGTGCGGGCAGACACGCGGACCAATTCTATCAGTGGTCGCCCCAAAACCCAAATTCTGACATCCCCGCAGACCGTCAGAACGCCTTTCACAATAACGTAAGAGCCCGGTCTGACTTTTTCCTGGAAGACGGCACCTATCTGCGCATCCGAAATATTGCAATCGGATACACATTTCCCAATATGCAAAAGCTGGGCATTGACCGTTTCCGGATCTACTTATCTAGCACCAATCCGTTCACTTTCACCAACTATACCGGCTACGACCCGGAAGTTGGTGGAGATGGTCTGTTCCTGCGCGGTATCGACCGAGGAAATTACCCCGTTGCCAGACAATTCCTGGCCGGTCTTCAACTAGGATTTTAATTAGTAAACGATCAATAATTATGAAATATCTAGCATCAGCAATTACACTCCTATTAGTCTCTGGCAGCTTCTTCAGCTGTAATGAAGAAGAGTTTTTAACGGAGATTAATCCCAATGCCATAACCTCTGAAACCTTCTGGCAGACAGAAGCTCAATTTCAGAGTGCACTCACGACCGTTTACGGAGCCACTCAGTTTCAAGCCATTAGTGGTGGCCTACTGGTCAATGAGATGATACTCGGCGATATCGGCGGTACAGAATCTTGGTACAGACCTTTTGCGTTCAGAAATCTGACCTACAATGATGGATCAGAATATGTAGTCGATAAATGGAACCAGCTCTACGTTGGAATTTTCAGGGCCAATCAGGTCATCGAATTCATCCAGGCCGCAGATGCGAACGTATTTGACGAAAACGTACAAGCTGAAATTGAAGCTCAAGCCAGATTCCTTCGGGCCTTCTTCTACTTTCAAGTTGCTCACACCTACGGTGGTGCGGTCATGCACATGATCGTTCCCCAGGTAGATGATGACTTTCACAAGCCCTTTTCTTCTATAGAAGAGGTAACTAACAGCGTCATCATTCCAGATCTGCAATTCGCACGCGACAACCTTCCGGAAACCTGGGATGCTACCAACACTGGCCGTGCCACATGGGGAGCTGCAACTTCCATGCTCGGAAAGGTATACCTCTTTGGAGAAAGATGGGCCGATGCCGCAAGTCTATTCGAAGAGGTCATCAACTCCGACCTGTACAGCTTGACTCCAGATATCATGGACAACTTCAGACACGATACCGAATTCAACTCGGAATCGATCTTTGAAGTAGCCTACTCTGCCGAGCTCAACCCCGGTGTCAATGGCAATGCTGTAGATGATAATCCATTTGAATCAGGTGCAGAAGCCAGCATCATTGCCACCCAGTTTGGGCAGCTCAACTACGGGGCTTTCAATACCCTACTACCCACCTATTATTTGCATGAGCTGTTTGTCAATGACGAGGTCGATCCTGAAAACCCTGTCAATGACGACAACTTGCAGTCCAAGAGGTTATCTGCCAGTATTGTTCCTTTCAATGCCGAGACAGACTACTACGGTCTCGCTGTTGGAGAAAGAGGAGGTTGGGGCTTTGGCCAAAGTTCCTACATCAAGAAATATACCAACTGGTATCACCTGGAATCGGAAGACGCCAACAGCCGCTCCGGCATCAACTTCCGACACATCCGCTTGGCTGATGTATATCTGATGTATGCCGAGGCAGTCATCATGGCTAGAGGCGATTGGCAGACAGCTTTAGACTTCATAGATCGGATTCGCACTCGTGCAGGTGTGAAAACCCTTGCTCAGTACATCGATGAAAATGCTGGCAGTTTCCCACAGCTACATGTGAGCGAGCAGGTACGTGGTTCTCGCCCTCTGGTCGCTCCAAGTGCAGAAACCGTTCTCACACACATCAAGCGAGTAGAGCGCCCGATAGAGTTATGCTTCGAAGGCCATCGCTGGAAAGACCTTGTCAGATGGGGTATGGTCGAAGAAGTATTCGACGAATTGCGAGCCGACGAAATATGGCGTCAAAACAATACTGGCGACCTCAATATAACCGCAGGTGGTGTAGCCCCACTATTTATAGTTGAGCGCATTCGCCCAGACTTTATCATCTGTGCAGACAGCTATCAATCAGCCGCACATGACTACCTGCCCATTCCCACCCAGGAAAGGCAGAACAACAACATGATCAACTAACCACTTAGAGCAAACCGCAATGAAATACCACAATCTATACTGGTTTATAGCTATACTTTTCATCGCTTCGGCTTGCCAAGAGGACGATGGACTTACACGGGAAGAGCCCTCGCATCGCGTGGTCTTTACTTCCGAAATGGATTACAACAATGAAATCGAGGTCGATAACCGCCTTTCTTTCGGAGACATATCCACCGGCATAGAATCCAGAACCTGGACTTTCCCCGAAGGAGTAGTCGATATCATCGGCTCAGACAATGATGTCACCTCCACCGAGGCCAATGTCCGGGCAGAGTTCACGGAAGTTGGTGTTTATGAAGTCAAACTCAATCAAGTTTTCAAAGAAGATGCCTTTGTAGGCAACTTCCAGAGAGGACGAGAATTGGACACTTCAATCATCATTACCGTCTTCGATTCCATTCAGGCATCTGTAGATGCATTCTACATCAATGACGATGGCACAACGGGAGCTCAATTAGATCTTAGTCCGGGCGCTAGCAACGATTTGCCCGCTGCAGAATTCGTGCGCTTGGTGTATACGGGAACGGGATCGCCCAAAAACCTAACCTGGACAATAGAAGGGGGAACACCATCTTTTTATTCAGGTCCGGAACTTCAGCTAGATGTAGAGTTTAAGTTTTTAGGTGAGTATGGCTTTGCCCTGAGCGCAGGGCGCCAGAGACCTGCCGGACTGGATGAAATCGAATTTGAAAATATCGTCAACGTCATTCCATCTACCGAACCTGTTTCTCTAGAGAGGATAACCGACGTAGATGGGCAGATTGGCGTGGTTTACAGCCGAGCCATCGATCCTGAGACAATAGATCCGTCAGAATTTACGGTGGCCATCTCCAATGGGTTTTTCCAAGCAGAACCCACAGTGGCCAGTATCGCACTAGATCCGGTATCGCCCAATATCCTCATACTCGATATCGGTGGCGAACCGATCTACAATGACGATGCAATTACCATAAGTTACTCCGGGCCAAGTTTGATCTCGGCTGATGGCGTAGTAGCAGACCAATTCACCGACGAAACGCTGATTTTCAATAAGGTCAATATTCTCGCCAATCTTGGCAGCGTCGACTATGGCTTTGAAAATAGTGGGGTGGAAAATTGGATGGATCTCGGTTGGGGAGACAATTGGGCCTTGTACACGATCGACATTAGCAATACGGTAGCTTATACCGGAGACAATAGCCTCTTTGTAAACATGGATCCCGAAGGCGGCATGATCATCGGCAATGTCGACTTGAACGAAGAGTTTGAGACATTCCCCGTACTAACTGACAAAGCCTACGAACTTGGACTTTGGGTCTATGTAGAAGACCCCGGAGATCCAACAGTCGGATTTCTAAAGCCCGACATTCGCTTGTATTGGGGGCCTGATACAGATTTTAATCTCGGGCCAAATCCCGAGCTCAATCCCGATTTCCCAATAGGTGAATGGGTATACAGCTCTGCTTTTATCGAATTTCAAGAAGCAGGCGATAAGTCACTATGGATCAGAGGTTTTAATGGGATTAACCCATTGAATTACAGATTGTATATAGACGAAATCACCTTGGCCGAGGTTGAGTTAAGGCCATAATTTACTGGAATTATTATTGTGTGCTTTCAGTGCTTTGGCACTGAAAGCATTTTTTTATTTTAGGGCTATGAAATTATTTTTGAGTGCAGTCTTCTTTTGTTTTATCCCCACACTTATCTGGTCCCAGCAGTTTAGTAAGCGTTCGGATCTAGGTGATCTAGCTGTACTAACAAATACTACTGGCATAGCAGTTGCCGACTACGATGGTGACCATGACCTAGACATATTCGTTGTGGCCAAGAAAGACTATTCAGCCATTCAACCGAGTACCTGGAGCAGGCTATTTCGAAACAATAACGACGGCAGCTTCACCGACGTAACTCGCGAAGCAGGTTTTGCCAACTTGCACGATCGAAACCTAAATGATCCGGGCTGGGAGCTAGGTGTCAAGATGGGTGCCTCATGGGGAGATTTTGATAACGACGGCTTCCCCGATCTACTTTTGACCAACTACAATAGCATACAGCTATTCAAAAACCTAGGCGACGGTACCTTCACCGAAGTAAGCCAGGCAGTGGGCTTTCCTGCCAGCAACGATTGCTACTACTACTCTGCTCTTTGGTGGGATGTCGATCGAGACGGATGGCTCGATCTATTCGCCCCCAACTGGCTGGGCTGCACCGGCAATCAGTACTACCACAATAATAGAGACGGCACCTTCACCGAAATCACCGAACAGATCAATCTTCAAGGTAACATTGAAGGCGGCCTGATGTCCATTCCTATCGATGCTAATCTGGACGGTCTATGGGATATTTACGTGGCAAACGATTTTGACGTCAATCAGCTGTATATCCAAAACCAAGACGGAACCTTTAGCGAGCAAAGTCAATCTTACCAGGTCGATTACAATGGCAACGATATGGGCATAGCCCTCGGCGATTACAACAACGACGGTCGATACGAGATATACATCACGAATATTTCCGAAAACCGCCTGATGGTTCCTAACTCTGACCATACCGCTTATGAAAACCTAGCTGAGCAAAAGGGAATACTCAATACCTACTGGGGCTGGGATACCCGATTCGTAGATGTAGACCTGGATGGAGACGAAGATCTGATTGCACTAAACGGGTACGAAAGCGACAATTTTTTCTATTCAGTGCTCAAGGAAAATTTCTTGTTTCGAACAGATATCACGGAAGGGCAAACCGAATTTACCGACATATCTGTAGAGGCTGGCATACACGAAAACGGCAATAGCATCAGCATGGCCACATTCGATTATGACAACGATGGCGATCATGACTTACTCATCTCTAATACCGACGATCGGCCCTTCTTTTACGAGAATACCCGAATTCACCGCGACAACTCCGAATCAGCCAATTGGATCAGTCTCCACTTAAAAGGCACGGTTTCCAATGCGGATGGTCTGGGTTCAGAGCTCATTGTCTGGACAAATGGCAACGCGCAAAGACGCCTATATTATGGTGCGGGCTTCATGTCACAAAGTCTCCAAGCCGTTCACTTTGGTCTGGCCGATGCACAGCAAATAGACAGCCTGGTAATCAGATGGAATAATGGACTTATAGAGACCTATTTCGATCTGCCAGCAAACAAACATATTCAGCTTGTCGAAAACCAAGGCTACACCATCCTGGAATTGACCGATCAAAAGATATGGGGCTGCACCCAGGCAATGGCTTGCAATTTTGATGATGAGGCAACCATAGACGATGGCAGCTGCTTTTTGGCAATGGCTCCAGAGATCGTTGGCCCTAGTTTAGTACCCTATCTGAGTAGGCAAACCTACAGCTGCCCGATAGTAGATAATGCCATGTATAATTGGAGCATTAGTCATGGAGAAATACTATCAGGCCAGGGTACATCGACCGTAGAGGTAAAATGGGAAATGGCAGAAGCCGGTGAGTTACGTGTATTCGCAGAAACCCCAAGCTGCCGAAGTGAAACCGCTACCCTATCCATCGATCTCCATCTAGGTGAAGATCCCCAATATTCGGTTGCGCGCTATTGGAACGAAGCCTTGCTTTTAGCCATAAGAAACGACTTTGCCCGGCCCACCGTGCATGCCCGCAACCTTTTTCATACGAGTGCAGCTATGTACGATGCCTGGGCAGCTATAGACCCCATAGCTCGCAATTTCTTACTGGGCCAAAAAGTAGGGGAGTTTGAATCTGAATTTTCAGGTTTTTCGCCCATTATACCAGCAGCTGAAGCGAAGGATATGGCGATAAGCTATGCGGCTTATACCCTGCTTCGAGCCCGCTTTTTCAGGTCACCGGGAAGCGAACAAACACTACCCTTTTTCGATCGGTTAATGGGAGAGCTTGGCTACGATATTGCATACAGTGGAACGGACTACCCTTCTGGCAACCCGGCAGATTTGGGTATCTACATCGCCAATACTTTAATAGAATTCGGATTTCAAGACGGCTCAAACGAGCAAGCCAACTACAGCAACCGATTCTACGAATCTGCAAACCCTCCGCTCATCCCAAATCAATCTGGCAACAGTACAGACATTGATCCAAATAGGTGGCAAACCCTGGCCCTCGAAACTTTTATAGACCAGTCTGGCAACTTAATAGAAGGCTCAACACCAGAATTTCTGAGTCCTGAATGGGGAGCAGTCATACCTTTTGCCCTCTCAAATAACGATGCCATTACCTATCAAAGAGCAGGCCAGACCTACCGCGTTTTTCACGATCCGGGGGCACCTCCCTATTTTGAAAATGAACTGGAAGACAATTTGCAAAACCCATACCACTGGGGCTTTGCCCTGGTTGCCCTTTGGGGTACCCATCTCAGTAAAGACGATGGCGTACTTTGGGATATTTCACCTACGGGAATAGGCAATTTAATACTACAAGAGTTACCTACCGAATACAATCAATATCCCGATTTTTATGAATTGATGGAAGGCGGCGACAACAGCCCGGGACATAGACAAAACCCAGCCACTGGCCGAGCTTATGAAAGTCAATACGTGCCTCGTGGCGATTATGCACGCGTGCTCGCCGAATTTTGGGCAGATGGTCCCGATTCGGAGACACCGCCCGGGCACTGGTTTGTCATACTCAACAAGGTCAGCGATCACGAGCTTTTGGAGAAAAGGCTAGGCGGTAAAGGAGCAGTGCTGCCTGATCTGGAGTGGGATGTCAAGTCGTACTTTATTCTGGGTGGAACCATGCACGATGCTGCCATTGCGGCCTGGAGTGTCAAAGGTTGGTACGACTACATCAGACCTGTATCGGCCATACGCTATATGGCAGAGTTGGGGCAATCTTCCGATCCCGAACAAGCAAATTATCACCCAGAAGGTATGCCAATCATTCCTGGCCGAATAGAATTAGTTGCCGAAAACGATCCCCTCGCAGGGCCCAGAGGAGAACATATAGGGAAGATAAAACTCTACTCCTGGCTAGGGCATCAAAACATCAATGATCCGGCAACCGAAGCAGCCGGGGTTGGCTGGATACTGGCCGAAAACTGGATGCCCTATCAGCGCATATCCTTCGTCACCCCACCCTTTGCGGGCTATGTCTCTGGCCACTCTACCTTTTCGAGGGCAGCAGCAGAAGCCATGACACTCCTGACCGGCGATGCTTACTTCCCTGGTGGCATGGGTGAATTCATAGCCTATAAAGACGAATTTCTCGTATTTGAAGACGGTCCTAGCCAAGACGTCAGATTGCAATGGGCCACTTATCGGGATGCCAGTGACCAGTGCAGCCTATCGCGTATATGGGGTGGCATACACCCGCCAGCCGATGATATTCCCGGCCGATTTATCGGAGAGCAGGTCGGAAAAGACGCATTCGCTTTTGCCATACCTTACTTCTACCCTTTGGCTGGTTTGGATGATGGACTTCCGCAGGTCGTATTTCCCAATCCTACTGCGGGGGCTTCACCTATTACAATCACCGGAACCACTGAAGGGATGGACTATCAACTATACGATTTTACCGGTCGCAGACTGGCCGATCCAATAGCCAACTTTCAGCCAGGCCTCAATTGCACCCGACTCGAAGTAGGAAATTTGCCCAGTGGTAATTATGTACTAATGAGCGAAGAGAAAAGCTGGGTATTTTCGGTCGGGCAATAGCACCCGACCTGCGGAAGTCTAAACAAAGCAAACTACCGGTTCGATCTTTTAGTATTTCTGAAATGGCTGTGTACTCGACAGTTCGGGTCCTTGTAGGCTGATGAAGTAATTTCCAGCTTGCAAGTGGCTTACATCTATGGAAAAGATATTGGCATCGGCATTTGTCCATTCCTGTGTGAAAAGCTGTCTACCTGCCAAATCGTAAATATGCGCATGTGTAAATGGCCATTGATCATCGAGTCTGATGTTCAAAATAGTCTGCGTCTTCGTTGGAAAGATGAAGACCTCACTATCCTGCGGACGGGCAAGGAAAATAAGCTCGCTATAATCGTAGCTCCCGTCAAAATCCACTTGTCTGACGCGATAAAAAGCATTAATCAGTGGATTCTGATCTAGGAAAGAATATGCCCGCTCTACATTGGAGTTTCCAGCGCCGGTCACTCGGCCCAAAGCCTGAAATTGTTGACCATCGATGGAACGCTCCACCTGAAAGTAAGCATTCTGAGATTCGGCGGCCGTACGCCATCTCAGCAGGTTTGCTCTACCATCAGGTCTGCCTGTAAAATCGGCAAACTGAACAGGGGCCGCCACTTCTAGCGTAATGAAAAAATTAAAAAACCTACATTCGACAAAGGTGCCTCCGGCATCCTCGAAGAAAACGACGAATTGCAGGATACTGATGTTGACCCCTGGCATACTGATTTCAGCATCTGCATCTATGGTATGAAAGCCAAAAAAACCATCTCCATCGGCATTGGGCGGTAAAAAGGTCGTTGCACCTGTGTATCGCGGGCTAAAGTCGGGATTGAAAGTGAGGTATTTTACACTCACAGATTGTATGGACAAAGTAGCGGGAACCACTATATCAGACCCGACGAAAATAGTCTGGCCTTGCATCAGGGTGGTTCCCTCATTTATAAATGGGCCGACAAAGGTGCCATCTCCCGTAGATTGGCTACCATCACTGCACTGAGCAATTAAAGGAGTTGCGCTAGTCAGAAAAAACGAAGAAACTAGCAAAATGATAAGGCTTGATCGATTCATAGCTGTGGGTTTGTTTTAAAAGCCGAGTGCTGGAAAAAGCACGACTGAAAGAGATGCTATGAATGTATACTTATCCCATAGCAAGAACCGATCTTCAAGCTGAACAAAAACTAAACAGATAATAAACGATAATTTGGCAGATTCAAAATCCGCCATATATCCGACATTCTCTGCCCTGTCAAGCCATTTTTTATTCTAAAACTGCAACCTGTAATTTCGAGGTGACATCTGTTTGTATTTCTTGAACTGCTTGTAAAAAAATGGCAAGGAATCATAACCACTAGCCTGACTGATGCGCTGTATGGTCCATTCAGTTTCGATTAGAAGCCGACAACTGATGTTGACCCGATACTCATTGAGAAAAGCAAAAAAAGACCGCCCCATCATTTTTTTAAAAAAGCGCGAAAAGGACTGCTCGGACATATTTACCTCTGTAGCTACTTCCAGTAAGGTAATCTTGCGTTGGTAGTGGGCTTCGACAAAATTGTGTACCACTGCCATTCGGCTGCCCTCCCGGTCCGAAAGTCTGTGCCTGAAGCTGGCCACAGATAGTATGCGATGAGGCTGGCTACTGAGCACAATCAGCATTTGCAACAACTGTACATACAACTGACCGGCCTTAAGATCTGGGAAAGCCCGAAGGCTTGCCGCAATCGGTTCAACTATGGTGCGATCAAAAATCAAGCCCTTGGATGCCTTGCTCATCAGCCTATGGACCTGCGCCAATTCGGGAATATTGGGATAGATGCCCGGATTCCATTGTACGACTACCGATTGGCAATGACTGGATTCGTCTTGCTGATCTTTCCAGCAGTGTGGCAGCCTGCCACGAAGCAGCACCAACTCTCCTTCCTGGTATGGCCCGACAAAATCGCCGATAAATTTGGTGCCACGGCTACGCTCGATAAAATTGAGCTCGTGCTGAGGGTGAAAATGCCAGGGCGTCACAAACCGTTTCTTCGCGTATCTAAAAGACCAGATGCTTCGCTCGGCCCCGACTGGCAACTCTTCGAGTACAGGATCCATTATTTGCTAATCTGCCTCAAAATAAGATGAACAAGAAAAACACGCTACATAATCGATTACTTTTTGGTTAAAAATGGAGCAAAGTGAGCCAGGTAAAGCCAGCATTTTCGCCCATGCAAAAAACAGGTTTATCGATCATGACAAAGGATGTAGCAGAATTTAGTGATCCCTTTGCCCAGGCCAGAATCGGAACTGAGCAAAAATTCGTTGACGATCAGGGCGAGAACATAACCCTGGTGCTCGGACACCGAGACGTGCGCAAATGCGCCCATGACCATCGTCGGTTTCAATCCGGTGCAGAGCCGGGTCGCATTGTTATTCCCTCTGAAGAGAACATCCGAGACCTCAGGCAAATCCCTTTCGAGGTAGACCCACCCATGCACAAAGATTATCGCAACCTACTCGAAGATTGGTTTCGCCGACCGCAGCAAAAAGCGTATCAAAATAAAATCAATGAACTACTACGATCTAGCCTAGCCAATGCTTTGGCCAGTGAGCAAGTAGAGCTGGTTCACGATTTTTCGCTTCCGCTTCAATCGCGCGCGCTTACCTTTCTGCTCAATTTGCCCATGAGCGAGGCAGAAACCTGGATTTCATGGGGGACTCACGTTTTTCGCAGCGATGATAACCCGCTAGACGACGACAAGGCCAATCACCTGGTTGAATATCTGCAAGCACAGATCGAGAAATACGAAGCAAGCCCCGGAAAAGATATTTACTCCGTCTTGCTCTCTCTAGACTTTCAGGGGCGAAAGCTCACCCACGAAGAGATTCAGGGCATTATGATGCTCACCTTCGCAGGTGGGCGCGATACAGTAGTAAATGCGTTGACCAACAGTCTAGCCTATTTGGCTGCACATCCTGAAGCTATAACTCGCTTGCGATCAAAGCCAGATATGATCAACTCAGCTGTAGAAGAGCTGGTTCGCTACTTCGCTCCCCTTACACAAATGGGCAGAGTAGCTACAGAAGATACCGAAGTATGTGGCCATGCCGTAGCTCAGAATGCGCGCATATCCCTATGCTGGGCATCTGCCAACCGAGACGAAAACGTGTTCGAAGACCCGCATGAGGTGAAGCTGGACCGCAAGGTCAATCCGCACCTCAGCTTCGGCTTCGGCGTCCATAAGTGCCTGGGTGCACATCACGCCAGGGCCATTTTGCGTGGCATGCTGCACGTATTGCCCCAGATGGTCGAGCAGATCGAAATCATCGATTACGAAGAGAAAATCGAGCCCTGGAAAGGCTTCGAGCGCAAAGTCGGATACGAGAAGATGACCGTCCGCTTTCACCCTAAATCATAGATATTTCAAACATGGCAAAAATAACCTTCATCACCTCAGATCAAGAAACCATAACCATCGAAGCTTCCGGGGGCTCAATCATGGAGTTGGCTGTCAACAACAACATTAAAGGCATCAATGGAGATTGTGGCGGCGTATGCTCTTGCGCTACCTGCCATGTGCATCTACAGCCGGATCAGTACAAAAAACTAGATCCCGCATCAGAGCTGGAGCAAGACATGCTGGAGTTCGAAGAGGCAACTACACCATACAGCCGACTCGGCTGCCAGATTCCCATCAGCGATCAGCTAGATGGGTTCGTCTTTCAAATTCCTCAGACCTAATGACAAATAGCATGAGTTCATCAGCCAATTGCGTCATTATAGGAGCCAGCCACGCTGGGGTAAATTGTGCCTTTTCCCTGCGGCAGGCAGGCTGGAACGGGCCAATCGTACTGATCGATGCACAAGCTCAGCTACCTTATCATAGGCCACCTTTGTCAAAGTCATATCTATTAGGCAACAAGAAAACCGACGACAAGCCACTCAAGGCCGCTGAGAGCTATGCCGAAACTAATATAGACCTGAGGCTGGGCGAGTGCGTGGCAAGTATTGACAGAGCTCGAAAGCATATCGTACTGAAAAGTAAGGAAGAATTACCCTACGACAAGCTGGTCATCGCTACGGGTGCTGAGCCCATCCTTCCGCCCATTCCCGGACTCCAGGGCAATGCAAAAGTGATTCCATTGCGTACTGCAGCCCACGCCCATCAAATCCTTCAGGAGTTAGATCGGTCGGGACTTCCGCAGGTCGGTATCATAGGCGGCGGATACATTGGTTTAGAAGTGGCTGCAGCCATTCGTCAAAAAGAGGCTAAGGTTACCTTATTCGAGCGAGAAAACAACCTCCTTGGTCGGGTCACATCTCCATACATAGCTGATTATTTTCTCCAGCTTCACCGAAGTCGCGGCGTGAATATCCTGCTCAATCATACCGTGGCATCCATCACAGAAAATGGAGATAAACAGATCGTTGAGTGTTCCGATGGAAGTACCTACAGCTTTGACCTTATCGTGCTGGGCGTTGGTGTATATCCCGCAGTCGGCCTCGCAGCCCAAGCCGGACTAAACACCTCCGACGGACTAGAGGTCAATAAATACTGCCAGACCAGTGATCCCAACATCTACGGAATTGGCGATTGCGCCCTGTGCGATCACCAGCGGTACGGAAAAAAGCTGCGCATAGAATCTGTGCAAAATGCCGTAGACCAGGCGAAAGTGGTCGCATGCCATCTGACGGGTCGAGATCTAGCTTATGATAGCATACCTTGGTTCTGGTCTGATCAGTACGAGGTCAAACTACAAATGGTAGGACTTCAATATGGCTATAATGAAACCCTGGTACGGCACGAGCCTCAAACAGAAGGGCCAGATAAGATTTCTGTCTGGTATTTCGAAGATGAGAAATTGCTGGCTGTAGATGCCATCAATGATGGGAAAGCCTATGTAGTCGGTAGCCGACTGTTGCAAGCCGAACATATAGTTGACAAAGCATTGCTCGCCGATATTTCCGTTCCCCTACATCCCAAGAAACTTGCAATCACGCCTTCACGAACTACCTTATGACATCACTTAGCGCAATAGGACTAGGCCAGGGAGACCTCTCCATAGAAGAGGTTTCGCTGTCCCCCCCGGCTCCGGACGAAGTCATTGTGAAAATGAAAGCTGCGGGAATCTGCCATACTGACTACGACAGTCTATCCTGGGGAAAACCCGTTGTGATGGGGCACGAAGGCGCTGGCATTATCCACGCTTTAGGAAGCCAGGTTTCAGCTTACGAAATAGGTGATGCCGTCATTCTGAATTGGGCCACCCCCTGTCTGAGTTGCTTTCAGTGCCAGCTTGGCAACCAGCATTTATGCGAAGAAAATTCACCCGTGGTGGCTGGTGGAAATGGTTATACTCCTGGTCATGCCCAGTTGGAAAGTACTCGATGGAGAGGCAAACCCATCGAGAGATCCTTTAACCTGGGCACCCTCAGTGAATACGCCTTGGTCAAAGCGAGTGCTCTGGTAAAAATTGAGCAAGAGCAGTTTCAGTTCCCGACTGCTGCCATCGTCAGCTGTGGGGTCATGACAGGCTATGGTTCTGTTATTCACGCCGCCAAGTTGCAAGCGGGTAGCTCGGCTGCCGTACTCGGTTGTGGTGGCGTCGGTTTAAACGTTATACAAGCCTGCCAGCTGGCTGGAGCTACTCGAATCGTAGCCATCGACATCAATCCACACAAACTAGAGCTGGCGCGTCAATTTGGCGCCACCGATACCATTCTGGCCAGCCCTGATGATGTGGGTCTGCTGGCGGCTGCTCGTCAGCTTAAATCCATGTTGGGCGGTCGGGGCTCAGATTATGCATTTGAGTGCACAGCCATACCAGCACTGGGGGCAGCTCCTCTAGCTATGATAAGAGATGCCGGAACGGCTGTACAAGTTAGTGGCATAGAACAAGACATCACCATAGATATGCGGCTTTTCGAATGGGATAAAATCTACATCAACCCACTATATGGAAAGTGCAGACCAGCTATAGATTTTCCTAAAATAATGGCCCTCAATGCAGCTGGCAAGTTGCAATTAGATGATTTAGTCACAGCCACTTACCCACTCGATCATATCGATACAGCCATAGCTGATATGCTGGCCGGAAAGAATGCTAAAGGTGTAATCGTATTCGATTCATGAAAAAGAGCAGCTTTAGAACCACCGAACTTTCAGATGCGGAATTCGAATTGGGCAATTTGAGGTTCATTACCGTCAAAACATCCAATCTATTGGGTCGTGGAGACATCTGCGTTTACGTACCACCGGACGAAACACTAAGCAATTTACCAATTTACATTCTGCTACACGGTGTTTACGGCAGTGCCTGGATCTGGGCTTTCAAAGGAGGTGCCCACCATACGGCAAATCGCCTGATTGCGGCAGGAGAAATCCGACCGGCCATTTTAGCTATGCCCTCAGACGGTCTTTGGGGAGATGGGTCGGCTTACTTAGCACACCATCAAAAAGACTTCGCCAGCTGGATAGTAGACGATGTACCCAAGGCCGTAAGGGAGCTTATACCTCAGGCCGGCCCCAATTCTCCATTATGCATCGGTGGCTTATCCATGGGAGGGTTCGGCGCACTTATGCTCGGCGGTATGCATCCAGAAAAATTCAAGGCCGTTTCTGCCCACAGCTCCATCACTGCATTCCATCAGATGAGTCAGTTCGTCAACGAACCGCTAAGTACCTATCAAATTGAAGATACCAGTGGCGATGTCTTCAGTATATGGCAAAAGCTCAATGGAAATTATCCAAAACTTCGGTTCGATTGTGGCACCAGCGACACCCTACTCCAGGCAAACCAACTGCTACACCAGCAGCTAACCCATGAGGGAATAGCCCATGACTACCAAGAATTCAGTGGTAGTCACGAATGGCCATACTGGATCGAGCACTTGGAAAAAAGTCTGATCTTTTTCGATCAACAACTTACTCCAGCACCACCTGCCTGGTAGCTACGCCATCGGCATTTTCGAGGCGGACGTAATAAGTGCCGGCAGGATACTGAGATAGGTTCAACTCCGTTTGCAGGCCGCTTATATTTGATCTAATCAGCTCCTGCCCCATGGTATTGAGTACCGCCCACTCGGTATCTGTATTCAATTCGGGTAGACTAATAGTCACCTGCCCGGTACTTGGATTGGGAAAAATGTGCATCTTATCCAACTCTGGATTTATGACCCTAGTTGCCTCGGTTATGGTGATGCCTCCCTGTACACAATTGCCCATATTCGTTTGCCAGTTTCCACCCACCTCGCGCATCCACGCGTACATGATGTAACCCTCCCCCGGTTCGGGAAAAACGGGTGTGGTCCAGTCTAAGGTACTCACACAATTCACCGTTATTTCGGCTCGTCCTATACCCGGCTGAACGGTAACCTGCCCCTCACCTACCCAGTTATTCTCGGCGTCCTTGAGCTCTACAGCTATGTCAAAAGGCTCCACGGCTGTATAATCGACCTCTACTTCATAACTCGTTTGGCTGGGAACCACTTCGGGCAGCAGATCGCAAAAAACCGCATTGCTAAAATTTGCAAAGCCCAGTATTTCGGTAGTATCGGAAAGACCATTGGTCAAATCTTCTACGATAATGTCTGTATTGCCCAGCCCAACAGTTGTTACTAATCCATTATCATCCACCTCGGCAACGGTCGGGTCACTACTAGACCAGGCAATCTCCCCGGCTTGGGCGTCGATGGGAAAAAAGTCAAGTAGTATTTGTAGTTGTTCACCGGGTTGCAATTCCTCATAAGCCGGATTGCACTGCATACCCGTTGGCGCTGTTGGGCTGATCACCTGAACCACTTCTACCTGGGCACTGGCGCTAAAACCACCATCTGCTGTAGTTGCCGTTATCGTGGCTGTACCCAAAGCCTGTCCAGTCACAAGCCCAGTGACGGGATCGACTGTAGCTACATCGGTATTGCTTGATGACCAACTTACTTCGTGATTGGTTGCATCGAGCGGAAGGATATGCGACAGCAGTTGCTTCTCTTGTCCGACCAAAATTTGGGAACTAGCCGGACTCACTAGCAGTCCACCAACAGCCACATCAGAAGGTCTGACCAGTGGAGCACTCCAGGCAAAAACCCGCAAACTCATACTGCTTATGTGGCCACCCGCATCGGGAAAAGTAACGGTAACCTCATTATCAGTCCGCAAGTAAGTCAGCGGAACTGTGATTTCCTTCACGCCAAACCAGCGCTGTCTGGGCAGTTGATCATAGCCCATCTGATCATCGGGCACGGCAATTTCGTAGCCATTGACTTTTACAATCGGCTGCAAACTTTTTCCGTGATCCCTACCAAAACCGACCCGAAGTCTGGCCTCACCAAATTCGGGCTTGTCTACCGCGTTTATGTGGAACACCGCATCACCCTGCCCGACAATGGGCGTCAGATGCTCTTCTGCATAATATTTCGTCTCTTCCGAGGTTTGAGCAAGCGCCAGTTCATTCTCAAAAGTGTAGGTAATTATCGTGGTTGCGTTGGGCCTCAATGTGATTGCATTCAACTCATCATGTCCCTCTTCCAGCAGTTGAGTCAAGCCACCAAAAGCAAACATACTTTTGGTCTCAACACCCGCCAGGGCATTCCCTGTAGGCACATCCAGATTGAGTGCTACTTCATTAGTTTCGTTTTCCAGGTTGTTTATGATTACATAGAGCTTGTTCCCATCGGCATAGGCGTCTGATTGTATATCTGGATCAGTCGGCTTAGTCTCTACCCTCTTGCCGCGTACATCTGACCAAAGCTCAAATATTTTGACCATATCTGTGTAGACCCAGTGATCTCCTGTTTCGCCAGGCATTTCACTAGCCCTGCGCATTAAGCGCCAATTGTAGGGAATACCGCCTTGCGTGCCCCATTCAGCTTTAATCGGGATAAATGGAATAGTCTTGAGCACGAGATTTGGCCGATCCATAAAGGTCATCCACATGGACGAAAACGACTGTAGAGATAACCAGTCCCGTTCGGGCGTCCAAAGGCTGGCTTCCAGGTCATGACCCCGGCCACCAAATTCAGAAATGAGGAAGGGCTTAACCTCGTCTAAGGTTATAGCCGAATAGTGCTCGATCATATCGAAAGTGGCTTCCAGCGTGGCACCCCGGCGCAAAATTCGCTGGCCACCGATGAGGTTGAAATCGTAAAAGTGCAAGGCCCAGTAATCCATGTTCTCACCAGCCATATCTATAAATAGCTTCCAACGGTCATGCCAGCGCTGAAAGTTATCGCGCTCAAACAAAGTAAATGCCGTGCAGTAGCCACCAATGGGCACATCGACTCCCTGACTTCTGATGGCATCGGCCACTTCATTGTGAAACTCAAAAATCTCTGCGGGCGTAGCCGAGTTTTCTACCGTCACAAACTCCCAGAGTGGCTCGTTCATCACCTCTATAAAATCGGGTTTTGGCTGGCCGTTCCCACCAAAAAATTCATTGACATATCGGCCCATATATTCGCCGGTGGCATTGCCATTAGCCAGTGCCCAACCTTGTCCGGTTAGCGTACCATCTGGATAAAATGGCCGTTGCTGGCCGGCAATAATCAGGCTGTTTCTATGCTCGTAGGGATGTATTTGCGTCCTGTTGGCGTAGTTATTTCTCACATTTTGGCCCATACTAGTCAGATGAGATGGGCTGGCATACCCCGGGCGACTACCATCCTGGTTGACCTGACTCAGAATCCAAGAGACACCACCCGTATTTCTTCCCAAATACACATCTAGCCCATTCAAAAACTCGTCTCTCAGGTTGGCATTGGTGCCGAAGTTATTGCCTCCCCAATCGCTTTCCGTATTGTCGGCATGGACAGTAATAAACTTAGAGCGGTCCATGGAGTCGACACCACCTACCGAGCGCTTAAAATCGGGGCTGATATCGACAGTAATCTGCGCAAGAGCAAAACCGCTCAACAGCATTAAAACAGCAAATAGATAAAGACGAAAAACTGGCATGAGTACAAATTTAAGTTTTGGTTTTTTAGGATGTATCCACCAGCGAAAGTCTTATTGATTTGTACTTCCGCAGGTCGATTACTGATCGTTTTTACGATAGCTAGCCGTTGCTTCTATCAATTTAGTATAGGATGGGCGTTTAGCTGAAAGAAAGATTGCTACCTGGTCGCATTTTCGCCTTTGGCCACGTGGGTGCTGACGCGGCGACCATGAAAACGCCGTATGTATTGATAGTCGTCATTGGCATATTGATGGGTCAGCCCCCATTCGAATATGGCAAAAGGCTCGCGGTCTGCATCCAGACTTCGGTTCAGACCAATAGCGTGTGGCGCCGACTTGATCACCGACTGTATTTCAAAATTGATGCCGTCTTCAGCCCATTGGAGGGTATTTTTCTCAGGACCATCGGTCGTGATCAAAGAGGCAATTCCCCCTTGGTAGGGCCATACACATATTTCGTGTCCACTATTGCTGATCGGATTATAGGGCGACTTTTCGTACGGCCCCAGAGGGTGATCAGCTATGGCCAGTCCGTGACGTATTTGTCGGCCGCCCCAGGTTATCTCCTCCCCCATTTGCTCGCCCTTGTAATAGAGATAGAACTTCCCTTCGAAAGGCAGGATACAAGGATCATGGACCTTATGGCTATCGAAATCTCCTTTATTGATCACCTGAAATCGATTGTCTTCTTCTCCCTTCCAAACGCCGTTACCTGCAGGGCTAAGGATCGGACTTCTATTTTTAGTCCAGGGGCCGGTCACCGAATCGGACCAAGCTATACCCACTTCGTTTTTAACCCTGACGGTGTAAGGGCTTTTTACTGTTTGATAGACGAGGTAGTACCTCTCTTCATGCACGAAGATTTCAACGGTAAAAACCGACCTGTCGTCATATTCTCCAGATTCACCGCGCAAAACGGCAGGCCCCTGTTCCTTCCAGGTCCAGCCGTCTTTGGATGTGGCATACCAGATGTCGCATCTATCCCATGGGAATACCTTCTCTGTTTCGATATCCCCTGCAAAACCATCCGTTGGTCCAGTGCTACGCGAATACCATACGTAGTAAAGTCCATCAACCTGAATGATCGCACTAGGATCTCGCCTAACCACTCCCTCCTCATAGGCCAGGTCCCCTTTCAGGTCAAAGACTTCGAATTCACCAAACCATTCATTGCTGAGTTTTGGCCAAGCCAAGGCTCTTTTAGATGCTGCACTGAGCTTGTCTGGTGTGGTTATTCCCAGACGCTCCAGTTCTTCGAGGGCGTAAGACATATTTGATCGACTGCTTTAAATATTGACATCCTCGGCCATACTGTGCCTGTGTC